>PKUE01000094.1 GCA_002869685.1 Desulfuromonas sp.
ACTCTGGGGCGGGAGAACTCATCGTTCTTGAACAATGATTGAATACGTTGCAGATTGTTTCTGATGTCATGAAACATTGCGCACACCTGGCACCGCTTAAAAGGATGACCTATGTCCCCTAAACAACTTGTTTTACAGTGGGTTGCGGCTTTCAATCGCGGCAACGCCGACGAATTGGCACAATTCTACAGCGATAATGCCGTCAACCACCAGGTTGCCGAACGCCCGGTTGAAGGCAGAGAAAATATCCGCCAGATGTTCGAGCGGGAATTTTTTCATGCCGAAATGATCTGCCTTGTCGAACAGGTTTTCGAAGATGGAGAGTGGGCTATTCTGGAATGGAAGGATCCTCGTGGCCTCCGCGGCTGCGGCTTGTTTCATATTCACAACGATCAAATTATCTTCCAACGTGGCTACTGGGATAAGCTCTCGTTCTTACGCCAGCATAATCTGCCATTGCCGACCCGTTAAAGCGCAGCGCAGGCATCCATTTTTAATCTTGTTCCGGCAGGAATTAAGCCGTATATTAAATGAGCCAACCTTAATAGCACGACTCTATTTAAATTGTGCACACGGCATAACATCCTCCATAAACCACAGACCAAAGGAATCCAGATGAAAATCCGCGTTCTGATCGCCACCCTGTTGCTTGTGCTGTTTTCGACATTTGCCTATGCTGAAAGTGGTGAAAATACCACCGAAGAAGATGAATATATGGCTTGGGCCATCGAGCTGTGGAATTCGCTGGATCGACAAACCGGGACCATCGAAATCCCGGAAGCAGGTGCCACTCTGCAGATCCCGGAGTCTTTCTATTATCTGCCACCGGCGGATGCCGAAAAAGTTCTGGTTCAGGTATGGGGCAATCCTCCCGGCACGGAAACTCTGGGGATGATTTTCCCCGGTGAAATCACCCCGTTTGATGATTCTTCATGGGCGGTAACGATCCAGTATGAAGAGGATGGCTATGTTTCGGATGATGACGCCGATGACATCGATTATTCCGAATTACTCGACCAGATGAAAGAAGATGCTGACGCATCAAGTAAAGAGCGCATCGCTCAGGGATATGAGCCCATTGAACTGGTTGGCTGGGCAGCACAGCCTTACTATGATGCCAGTTCGCATAAACTGCATTGGGCCAAATAGATCAAATTCGGTGACCAGGAAATCAACACCTTAAACTATAACATCCGGGTATTGGGCCGCAAAGGAGTGTTGGTACTCAATTTTATTGCCGGAATGGATCAAAAAGCGATGATCGAATCGGAACTCGATTCGGTGTTGGCACTGGCAAATTTCGATGATGGGGCACGCTACAGTGACTTTAACCCGAATATCGACAAAGTAGCAGCTTACGGTCTGGGTGCTCTGGTGGCGGGAAAAGTGATTGCTAAAACGGGTCTCATTGCCACCGCTTTGCTGTTACTGAAAAAGTTCTGGATTATTATCGCCGTTGCTGTCGGCGGTATATTTAAAGGGTTAAAACGTAACAAAACAAGCTGAGCAGAGACTGATCATCAAGGAGGGGCACATGACGAAAATGGCAATGACAACGTGGTTCATCAGCCTGATGGCGCCCCTCCTTCTGCTCCTGCCCTGTCGGGCACCGGCCCAAGACGCTCCAGCCAGTGTCCCGTATAAGATTGAAACTGTGGCTGAGGGGCTGGTACATCCGTGGTCGTTGGCGTTTTTACCCGATGGAAACGCCCTCATCAGCGAACGACCGGGACGATTGCGCATATGGTCGCCGCGTCTAAAGTCCCTCTCTGCACCGATCAGCGGAGTTCCAACGGTCTATAACGAAGGGCAAGCCGGACTTTTTGGCGTCCTCCCCTCTCCCGATTACCTCACGGATCAGACCATTTTTTTTGCCTACGCCAGTGGCAATCGCCAGGCCAACCGACTGACGGTAGCGCGAGCGCGTCTTATCGATAACCAACTGACCGAAGCCCATGAAATTTTCCGCTGTTGGCCGGACAAAAAAGGGAAGGCACATTTTGGCGGGCGGCTGGCCTGGTTACCGGATGGCAGCCTAATTGTCACCTTGGGCGAGGGGTACAGCTATCGCGAACAGGCCCAGCGCCTCTCCAACCACCTCGGCACGATTGTGCGGATTAATCCAGATGGCAGTATTCCGGCTGACAACCCCTTTATCCACCACAAGGGCGCGCAACCGGAGATCTACAGTTTTGGTCACCGCAATGTTCAGGGACTAATCTATGATGATAAGAACAATAGCCTGATCGCTCACGAACACGGGCCGAAGGGGGGAGATGAAATCAACCTGATTGAACCGGGCAAAAACTACGGCTGGCCCGCCATCACCTATGGCATCGATTACTCTGGAGCGATCATCTCCCCTTTTAACAAACGGCCGGGCATGGAGCAACCTCTGTTGCACTGGACGCCGTCCATCGCCCCTTCCGGCATGACGCTTTATCGCGGCAACCTGTTTCCTGCGTGGCAAGGCTCTCTGCTGGTCGGCGCGTTGGCCGGACGCAGTGTCCACCGGGTAAAACTTGATCTTGCCAATCATCGGGCCAACGATGTTGAGACGTTATTTGCCGAATTGGGTGAACGGATTCGCGATGTCGTCACCGGCCCGGATGGTGCCGTTTACCTGCTGACCGACAATAAAAAGGGGCGTCTATTGAAAGTGACGCCCCGCGAAGCGGACTGAAGTCCTATTTTTTCTGCCGCAGGAAAACAACCAAAGCGCCTTCACCACCATACTGTTTAGGCGCCCGTCCCCATTCAGCCACCCACGCTTTGGCCTGAGTCGACAGATAGTTTTCCATATCCTGACGGATCACCGACTCCCCCCCGGGCGACCGCTTACCCCGGCCAGTAATGATCAGCACCGTATGCAGCCCCTGTTCAAAACGGTTCTTGAGGAAATGACGCACCTTTTCCCGTGCTTCATCACGGTAACTTCCGTGTAGGTCCAGAGTCTCCTGCGGACGAACTTTCCCTTGTCGCAACTGCTTCATCCGCCGCGGCTCAGCTCGTCCACCCCCCTCATCCTCTTCAGGAAACTCGTCGGTGAAAACGCGATCAAAGGAGCCGAGCTGCGCCAGAAACAATCCCTCATCATCAAGGTCTTCCTCCGGCACAGAGCGGGTCTGAGCGGGCGCAACATCCGGCACGGCCCGATCCACCAACAGATCATCATCGTTGAGCGTACTGACACCGAGCTGTTCCATCACCTGAGTGAAGTCAACATCCTGCTCTGCCACCGCCGTTTCTTCAATCGCCTTCTTGACCGGCAATTCTTTCTTTTCCGGTTCGGAAACAGAAAACCCCTTCACAGAGCTGAAGGGGTTATTTTTAAACGATTGATCGGGCGATTGTTTTTTCTTTTTCGCCATATCAGACACGCGGCATTTTGCGCCGCCCCTGTGCTGCTTTGGTTTGTTTTTTGATCATGGCACCGGTCTTTTCCAGATGGAACTGGTACCAGATATCACCATAATCTTCCATTTTCATCCGCTTGCCCTGCTCCAACGCCGCAATGGAAGCTTCGAGGCGTTCATCACCACCGGTCTTTTTGAGCCCCTTGTTCAGGGTTGCAATGGCATTGTCGCGCTGACCGATTTTGTCCTGGCAATAGGCGTAAAGATTCCAGATAAACGGCTCTTTGCGGGTTCCGGCAGCAGCTTTTTCAAAGGTTTCAGCCATCTTTGCCGGCTTGTTGCGTTTCATGTAACTGACGGCCAACATACACATGGCCACCCAGTGTTTGACAAACGCTTTTTCCAGATAGGGCATCGACTTAGCAAAGTCTTTTTTCAGATACAACAGGGTGCCGATCTGGGCGTTGATCTGCCCTTTGACATAAAACTGCCAGGGAGCATATTTAAAGCCCTCCTGCAACGTTGCCAGAGCACGTTCCATGCGATTAGCCTGGACATCGTGCTGAGCACTCTGCATCAGCGCCATCACCTTATTCATGGTGCGGCGAGCCAGCAGCAGATAAACAACAGCAAACAAGGCCATTGAAATCAGACCGCAATAAATCAATTGAAGATTGTATACCAGATTAAAAGGTATTGCCGCAGCGATACCAAAAACAAAGGCAATGAGAAAGTTCAGCATGAAATGTTACACCTTTCATTGTTACAAAACAGTGGTCCGGAAATTGTGGCGCGAGTCTAGCAATCAGCGCTCAAAAAGTCAAAGCCTTCCAGTGCCAATCAGGAACGACGATCCCCTTGAACCAGTAAGGTCAATTCATCCCCGGGTTGCAGGATATGATTTTCATCCAGATCGTTCCACTGGCGGATATCGCGGGTGTGGACGGAAAACTGTCGGCCGATCCCCCACAGGGTATCGCCGGAACGGACCTGATAAATCACTTTTTTCACCGTCTTGGTTTTCGCCGCCACCCGCGTTCCGGAGGACGGTGCCGATACCAATAGCTTCTGACCGGGACGGATGACATTGCTCCACCCCAGACGGTTCCAGACCCGCAATTGTTTTTCGGTGACATCACATTTTTTAGCGATGCTCCACAGGCTGTCGCCGCTGCGCACCGTGTAATGACGGCGGCGCGAGTATTGATAGTCGTCGGCCAATTCGCTCAACGGACGCTGGGTGAAATCTCGATGCAACGGCAGAATCAGGTTTTGGCCAATTTTCAGGGCACGCGGATTTTTAATATGATTCAGGCTGATAATGTCATCGACCCGAATATGGTACTGCTGCGCCAGACGCAGCAGAGTATCTCCCGATTTGATCTGATGGCGCTTGTAACGGGCGCGATCCGGCGAAGGCACTGCCGCATATTTTTCATCGAAGCCGATGCCGCACCCCGTGGGAACCCGCAAGCGATAATTCGTCATCCCCGGCGGGGTACACCAGCGCTTGAGTTCAGTATTGAGTTGCTTGAGATCATCATAAGACGCGCCGGTCAATTCGGCCACCACCTCGAGATCCGTGGCTTCCGAGAGCAGCACCGTGTCAAACATCAGGGGTGCTTCATATTCCAGGTCGCAAAAACCGTATTTGAGCGGCTGTTTACTGATCAGCAGAGCTGCCAGCAGCTTTGGCACATAATTCTTGGTTTCGTCCTGTAGATAGGAGCCTTTGCTCAGTTCCCAGAAATCGGTGGTGTGATATTTTTTGATCGCTCTGGAGATTTTGCCGGGGCCGGCATTGTAGGACGCCACGGCGAGATACCAGTTACCGTCAAAGCGTTGATACAGGTCTTTCAAATAGCGGGCCGCCGCCAGGGTCGCCTTTTCCACATCGCGCCGCTCATCACGCCACCAGTCATTATCCAAACCGTACATGCGTCCGGTCGATTCGATAAACTGCCAGTGGCCGACAGCATTGGCCCAGCTGTGCGCGTTGCTGTTGAAGCCCGATTCCACCATGGCCAAAGTAGCCAGATCCTGAGGGAGACCTTCACGGGCAAAAATTTCGCGCATCATCGGCAGGTAGCGACTTGAGCGCTGCATCCACCGGGTAAAGGTGCGTCGCCCGGGGCCAGTGTAGTGTTCCACCAGATAACGGACCTTGTCGTTCTCCACCACCGGAAAGTCAAACAGCGGCTCCGGTTCAACAACGGCCCCGACCTCTTCCGGCGGGTTCAACTGAGCGTTGAGTAACGCTTCATCCGAACTGGTTTCATCACTGCCGCCCTGCTCTTCATCGGGAGGCAGCACCACACATCCGGTCCCGTCATCGGTCACCTGAACGATAGCGGAAGCGTTGGATTGATCATGTTGTTGGATATCGGAAAGTTCAGGAGCAGGAGTGACCATACACCCGGCCAACACCCCACAACTCAGCAGTAAACACCAGCGAATCATGCGGATAACAATGCTCCTGTAAATAAGACAAAAAGACAAACCAGAAGGGGCAACTCATTGATTTCCCCCGAGAAACATCGGCCAAGGCTATAGAAAAAGCTATTCATTGTCAAGCATTTGGGGGTCGGACTCTTCCGGCCAGAAGCGACTTTGCAGGGCATCCAACAGGTCCGTAAAGCTCTGCCGGTCTCGGGCGCAAACGGCAATGGCGGCAAAACGGCGGCACAATTCGCGGCATTCCTGAGGATCAATATTGTCGATTTTATTAAACACCAGCAACCGCGGGATATGGCCGAGGTCCAGATCACCCAGAATCTGTTCGACGGCACGGATCTGCTCTTCAAAGCGGGGATTGGAGATATCCACCACATGCAGCAGCAGATCGGCATCGGACAACTCCTCCAATGTCGATTTAAATGCCCCCATCAGGCTATCCGGCAACTGGCGGATAAATCCAACGGTGTCGGTGATGATCACTTCCCGCTCGAGCGGAAAGCGCAAGCGGCGGGTGGAGGTATCCAACGTGGCAAACAGGAGATCTTCCGTGAACACTTCGCTGCGCGTCAGGGAATTGAGCAGGGTGGATTTTCCGGCATTGGTATAGCCGACAATCGAGATAATCGGCACATCGGAGCGGATCCGTCGGCTGCGTCGCTGCAAACGGCTTTTCGACATCTCTTTGAGCCGTTTTTCCAGGCGGCTGATCCGATCGCGGATACGACGACGATCAATTTCCAGCTTGGTTTCGCCGGGACCGCGACCACCAATCCCCCCCATCAAACGCGACAGGGCCGTCCCCTTGCCAAGCAGACGCGGTAAAATATATTTCAGCTGGGCCAGTTCCACCTGCACCTTACCATCGAGAGTGTGCGCTCGACGGGCAAAGATATCGAGGATTACCTGGGAACGGTCGATGACTTTCAAATCGGTCAAGGCCGCAATCGAACGCACCTGAGTCGGGGTGAGATCCTGATCAAACACCAGCATGGTCGCCCGCTGTTGCAACGCCCGGATCACCACCTCTTTGATTTTTCCTTCCCCCATCAGATATTTAGGGTTAAGCCGCTGCGGTCGCTGTACCACCTGGTCGAGGACCAGTACATCGGCGGTACGCGCCAGTTCCTGAAGCTCGCACAGCGAATCTTCAATCTCCCGCCGTGGTCCCTGGCTGACCGAGATGAGAATCGCCCGTTCACGCGGATCGGACAGATCGACCTGACCACCATCAACGGTCCGTTCCAATTCATCTTCGAGGGAGCGCAGGAACGATTTCAGATTAAGATCAAGTTGATCAATGCTGCGCACCACCTGCTGCTCCACCTGCTGATTGGCAGGGTTTTCGGGTAACAGGTGCGCATAATAGACCGAAGCGGGAAAACCGCGCTCATTGACGCCGAGAGCCACCATCATATCCAGGCGCAACAGCGCCAGGTCGGTCAGGTCGTCCTCGGAAAGATTTTCATTTTTCAGGTGCGTATGGATACAGCGAAGGCCACGCAAACCACTGCGGCCCAGAGCGTAGTCGGTCAGGTCGGGCAACATGATCTCGCGATCATCACCGACCATGACATATTTGACCGCACCGGAACGATCGACCAACACACCGATTTGACGTCGGATCTCGTGAGACAAACCGCACAGGAAACGTGCCAGTTCCGCTGAGACCACTTCATCGGGACGCATGCGCCGTCGGTAAATACGCTCGAGGGCATTAAGCTGAGCCGCTTTAAGACCGGAGATCTGACCGAGAACGTCCACCGGCCCTCCTACGCAAAAAGGGCCCACAAGGGCCCTTTTTGAATAACTTCAGTGTGAAAAATCGATGCCATCAGACGATCAGGCGCTGACAACAAAATTGAAACCGGCATCGACAAGATGAACTTCTCCGGTAACTCCACTGGACAAGTCAGACAGGAAATAAACCGCTGTCTTGCCAACCTCTTCCTGGGTGACCGTGCGACGCAGCGGCGCATGATCATCCATCAATTTGATTTTGGAACGGAAGTTAGCAATACCGGAAGCCGCCAGCGTGCGAATCGGACCCGCGGAAATGGCATTGACACGAATGCCTTTTTCGCCCAGTTCGGCCGCCAGGTAGCGAACAGAAGACTCCAAAGCCGCCTTGGCAACACCCATGACATTGTAGTTGGGCACTGCACGGGTCGAACCAAGATAGGTCATGGTAACGATACTGCCACCGGCGCTCATCAGAGGCTCGGCACAGCGGGTGATCGCCACCATTGAATAGGCACTGATATCCATAGCCAGGGCGAAACCTTCACGTGTTGTCTGGCTGTAGGGGCGCTTGAGGTCTTCGCGATCGGCATAAGCAACCGCGTGAACAACAAAATCCAACTCACCCCATTGTTTTTTCACTTCATCAAAAACCGCTTCGATCTCGGCATCGTCACTGACGTTGCAGGGCAGGATCATTTCGGCATCCAGACTTTCAGCCAGCGGACGAACCCGCTTCTCCAAAGCTTCGTTGAGATAGGTAAAAGCCAGAGTTGCACCCTGCTCTTTAAGTTGCTGGGCAATCCCCCAGGCAATACTCATCTCATTGGCTACGCCGAAAATAATACCCTTTTTTCCTGTCATCAGTCCCATACGACCAGATTCTCCTGTAAATAGAAATATACGTTAAATATGTGGTTATCTAACAGACTTAGCAGGCCTTTTTAGCAGATTGACACGCATAAATCAAGACCGCCGTCACCTGGTCATGACTTGGGCAGAAACTCGGACAACTTTTCGATCAGATCGTCCGCCGGACGGGCCCCCATAAGCACAGATCCGTCAGGAAGCACCATGGTCGGTGTCGAACGAATTTGCCACTTCTTGGCGAAAGCCAGCGTTTCTTTCACCGCATTGCTCTCGCAGGTTTGTTTCGCTACGTCCTGATCCGCCATGGCCTGTTCCAGCACGTCAACAGAACCGGAGCACACGATGTCATTGGCCAGTTCGGTACTGGAGAGCATCGCCATCACCTTGATGTAAAAAGCGATCTTCGGCTGTTTCTCAACGACTTTTTTCATCTCCTGATGAAGCTTGCGGCAATGACCACATTTGGCATCGGTAAAAACAAAGACCTTCACCGGCGCATCTTCACGGCCAAGCAGCAACGCGCCTTCTTTTTTGATTGCACTGGTGTCAATCTTGCGCGAAATTTCTGCACCATCACTGATCCGCAGCACGCGACCGGAAATAAGGTATTGTTTGGAGAAATCAACGAAGACCGTAAACATGCGGCCCGTAGCCTGCCCCTTCACTTCCCACAGACCGCCGACTTCAGAGAACTCGACCGAGTCAACCTGTGAAGCCCCCGGTGGCAACAACTTGAACGCTTCTTCCTTCGTCAGACTATGGCAGTCACGACATTCACCCGCACCACAACCCTCGGCACCAAATGACCACGCCGTTATTGGTAATAAACATAGACACAGAACAACCAATGCATTACGCCACATTCGAAAACTCCTTTGGTGAAAAGAAAAATCACGATGGGAACTCATTATAGCGTCGCCCATCTTAGCAGAGGCACTGGAAAATGAAACTGTTATAGTGTATTTTTGCCTGATAGGGTTAAACACTCCACGGAAGACCACTGCCCGGAGGACAAGCAGACCCGATCAGAGCACGAATCCTCATATTCGATTCCACCATCATCCAGCCATTCATAATAAAGGACATGACTGTTTATGACCAAAAATAACAGCACCACGACCATCCCCACAGCATTTACCCTGGTAGACACAACACCTTTACCGGAACTGAATGCCACGCTGTTACAACTTCGCCACAATGTCACCGGTGCCCGTCTGGTCCACGTCGAGACGGAGGATAACAATAATCTTTTTGGCGTGGCTTTTAAAACGCCGCCGTCCGATTCTACCGGGGTCGCCCATATCCTTGAGCACACCGCACTGTGTGGTTCAAAAAACTTTCCGGTGCGCGATCCGTTTTTCACCATGCTCAAGCGCAGTCTCAACACCTTCATGAATGCCTTTACGGCCAGTGACTGGACCTGTTATCCCTTTTCCAGTCAAAACCATAAAGATTTTTACAACCTGTTGGACATCTATCTTGACGCGGCCTTCTTCCCACTGCTGCGTGAACGGGATTTCGCCCAGGAGGGTCACCGTCTCGAGTTCGCCGAAGCGAATAATCCAGACTCGGCATTGACCTTCAAAGGTGTCGTGTTCAACGAGATGAAAGGGGCCATGGCGGACCCCTCCTCGCTGTTGTCACGGCGCACAACCCGCCACCTTTATCCGACCACCTGCTACCACCACAACTCTGGCGGTGAACCGGAGAACATCCCCGATTTGACCTGGCAACAACTGCGCGATTTCCACGCCGAATACTATCACCCGAGCAACGCCTGTTTTTTCAGCTATGGCAATTTCCCTCTGGTTGATCATCTCGACGTCATTGAAGATAAGGTTCTCAGTCACTTTGAGGCCCGGGAAGTCAACAGCGAGGTTCCTGAGGAGCAACGGTTCAGCGCACCGATCACGGTCAAAGAACCCTTTGCCATTGACGCTCAGGAAGAACTTTCCGGCAAAAGCATGGTTCATCTGAGTTGGTTGACAAGCGATATTTCCGACAGTTTTCAGCGTCTCAGCCTGACCCTGCTGTCACAGTTGTTGCTCGGTAATCCGGCGGCACCGTTGTACAAAGCCCTGCTTGATTCGGGGCTCGGTGCCAACCTGACTCCGGGATGCGGCTATCACGATGATTACCGCACCACCTGCTTTGCCGTGGGCCTGCAGGGAACCGAGCCGAAACACGCCGCAACCATCGAGCAACTGGTGCTGAACACACTGACCGACATCGCCGACACCGGCTTCAGCCGTGAACGGATTGACGCCGCCATCCACCGTCTGGAACTCGCCAACCGCGAAGTCAGTGGCGACAGCTACCCTTATGCCATTATGGTGATGATGCGCATCCTCGGTCCGTGGCTGCATTGTGATGATCCGGTGTCACCGCTGCAACTGGATGAAAACCTCGCCATGTTGCGGCAAAAACTGGATGAAGGTCCGTTTTTCGAAGAATTGATCCGCACCTGGCTGATCGACAACCCCCACCGGGTTAACCTGTGTCTCCATCCCGATCCGGCTCTGGGCAAAAAAATGGAACAACAGGAACAACAACGGCTTGAACAGATCCAGAGCACGTTGACAGACGAACAGAAACAGCAGCTTATCGATCAGGCCAGCATGCTGCAACAGGCTCAGGAAGAAGCTGAAGACCTCAGCTGCCTGCCAACTCTGGAACTCAGTGACATTGATCCGCAGGAACCCGAGGTCAAGAGTGAGCAACTCTCTCTTGGCGATCATAAGGTGATGTTCTACCCCCAGCCGACTAACGGGCTGGCCTACTTTAATCTCTACTTCCCCATCAACGACCTCGCGGCCGAACTGCGTCCGTACCTGCCGCTGTTCTGTGGCCTGCTCACCCAAGTCGGTGCCGGGTCTTACAGCTACCTTGAGATGGCGGAACGGATCGAGGCCGGAACCGGAGGCGTGCGTGCCAGCATCGATGTTCTCGATGACATCGCGAATCTTGATCAGTATCAGGCTCTGGTTCGTCTGCGGGGCAAAGCACTGGTGCGCAATGTCGACAAGTTGGCCGCAATCCTTGTCGATCTGGCGACCAGCGCCGATTTCACCAATAAAGAGCGGCTGGCAACGGTGATCGGCCAGATCAAAAGCTCCTGGGAAAATGCCATCCCCGGCTCCGGCCACAGTTATGCTGCACGCGCTGCCGCCGGACACCTGACCCCTGCTGGCCAATGCCGTGAGCAATGGTCCGGACTGACTCAGCTCAAGAAGATTAAGGAGATTGCCAAGCTTTCCAGTGACGAGTTGGATGAAATTGCCACCATCATGGGACGCATTGCCAGCCATCTGTTCCGCACAGATCAGGTGCACGCTGCCATCACCGCCGAACAAACTCATTTGGACACATTGCAATCGTCCATGACAGAATTGCTCCACAAGCTGCCTGCGGGCGACACGCCCCCTGCTGCTGCGGTAATACCGTCAGTAACACCGCAAGCGGTTCAACTGGGCTGGGCAACTTCGATTCCGGTTTCCTATGTCACCCGCGTTTTCCGTACTGTGCCGTTTAACCATCCCGACTCAGCCGCGTTGAAAATTCTCGCCGCGCTGCTCAAGGCCAACTTCCTTCATCGCGAAATACGTGAGAAGGGGGGCGCTTACGGTGGCATGGCCAACAGCAGTAGTGAATCCGGGCTGTTTTCTCTGTTATCTTATCGCGACCCGCAACTGACCCGCACTCTCGATGTTTATGAGCAGGCTCTGGCCTGGGTGCAACAAGGGAACTTTGATGAAGAGAAAATCAAGGAAGCGATACTGGCCGTATTCAGCGCCATCGATCGTCCGCTGTCACCGGGCGGGGTAGGCGCCCACGAGTTCGCCAGCTCTCTACAGGGGATGACTCTGGAAATGAGGCAACAGTTCCGGCAACGACTGCTGGCCGTGACGAAAGAACAACTAATCAGCGTGGCCCGTACCTATCTGGCCGACCAACTGCATCAGAGCCCCATCTCGATTCTTTCCAACGAAGAGATATTGCGTTCGGCCAGTGACAGTCTGCCCGACATGGAAATTGTCCGGCTCTAAGTGAAGAAAAAGCCCCGACAGGATCACCTGTCGGGGCTTTTTTAATTGAGGCTGCGAAAGGTCGCGGCTTATGCTTTTTCAATCTGCAGCTGCACCAGGAATTCGCCGGCATCAGATTCAAACGGGATCATCACCCAATATGCTTCGGCAGTACACTCAACGTGGTAATCGGCGCCATACACATACGAAGGAACCGACAGAGTGATATCCTTGCCCGACTCATCAAGGACCATTTTGACGTTACCGGCCAACATATTTGCCAGTTCACCGAAAGCATCGGTGACATCCTCGTTAATTTCTTCAACAACCATA
The DNA here is from genome assembly GCA_002869685.1 of Desulfuromonas sp. GTDB lineage: Bacteria > Desulfobacterota > Desulfuromonadia > Desulfuromonadales > Desulfuromonadaceae > Desulfuromonas. Next base: position 12,779 of record PKUE01000094.1, read on the forward strand.
CCGAGAAAACGCCCGGTAATGTCCATGGCGACATCATCCGGGGCATGAATGGCAATCAGGCCTTTACAGCCTCCAGCCAAACCTACCATGCCCGAAACAGAATCTGTGAAGTTGCTCACCAGAACCGGCAGCGGAGGTTGCGGCGTTACCTCCAGCATGATCATCGTTTCAAACACTTCCTGCGTGGAATCAATGGTCATCTGTTCTAAATCCAAGGTCAGTTCTCCTTCCGGTTCAGGATGGTTTCAACTGTGGTCTCCAACTGCGCTTAATCCTTTAGCGAATTAAAATCTACCACAACATTAACAGGGCGGCCAGCCTCTAAATGAGCGTCACTTACATTTTATGCCGGTCAGGGATTGAGCGTCATGGCCATGGCGATTTCATCACAATCGGGGAACTTGGAACATTTCATACAATCCCCCCAGATTTTCTGTGGCAATTCACTTTTCTCAATCAAGCTGAACCCGAGGCGGGAAAAGAATTCTTCCTGATAAGTCAGAGCAAACACCCGACTCAGGCCGAGACAGCATGCTTCATCGATGCAGGCCTGGACCAATTGGCGTCCACAGCCCTGCCCGGCCAGCTTTTTCGAGACCACCAGCGAGCGCACTTCGGCAAGGTCCGCCCACCAGATTTGCAGGCTGACGGTTCCCAAAACCTCCCCCTGCTCCTCCAGTACGTAAAAGGAACGGATGGTCTGATAAATCTCGGCCAGCGAACGGGATAACATCATCCCCTGACTGGCATGCTCCACCAGCAGTTTATGGATGGCGGCAGCATCGGCGATACACGCTTTTCGGATCATGAACTCTCCTGCGGGTGATCGTATCAACCCGGCAAAAACGGGCAAGCCCGACTGTTGATCAAGTTAAAATAGCGATGGGCGACGACAGCGTTGCAACAGTTCACGGGCATGACTGACCGTCTGCGAACTGAGTTGGGCTCCTCCGAGCATCCGAGCCAGTTCCTGAACCCGCTCTTCGTCATCTAGGACAACTAACCGTGTCGAAGTCTGATCGTTCTGGACATTTTTTTCCACCCGGTATTGCACATCCGCATAGGCCGCCACTTGAGGAAGATGGGTAATACACAGTACCTGATGACCGGAAGCAACGGCACACAGCCGTTCGCCAACCGCCGAGGCCGCCACCCCACCGATGCCCGCATCCACTTCATCAAAAATCATCGTCGCCAGGCTATCCGCCTGAGGCGCCACTTTACGCAGTGCCAGCATAATTCGGGACAACTCGCCCCCCGATGCGGTTGAAGCAAGCGGACGTGGTGCCTGTCCCGGATTGGCGGAAAAATAAAATTCAGCTTTTTCCAGACCGAGAACGGCGGGTTCAACAGACTGAAACTCAACCTCGAAACAGGCTTTGGCCATGGCCAGCCCCTCCAGTTCACTTTCCATCGCCTGTTTCAACGCCTTCGCCGCCTGCTGGCGCTGTTCGGACAACGCTGCGCCAAGAGCCATCAGTTGTTCGAGTGACCGGGAAATTTTTCCTTCGAGCTGCTCCATGGTCGCTGCGCTGTCACGCAGTTGCTCCAATTCCTGCTCGATCTCATCCGCATAGGCGAGAATGCCAGCAATTTCGCCGTGGTATTTGCGCTGCAACGTCGACAATTGAGCCAACCGCTCTTCCACTTCGGTCTGGCGCTGCTCATCAAACACCACGCCATCAGCGAGATGACGCAACTGCCCCGCGGCATCTTCCAGACCAAATAGGGCATCTTTGACCGCCTCAACCGGTCCCTGTAACTGTGGCTCGACATCAACCAGGCCTTCAAGAACATGGCTGAGCGCCCCGAGCTGCTCACAGACCGCGCCTTCATCCGCATAGAGACGCTCATAGCCCTGTTGACACCCGGCATACAAACGCTCGGCATATTGCAGG
>PKUE01000064.1 GCA_002869685.1 Desulfuromonas sp.
GCAGACGACTCTTATGTCCTTTACGCCGATAAACAAATCAATATCGAGATTTGACCAACAACGAACTATTTTTGCGCTAAACTCACGACTTGAATTGTGCGGACCACAACAGAATGTCTGAAACATAGGGATCTTCATCATGCACATTGTCGCCATAAATCAGTTACAGGAAGATACCGAAGAGATGGCGCGCAATCTCGCTCAGGTCCTTGGCATCACCGCCTATGAATGTCGGCCACGAGTCGGCATCCCCGATGGCGGTCCAGCCATCATTGCCAGCTTTGCGGCAAAGGAGCAGGCCATATCATGTGCGGATCGGCTGCGCAGCGCAGGCTTTCACACGGTGACCATCGACTCCGACATCCTGGAAACAGATCACAACCGCGCTGGAAACCACCACCAAAAAGAAATTCGCCCACGGCCGGTTTCAGCATCGGCGTCAGAATAGCGTTACCGCAATTGGGACAAGGTAATTTCCTGAAGTTCTTATTAAGCCGATAGAGACACCAGCCAATCAGGAATGCTCAAACAGGCTTTGAACCCTGCATATACGGGATATCCAGCTTGTGCTTAGTGGTTTCTACGAACAGAATATTACAGCCTTACGAAGAAACTTGCCCGCGACCCTGCTGCGCTCTGGAAGCTCATCATTTCTGTTGCATCCAGGTATTGCATCGATCGCTGCAGGCATGAATGCCTACAGCAAAACAAGAAAAAACAAACAATTTAAATATTTGGTTCTTTATGTTTTTATCTTGTAAAAATATTTTAAGCGCAAGCAAATCGGCAAAAAAAAGCGTTGCCACAGGTGGCAACGCTCAACAAAACCAGCACACAGTCTAATATCACTCATCGCTGTCAAACACCATCTGCCAGTAAGCAGCAGGCTGTCCCGGAACATGGCGCAGATAACGTTTCTCCGGTGGAACACTTTCAATCATCAGGTCATGAATATCGTTAAGCAGCGTCCGCGTTGAAGAGTAGTAGGAATGCCCCAGTGTACTCGGGTCAACCCCGGTTGAATCGATGGTATCCAGCCCAGGCACAATGGTCAGGAATTCGCCAGATTCGCCGAGACGTGACTGATCATGCAACACACGTGACGCCATCAGGGCCTTGTCATCAGAAGAAGCATACAGCGTAAAGTGCCGGGCTTTTCCCGCCATCCGCGGAAAGATATCCTCCTTGAACACCTTAGCATCGACATCGGGCGCGGCCAGAATAATCTGATTAAACACCGCCTGAGGCGCTTCCTTTTCAATCTCGGCAATGGTCCTGGTCATCAGGCGATTGCCCATGCTGTGGGCAATAATATTGATGCGAGCACCGTCCGCATTGCGAACAACATCAAGAAGAAACTGTTTCAGATAAGGAATCGATTGGCGAACATAGTCTTCATCGCGGTAATAATTGGCCACCGAAAAAGCCCCCTGTGAGGGCCAGCTATAGGTCATGGCAATGCCGGGGAAGCCAAGATCGTAACAAAGTTGCCCGGTTCGTCGTACCGACTCATCAAACGTATTGCTGAAACCATGAATGAAAATCAGAATATCTTCCGTGTTCATCTCCTGGCGCGCCACGCTAAACAATGTGGCGAATTCATCACGGCTCAAATGACGCAAGGTACGAATCGTCACATGCTTGACCGGATCTTCGCTAAACTCAAACTTATACCATTCAGGTCGCTCAATTTCGCCCGGCGCATGGGTTGCCGGGATCGTCACTTGGCACACCCCATAACGCAGATCACCCAATTGGGTGCCAAAAACGTGGTTTGGACCCACCTCACCGGTAGCTTTTCGATTAGTGCCATAGAACACGTCAACCGTGGTCCAGGGCGTTACCACCGGCCTGGGTGCCATTGTGGTCGAAGGTGGTGCGGCACAGCTTGCCAGCATGCAGAGAAAAATGACCGCGAGACAGCGACAAAACAGGATATGAAAGGCGTTTATCATCTGGAAACTTCCTCAAATTGATCACTAAAAACATCGTTACGTAAATTGCCAACGATTAAAGATTATACACAGTTGTGGATCATTTTTGTTTGTTGGATAAAAAATATTCTCCTCAGCAAGCCGAACAATTCAGGGCTATTGATATTACCGCACACAAACTATTGGCATCCATAGGCGTGCCTGATAGACGCAATCACAAAATTCGATCCATGACTCACTACGGTTTGATGGATCGACAACAAACGATCTCAGATGCTCTGACGAGCTTAATAGGAAACCCTGTGTAATTCAGGAACGGGCCCGCCGCTGTAACCGAGGACGAAATCCCCTTGATTGACCTGTCCTGTGTCGCCCTGGCGGAGCGCTGTAACCA
>PKUE01000068.1 GCA_002869685.1 Desulfuromonas sp.
ATTCCCCTGGAAGAGGTGGAGCCGGTTGAGGACATTACCCACCGCTTCGATTCCGCGGCCATGTCCCTCGGCGCGTTATCGCCCGAAGCCCATGAAGCGTTGGCGGAAGCCCTCAACCAGCTGGGCGGGCGTTCCAACTGCGGTGAAGGGGGCGAGGACGCCGCCCGTTTCCGCACCAATCGCAACAGCAAAATCAAACAGATCGCCTCCGGTCGTTTCGGCGTCACTCCGGCCTATCTGCGCAGTGCCAGCGAGATCCAGATCAAGCTGGCTCAAGGCGCCAAGCCTGGTGAAGGCGGGCAGTTGCCGGGCGAAAAAGTTACTCCGCTGATCGCTGCGTTGCGCTTTACCGTGCCCGGCGTCACGTTGATATCGCCGCCACCGCATCATGATATCTATTCCATTGAAGATCTGGCCCAGCTGATTTTTGATTTGAAGCAACTCAATCCGGAAGCGGTGATCAGCGTTAAACTGGTTTCTACCGCCGGGGTGGGCACTATTGCGGCCGGCGTCGCCAAGGCGTATGCCGATAAGATCGTCATCTCCGGCAACGATGGCGGGACAGGCGCCGCGCAGCTCAATTCCATCAAACATGCCGGTAACCCGTGGGAGCTGGGCCTGTCAGAAGCGCATAACAGCCTCAAAGGCAACGGACTGCGCGAACTGGTTCATTTGCAGACCGATGGTGGTCTGAAAATCGGTCGTGATATCGTTAAAGCTGCCATGCTTGGCGCGGAAAGCTACGGCTTCGGTACGCCGCTGCTGGTGCTGCTCGGTTGCAAGATGTTGCGGGTTTGTCATCTCAACCGCTGTACGGTTGGTGTCGCTACTCAGGATGATTTTCTGCGCAGCCATTATCAGGGCACGGTCGACAAGGTGGTTAGTTATTTGACCAATGTGGCTGAAGATGTGCGGGAAATTCTTGCTGAACTCGGTTTCCGCAGTCTCAACGAGGTGATCGGGCGCAGTGATCTGCTTAAAGCGATTGATGATGAGGCGGCGGGCAAGTTTGACTTCTCGGCCGTGCTGCAGCACTGCGACGGCGTGAATATCAAACAAAAGGCCAATGACCCGTTTGATGACAACGCCTTCGAGAAAGCGGTGCTTAAAGAGGTTTATTCCAGCCTGAAAAATCCGACTGAAGAGATTGTTGTTGAGCGCGATATTATCAATACCTGTCGCAGCTTCGGGACCATGATCAGCGGTGAGATTGCCCGTTATTACGGGGACGAAGGGCTGGCCAAAGATACCATTACTGTCAAACTCAACGGTGTCGCCGGGCAGTCTCTCGGGGCGTTTCTTGCTGACGGTTTGACTATCCACGTCAATGGTGTGGCCAATGATTATGTCGGCAAAGGGATGCATGCCGGACTGATCAACATTGTGCCGCCTGAGTACAAGCCGGGGATGTCAGCGGTCGGCAACACCTGTCTCTATGGTGCTACCGGCGGTAAATTGTTTGTTGCCGGAACCGCCGGTGAACGCTTTGGCGTGCGGAATTCTGGGGCGTTGGCTGTAGTGGAAGGCAGCGGCGATCATGCCTGCGAATACATGACCGGTGGAACCGTGGTCATCCTGGGTGAAACCGGCATCAACTTTGGCGCCGGCATGACCGGTGGCGCGGCATTTATTTACGACCGCAATAAGAACTTTATCGACAAGCTCAATCAGGAACTGGTTGAAGCCCGCCGTATCGACGTCGATGACGACAACGAAGGCAAACTGTATCTGAAACAGATTCTCACCAGTTACCACAACCGCACCCGCAGCCCCCTGGCGCGTTATGTGCTGGAGAACTTCCGCGAAGAGCTGGCGTATTTCTGGATGGTGGTGCCCAAGGATATGAAAGCGCCACTCAATCCGAAAGAGGGGGATTAGGAGTCAACTATGCAGAGCTTTATTCAAACATCACGCACAGAACCGGAGAAAAGCGAAGTCAGTGAGCGGATTCGCGATTTCGGTGAAATCTATACCCTCTATACCGCAAAGAAAGTGGCGTTGCAGGCGGAGCGCTGCGTGCAATGTGGCGACCCGTTCTGTACGGTGATTGGTTGCCCGCTGAACAATGCCATTCCCCAGTGGTTGCAGGCCATTGCCGAGCATGATCTGGAAAAGGCTTTTCGCCTGTCCAACGAGACCTCGCCGTTCCCTGAAATCCTTGGCCGGGTCTGTCCCCAGGCCAATCTGTGTGAAGGGGCCTGTACGCTGGACGATGGTTATGGCGCGATCACCATTGGTGCCATTGAGGCATCCATCACCGATCTGGCCTTTCAGGAAGGGTTGGAAATTCCTTTTCCCGGCATTATTCGGGACAAGAAGGTGGCCGTGGTTGGTTCCGGCCCGGCGGGGATGGCCTGTGCCCATTTCCTGCTTCGTGCCGGGATTGAAGTGGAGATGTTTGAGCGTGCCACCAAACCTGGCGGTTTGCTCACCTATGGTATTCCCGGCTTCAAGCTGGAAAAAGGGATTGTCGAGCGTCGCTTTAAAATGCTCAAAAAAGCCGGTCTGGTGCTGCGCCTCAACTGTGCTGTTGGTGAAGATATCACCCTGCAGGAGTTGCATGATCAATTTGATGCCGTGTTCCTCGGAACCGGAGCCACCGATGGCAAGAGTGCCCGACTGGATCATGAAAACAGCGATCAGGTGTTCTACGCCATGGATTATCTGACCCAGGTGCAGCAGCGCCTTTACGGTCAGGAATGGGATGAGCGCTTTAATGTTGCCGAGCGTAACGTCATTGTCATCGGTGGCGGCGACACCGCCATGGACTGTGTGCGGACATCAGTCCGTGAGCAGGCGAAGAATGTCACCTGTCTCTACCGTCGCGATCAGGCGAATATGCCCGGTAGCGTCAAGGAGTATCGCAACGCTGTTGAGGAAGGGGTCGAATTCCTGTTCAATGAAACCCCCCACGCGATTGTTGTTGATGACAACGGCAAGATTATAGGCGTTGATGCCGTACGTACCGAGCTGGGCGAACCCGGTGAGGATGGCCGTCAGCGGGTGCGTGAAATTGAAGGCAGTGAGCACTGCGTGGCGGCGGATATCATTATTCTCGCGCTCGGGTTTGACGTGGCCGAAAATGCCGCGTTGGAGCGTTTGGGTGTCAAAGCCAATCAATGGCACGAAATTCAGACCGATACTGAAACCGGACAAACCGGCAATACCAAAATTTATGCTGGCGGCGACTGCTGTCGCGGCGCGGATCTGGTGGTGACGGCGGCTGCCGATGGTCGTAAAGCGGCTATGGCGATTATGGCGCAGTTGCTGGGGTAACCTGCAATTCTTAACCACTGAGGACTGAGAAAACCTACAAAATAAAGGCCCTTTTGCTTCGAGTTTAAGAGCTAGAAGCGGGAGGGCTTTTTTAGTCAGTGCTTTCTCTTCCTTTTAATAGGGTTTTAGCTATGGACCAAGAATGGTCAGATGTTCGTGAGGAATTTTTAAAACTTTTTAAATGCGATTGGAGAGAGCTTTATAGGTTTTCTTTGGGGATTGTCTCACTGTCGTGGTCTACATACATATTTTGAGGAACTGGAGGGGTTGATCGTAAATTTTACTTTTTACTTTTGGCCACGGTGTCTGTTTTTATTGCTGGAGTAGCTCACAGCTATCCTTCGAATCTTAACAGACGAAATTTATGTTCTTACCGCTGGAAGCGGTATACCTTTATTGAAAATATTTCTCTCTTAATTCTTTCTGTGCCTGTATTTATATCGTGTTTCGTTTTGTTTCCGAGTTTATCATTCGCTTGATGGGGGCTTGAAGTATTCCTCTGGCCCTTTGATTTTCTCCGTGTCTCAGTGCCTCCGTGGTGAGGTCTTTCCCCTACAACATCTCCGGCGTAAACGCCACCACCTCATCAATCGTTGCACTGTCTGTCAGGATCATTATCAAGCGATCAATGCCTAAAGCAATGCCTGCCGATGGTGGCAGGTGCTCCAGTTCCTGTAAAAAAGGTTCAGGTAAGAAGGAAGGCGCTTTGCCCATCTGCTCACGTAATGCCTGCTCGGCAACGAAGCGCTGGCGCTGCTCAAGCGGATCATTCAGCTCACTGAACGCGTTGGCCAGTTCCATTCCGGCAATGTACAGCTCGAACCGTTCCGCATAGTCGGGGTCCTCCGGACACAGCCGGGCTAGCGCAGCCATTTCGGCTGGGAAGTGGGTGATAAAGGTAGGCCGCTGCTGGCCGAGGTTGGGCTCAATGTGTTGCGTGTATATTTCATCAAAGCACTCTTTGGCAATCGCCTCTGCGAATGTCATGGGGGCGTAGCGCTTAAACGCTTCGGCGAGTTGCAAACGCTCAAACGGTTCGTGAAGTGAGATTGATGTGCCCTGATAACTGAGGGTCCTAACGGGACAAAGAGCGCGCAGCAGTTGCTCGCAATCGTCCATCAAATCGGTGTAATCCGCATGGCTGCGATACCATTCGAGCATGGTGAACTCGCTGAGATGGCGGGTTCCACGCTCATCGGCACGCCAACAGTGGCAGAGCTGAAAAATGCGCTCATAGCCGGCGGCCAGCAGTCGCTTCATACACAGTTCCGGTGAGGTGTGCAGCACCTGATCGGAGCTGGTGACAGGATCGATATGGGCTTCAGGCGCATTGCACGGAATGCGGTAAGGGGTGTCGACCTCAAGAAAGCCGTTTTCGACGAAAAACGCCCGGATGGTGAGCATCATCCGGGCGCGTTCGTTTAAGCGGTGTTTCTTTTTCAACAGACCCCAATTCGGGTCAGTCATGTGTTATTCCTTGACGCGGGTCACGTACTCGCCGGTACGGGTGTCGATCTGGATCAGGATACCTTCATCAACAAAAGAAGGAACCTGCAGATTGTAACCGGTCTCTACCGTGGCGGGTTTGTTGTTCCCTGCAGCGGTATCTCCTTTAACCCAGGGCTCTGCCATGGTGACGCGCAGAGTAACGAAGTTGGGCAGGGTGATGCCGATGCCCATGTCGCCGAACATGAGAATTTTGACTTCCATGTTGTCGACCAGAAAGTAGCGATCGTCCCCGAGGGTTTCCTCGGTCAGGGAAATCTGTTCGAACGATTTGTTATCCATGAAAACATAGCCTGTCTCATCCTGATACAGGTACTGCATGTCACGCTCTTCGAGAGGAGCGGGTTCAAAGCTTTCACCGCTGCGATAGGTGCGGTCAAACAGGGCGCCAGTGATCATGTTGCGCAGCTTGCATTTGTAGAGCGCCTGCCCTTTACCGGGCTTGGTGAAATCAAAGCCGGCAATAACATGGGGTTCCCCATCAATCATCAGTTTAAGACCCTTTTTCAGGTCGGAACAGGTATACATAGTGGTCGTACTCCTTCTGTGGATTTTTCTCTGTGTAAAAACGGCTCAATTTAACCACACCACCCACAAATTGTCATGAAAAATCCACCGATTAGCAAAGCAAAAAGCCACCCCGGGCAGGGTGGCTTTTCTTAAATCTGGCGTTATGTGGTTTGGTATGGGTATGGGTAGTTGTTTATAACGCCTAACGGATTCAACTGCTTTGGTAGAGCAGTGTCACGTTGTTCCGGTTACGGTTGGTGTGGGTTGTAACTGGAATGTGGGTAACGTGGTAATACCGTTATTCATGATCATAGTAGAATGCAGAGGATATGCCAAGAGTAACTTTTCTCCATAAAAAACAAACAAGGTTTTGTTTTTATTGACTTAATTGCTTTGCGGAGCCCCCTCTTTCGGCAGGCTGAAAGAGGGGGGCTTTTGCACCACTGCAAATATTTTGGAACAATTTGCCACGCCCTGTATCTTCATGAGAAAAATAGCCGTAACCTCGGGCTTTTAAAACAATTATGGCCGTTTTGCATATTTGCAAAACGGCCATAGCATAAAATAGCATTGTTGCAAGAATGAAAATAGCCCGCCACAGAACTGTCTTTGGCGGGCTATGCTGAACCTGTGTTTTATTTCTTGATGACGATGGCGCCCAGAGGGGCAACTTCGCGATCAAAAACTTCATTGATGACTTGGGCCAGGCCGGTATAGATAGCAGACAGACCGCAGAAGATTCCTTCGTAGCCAGCGATAATTTTCAGGGCATGGTTGCCGGTGAAATCTGCGGCAGCCAGCAGGGCAAACAGCAGAACCAGCGAGCCGAACACGACCTGCAGCGCACGGTTGAGACGGAAGGTGCCGAGGAACAGAACGGCGGTAAACAGCCCCCAGGTGCTGAGGTAGAAACCCATTGCGAACGGAGACGATGCTTCAACAACGCCGGTTTTAGGCAGCAGAATCAGGGCGACAAGAGTCAGCCAGAACAGACCGTATGAGGTAAAGGCTGTCGCACCGAAGGTGTTGTTCTTCTTCCATTCCATGATACCAACGATGATTTGGCCGAGACCGCCGTAAAAAATACCCATGCCGAGGATCATGGCATCGAGGGGAAAGAAACCAGCGTTGTGCAGGTTGAGCAGGACAGTAGTCATGCCGAAGCCGAGCAGGCCCAGAGGGGCAGGGTTTGCAGTGGTGTCTTGCAGGGACATGTTTTGCAGTTCGTTAGCCATCTTCTTCTCCTTGTTCATTCCATTGGTATGAGATTGAAAGGCCGCCTCTTGTGGCAGCATTCCGGGAAATCTCTCGCTTAGTTCGCTATGTTTGATGCACTGATCGTATTTGTCAGTGCAATAGCTGATGATCACTTTGATGTCATGATTTGAGATGTATTCACAGCCCACATCGCAGATATCTTCATCTTTTCTGAAAAATGGGCAGACTGTTTTGTCGCGCATGTTTTGGAGCTTCCTGCTAAAAGTTCAGGTCGTGTATACGAACTAGCAGGCTATGTGCCAAATTTTTCAGAAAAAATATAACCTGTTGATATTGCAATGTTTAATTATGAAGTGGTGGAAGGATGGGAGGGGTGCCTTGGGAGGTTATTCGCATTTTTGCAAAAAACCTCTAGGGCATATAGTCTTCTTTGCGAATTTGGTATTTCTTCAGTTTGCGATAGATCGTGGCCATATTCATGCCAGCCTGCCGGGCGGCTTCTTCAACATTGCCACCTGTCGAACTGAGGAGGTTGATCAGGTAGTTTGTTTCAAATTCACCCAGTGCCTGGCTGTAGTCTTCGGACGCTGTTTGCGCTGGGATGGTATGATTGCTGGCATCTGCAGTGATAAATTGAGACAAAACGGAAAGGCCGATCATGTCGGCACTCTCCAGAGTCATGCAGGCTTCGATGACATTTTCCATTTGACGGATATTGCCGGGCCAGTCATAGGCACATAGCAGCTGCATGGCTTCGGGAGTCAGGCCCTGAACACTGGTGCCGAACTTTTTGTTTTGCTGACGGATGAAATGAGCCGCCAGCAGCGGCAAGTCGGAGCGACGGTCACGCAGTGGTGGCAGATGGATATTGACAACGTTGAGACGGTAAAACAGGTCTTCGCGATAGCGTCCTTCGTCCATTTCCTCCTGAAGATCGGCATTGGTCGCTGAAATGACCCGGACATCCACTTTGATCGGTTTGGTGTCGCCGATCCGCATAAATTCCTGCTCCTGAAGGAAACGCAACAGGGTTTTCTGGACATTGAGGGGCAGGTTGCCGATTTCGTCGAGAAACAGAGTGCCACCATCGGCGGTTTCGAGTATCCCCTTGCGATCACTTCCGGCACCGGTGAACGCGCCTTTTTTATAACCGAACAGCTCACTTTCCAGAACCGACTCGGGCAGGGCACCACAGTTGATGGCCATGAAACGCTGATTGCGGCGTGGAGAGTTGTGGTGGATCGCCTGGGCGATGAGCTCTTTGCCGGTGCCCGATTCACCGGTGATCAGTACTGAGGTGTCGCGTACGGCAACTTTTTTGACGGTTTCCAGCACCGACTTAAGCCCTGAAGAGGCGCCGATGATGTTGTCAAAAGAAAATTGTCCGGCCAACTCCTCTTTGAGTTCACGGTTTTCTTCCACCAGTTGGGTATGATTCAGGGCGTTTTTAACCCGGTAGAGCAGCTCTTCCGGTTCAAAGGGTTTGGTGAGCATGTCGTAGGCACCCTTACGCAGTGCCTGAATTGATGTTTCAACCGTGGCGTAGGCGGTAATCATAATGACCGGGACGCGCTGATCCTTGCTGCGGATCTTTTGCAGCACTTCGAGTCCGTCCATGCCCGGCATTTTGATGTCGCTGATCACCAGGTCGTAGCTGTTGGCCTCAAAATCTTCGACGGCTTCAAAGGAACGGGTGTACGATTTGACCTGGTAGCCACTGTCTTTGAGGACGGCTTCCATCATGCGGCATAGCCCCTCCTCGTTGTCGATCAGCAGGACACGTTGTCCACTCATAACAGATATCCCCCACTTTCCAACGGCAGCCGAACTGTGACCGTGGTTCCCGCCCCCGGGGTGCTGGTCATGTGAATACTGCCGTGGTGTTGCTCAATAATTTGTTTGGAAATCGCCAGACCTAGGCCGGTGCCCTTTTCTTTGGTTGTGAAAAAGGGCTCGAAGATCTTGTCGAGGATCTCCTGTTCAATGCCGACGCCGGTATCGCGGAAAATAATCAGAATGTCGTCGTTATCCCGGCGGGTTTCAACCTCAAGTCGCCCTTGCCCCTTGATGGCGCCACCAGCGTTGAGAATCAGGTTGATGGCGACCTGGCGCATCTGGTCGCCGTCGACATTCAGCTCCGGAAGGTTCGGGCTGAGGTTTTTGACGATAGTGACGTGGTGCATGTCGGTATGGTTGGCGGCAAAGTTGACGATTTGCTCCAGTAAGGTATTGATATCGGTTTTTTCCGGCACCGATTGCGGGGTGCGGGCATAGCTGAGCAGATCCTGAACAATCTTGCGACAGCGTTTGCTCTCCCGCTTGATCTCATGGATGTAATGGTAGTTCGGATCGTCTTCGCCGATTTTGCTTTCGATGTAACCGGCATAGCCAAGGATTACTCCGAGCGGATTGTTGATTTCGTGAGCAACTCCCGAGGATAAGACCCCCAGTGACGCCATTTTGCCATGCTGGGCCAGGCTGGCCTGCATCTCCTGATTGTGGGTGATGATCTCGGTCATGCGATTGAACGTCTGGGCCAGTTCGCCAAGCTCATCATTGCTGTGGATATGCATCTGCTCGTCGAGGTGGCCTTTTTTAACCCGGCGGATGACCCGGATCATGTCGCGAATGGGGTCGGTGAACACCTTGGAGGTGTAGCTGACCAGCAAAATGGAGATCAGGCTGGTGACCAGGGTGACGATCAGGGTCAGTTTGGCGCTGTTCCAGCTGATGGTGTTGGCGGCTTCGTAAAACTCATCCTCATAGCAGCCCACAGCGACGATCCAGTCCCAGGGCTGAAAGTATTCGTAACGGACAATCTTCATCCGCGCCTGTTCGCCATCACCCCAGGGGTAGCGGATCCAACCCTGTTTTTTTTCACACATCTCACGGATGAATTCGTGTCCACTGCGGTCGCGGATGTCGATGAAGTTTTGCCCCTCATCGTCGGGATGGATGGTAAAGGTGCCTTTGCTGTTCATGCAGAAAATGTAGCCGGTCTTGCCCACTTTCTTCTGCTTGATTTTGCTCTTGAGATCGTTGAGCGCCTGTTGCTCAAACAACATGTCGGTGTAGCTTTCCGAGATGTAACCGGCGGCGGCGATCACCCAGTCCCACTGGGGAAAATAGAGGTAGGCTGCCAGCTTTTCTCGAAACAGGGTGTCACCGAGAGGCTCATTGCGCCATGGATAGCGGATCAGATTGAGCTCGCCGGGTTGCGAGGCTTTGGCCTGTTCCACCATCTGACGGATGAAAAAACGGCCGTTGCCATCCTGCTCATCAAGAATGTTTTCCTGTTCGCGGGCCACATGAACCTGCAGCGTACCGTCACTGGTCAGGGCGTACAGGTAGCCGCTTTCACCGATGCTGACTTGTTTGAGTTGTTTGCGGACACGCTGTTGGGCTGTTTTGAGGGAGATTTCGCCGCTTTCCACCAGGCGTTGTTCGGCGATCACCATATTTTCAGCAATCTTCGCCAGGGTTTTCAAGTCGGTGATGAAATCGTCCTTGCGTTCTTGCTGGTAGACTTGAAACTGGCGATGATGGGATTCGAGCAGATGTCGGGTAAAAGCCGCCATGTGCTCCAGATCATCCATACTCGCCTGGTTGATACCATGACGTGCCAGATCCACTGACGTGTAGCTGACGATGGCACTGGCCACAATCAACGGGATGAGTACCAGTGGCAATACGATCACCAGCATCTTCCAACGCAGGCGCAAATTTTTGACCAGTTTCAACACAAAGGATCCCTTTTACGCAGACTATGACGACGAATGGCGCTCGTTGCCCGTGTCGGGAAGGGCAAATGCACGGCGGTAGTGGCGAATCTCGGTAAAGGCGATTTTAAACGCACTGGCGATGGGGACGCCAATGATCATCCCCAGAACACCATAGAGCTTGCCACCCATGACAATGGCCAGGATAACCAGCACCGGGTGCAGATTGGCAACGCGTGATATCAGCACCGGGATCAAAATGAAATTATCGAGGATAACCTGGGCGATCAGGATATACAGAATGACAATCCACCAGAATTGGCCGCCAAGTCCCAGGTCGACGGCGGCAATCAGGATGCCGGGAATCATGCCGACAATTGGGCCGATATAGGGAATCAGGTTGGTGACTCCGGCAAACAGTCCCAGTAACGGGGCATAGCGGATATCGGTAAGGCTAAGGCCGAGGGCAACCACCAGTCCGATGATGGCAGCCTCAATGACCCGGCCGCGGACAAAGTGGGCCATCTGGCGGCTGACAAGAAACGACAGGTCATGAGCCATCTCAAAATAGCGGTTGGGAGCCAGAGAGATCATGCCGCGCATGATAGTGGTGCCATCGCGCAAAAAGAAGAATGAAAAAATCGGCAGCAGGATCATCAGGCTGCCCAGTTTTAACGCCGATTTCGGCGTTTGCACCAGAACAAAGGAGAGAACCTGCTCCGCCGTGGTCCGTACCGTGTTGGTCAAATCGTACTGTGCCAGAACCGGAAAGCGGCTTTGCCAGGAAACCTGGGCTTCACGCAGGTAATTGATCAGTTGCGAGGTGTAGCGGGGAAAATCTGACAGCAGCGAGCCCCACATGTTCTGCCCGTACGGGACCAACCAGCTGCCAAGCAGCAACATGGTTGCCGAAATCATGAAAAAGACGCTGAAGATGGCACGTGTTCTTGGAATGTGCCTCTTTTCCAGTGAGTTAACCAGCGGATCAAGCAGGAAGGCGGCAATCAGTGACAGCAGCAATGGCACAAACAGACCTTCGGCCGCCGAGCGGAACAGGACCGTGATGGTGGAGGCCGAAGAGAAAATGGCCAGACCGCTGGCGATGGCCGCCGTCATGGTCAGATAGAAAAGTAGAAAGTGGGCTTTATTCAGATTCATCACGCGTAACCCGCACGGGTAGAGGTGCTGTTCATGACGCATCCCGGTCGGCGAGGCGTTGCTGCATGTTACGCAATTGCAGGGTCGCCGTTTGCATCCGTTCGCTGATCATTTTGGTCAAGCCAAACAAGATCCGGTTGGCAATTTCCGGATGCTTGTCCGATGTGGCCAGCAGGTCGGAGCGGAACAGGCCCAGCAGTTCGCTTGATTCTGTGGTGCGGGCTGAAACGGTACGTGGCGCTGGTGAGGCCAGGGTTGTTTCGCCAAAAAAATCGCCGGGGCCGAGAGTGGTCAATTCTTCTTCATGGTCATGGCCGTCACGGGTGAAAATAGTGACACCGCCACTGCGGATGATGTACAGTCCTGAGCCGGGGTCCCCTTGCTCAAAAACGGTTTCCTGCGCTTTGTAATTGCGGACATGCACCAGGTTTTCCAGATAATTCAGATCCCGTTTGCCCAGTTCAGAAAATACCGGGATTTTAGCGAGAAATCCGGACAGGGTTTCTTCTTCTGTCTTGCTCCGAAAAATCGACTCCCACAACGAGTTCATTACCGTGCTCCTCCGTTTTGTCCCACGAGTAGCGTAGGACCAATATCGACGTGATTATACCAACATGAGGAAGCAAGACCAGTAAAAACGTCTACGCTAAGCGCGTCGTTGTCGTGGTACACGCCTGGTTGACAGCGCCTGACAGGGTTGTTACCGTCAGCCATGACCCTTTTATGATGGAATTGCTTATGGAAAGTATCCACGATCTTGACCTCGGCTGTGTGTCGACCCGTCCCGGTGTTTATTTGATGCATGGTGAGGATGGCCGGGTGTTGTATGTCGGCAAGGCGCGTAATCTGCGGGCACGGTTGCGCAATTATGTGCGCGGTGAAGACAGTCGCGCACATGTTCAGTTTTTGCTGCGGCGGATCGTGCGGGTCGAAACCATTGTTACCGATACAGAAAAAGAAGCCCTGATCCTTGAAAACACCCTGATCAAAAAACACAAGCCCCGCTACAATATCAATCTGCGCGACGATAAAACCTATGTATCGTTGCGCATAGATATACAGGAACCGTTTCCCGGTATTCAGATTGTCCGGCGTGTCAAACGCGATGGCGCGCTTTATTTCGGGCCGTATTCATCTGCAGGTGCTCTGAAAGAAACCCTCAAAGAGCTTTATCGAATTTTCCCGTTGCGCCATCACCGCTGGGAGCAATGTCGACGGCGACAGAGACCTTGCCTGTTTTATCAGATTGGTCAGTGCAGTGCGCCTTGTCATGGCAAAATCAGCCGGGAGGACTATCGCAAACTGGTTGATACCGTTGTCGCGTTCCTGTCTGGGCGGCATGACGATGTAATCGCTTTGTTGCGCGACAAAATGGCAACGGCTGCGCAACAACTGAATTATGAAGAAGCTGCGCGGCTACGTGATCAGATCAAGGCCATGGAGCAGACCATTGAACAACAAAAAGTGGTCAGTCGTGACGGTCAGGATGTTGATGTCGTCGGACTGCACCATGATGGTGGCGAAGTGGAAGTGTGTCTGCTGTTTGTGCGTGCCGGCCGGTTGGTCGGGCGACGCAGCTATCTGTTGCGCTGGACTCTCGATGAAGACGATCTGCTGGCTGGTTTCCTTCAGCAATACTATGGCCGTGATACCCTGATCCCTCCGACGGTGTTGTTACCCGTCCTGCCGTCGAGCGCTGAGACACTGCAAGCCTGGCTCAGTGAACGCCGCGGCAGCAAAGTGCATCTTCAGGTGCCGAAACGCGGAACACGTTCGGATCTGATGGCTTTAGCCAGTAAGAATGCCGCAGAGAGTTATCGTGAGCGTGGGGACCGTCGTGATGCACGTACGGCGGTACTCGACGATATCCAGAAAACATTGGGGTTGAGCCGGTTGCCGCAACGCATGGAATGCTACGATATTTCCAACGTTCAGGGGCAATACAGTGTCGGCAGCATGGTAGTGACAACCGATGGTGAGCCCGATAAAGCAGCTTATCGTCATTTCAAGATCAAAACGGTTGCAGGAGCCGACGACTTTGCCTCGTTGCATGAAGTTTTGACACGCCGCTTGACTCGTGGACTGGAGGACGGAGAACTGCCCGATATGGTGCTCATTGATGGTGGCAAAGGGCAATTGGCTATGGTGGAAGATGTGATGGCGCAATTGAACCTGCAGTCACGTATTGATCTGGTCTCCATTGCCAAGAGTCGTGTTAAACGCAATGTGCGCGGGCATGCGGTGGAGCGTAGTGAAGAGCGGTTTTTCCGTCCTGGGCGAAAGAACCCTATTGTGCTGCGTCAGGGTTCGCCGGCATTGTTCATGTTGGAACGCCTGCGGGATGAAGCTCACCGTTTTGCCATTACCCATCATCGCAAAGTGCGTAATAAGGCGACTCTTGAATCAGAGCTGGATAAAATCCCCGGTGTGGGGCCGGGGCGGCGTAAGGTGTTGCTTAAACACTGTGGCAGTGTCGCCAAGGTAAAAAAAGCGTCGCTTGAAGAGCTGCGCCAAGTCCCCGGATTGCCTGACTCTGTAGCAGAGGGGATTTTTGCTTATTTCCATACGGCGCAATAGTCGTGATTGGCAGCCCACGACATATGCGTAGCAAACTGCGTGAACGGATGCATTTGGCCGCTGGAATTCTCGCAATAGTTTTTACTTAAGAGTTTTTCGGCTGAGTGACTGGGAACGAAACTGAAGGTAAACTGGCTTGGAACCATGTAAACAAAAAGCCCCCGCAGAAGTCTGCGGGGGCTTTTTGTTGGTGCCTTACTTAGTGCTACCCAGACCGTCAGATTTGATCGTGATGGTCTTGGTCCACTCCTGCCACTTCTGGGCAGAAGTTTGCTTGGTACCGAAAGGCAGGTACCACAGCTC
>PKUE01000037.1 GCA_002869685.1 Desulfuromonas sp.
CGAGCAGGAAGCAACAGACCTGGCGATCGTTCTACGCGCCGGATCGCTGCCCGCGCCGGTTAAGATCCTCGAAGATCGTACCGTTGGTCCTTCTTTGGGTAGTGACTCCATTGCCAAGGGGATCAATTCGGTCATCATCGGTGCTGTTCTGGTGGTCCTGATGATGCTGGTTTACTATCGCGGTGCCGGCCTGGTGGCGAATATCGCTTTGGCTTTGAATTTGCTGTTTATCATGGCGATGTTGTCACTGTTCAAAGCGACCCTGACCTTACCTGGTCTTGCGGGTATCGTTCTGACTGTCGGTATGGCGGTGGATGCCAATGTGCTTATTTTTGAGCGGGTCCGGGAAGAATTGCGTCATGGTAAAAGTGCGCGGGTTGCTATTGACTCCGGTTTTGCCAAAGCGTTTGTCACCATTGTCGATGCGAACATCACGACGTTGATTGCTGCTCTGGTTCTGTTCCAATTCGGTACCGGTCCGGTCAAGGGCTTTGCGGTTACCTTGTCCGTCGGTATTATCGCGTCGATGTTTACCGCCATTTTCGTATCACGCCTGATTTTTGATCTGGTCCTTGATGGTCGCCAGATTAAGAAGTTGAGTATATAGGAGATTCTGATGCAGCTGATTAAACCCGATGTCAATGTTGATTTTGTTGGTAAGCGGAACATGGCATTCATGATCTCCGTGCTGTTGATTCTGATCGGAATCGGTTCCCTGATTATGAAGGGGGGGCCAAACTACGGTGTAGACTTCGCTGGTGGCACCCTGGTGCAACTGCGTTTTGAGAAAAATACCACCCCGTCTGAGATCAAGGATGCGTTGATTCCGGCCGTTCTTGATGCCGCAACGGTTCAGCAGTTTGGTGATGATGCCAATGAATACCTGATTCGTGCTCAGGAAAGTGACAATGGCCTGCAAGGTCTGGGCACTAAAATTCTTGCTGCCCTCGAAC
The DNA here is from genome assembly GCA_002869685.1 of Desulfuromonas sp. Taxonomy (GTDB): domain Bacteria; phylum Desulfobacterota; class Desulfuromonadia; order Desulfuromonadales; family Desulfuromonadaceae; genus Desulfuromonas. Next base: position 954 of record PKUE01000037.1, read on the forward strand.
CTGTTTATGGTGCAGGTCAGGTCGATATGCGTCGTATTGAAATGGTTGGACCGCAAGTAGGTCAGGAACTGCGCAAACAGGGTTTGATGGCAATTCTCTATGCCATGATCGGTATTCTGGTGTACATCACCTGGCGCTTTGAGTTCCGTTTTGCCATTGGCGCCATCGTTGCCCTTGTCCACGACGTGTTGTTGACCCTGGGAGCTTTCTCTTTGTTTGGCAAGGAGATCGATCTGCCGATTATTGCCGCATTCCTGGCCATTATCGGTTACTCCCTCAACGATACCATCATTGTCTATGACCGAATTCGTGAAAATGTGGGTAAATACCATGATTCCGGTTTCGCCGTTACGGTAAATCGCAGTATTAACGAAACCTTGTCCCGGACAATTTTGACCTCCGGTACGACGTTGCTGGTTGTTGTTGCACTGTTCCTGGTTGGCGGTGGTGTTATCCATAACTTCGCATTCGCGCTGCTGGTGGGTGTTGTTGTTGGTACGTACTCCTCGATCTTTGTCGCCAGTCCGATTCTGATCGCCTGGCAGGAGAAGAGTGCTGGCGGAAGTGCTTGATCATCGACAGGAGGGGGTGTGAAAAATAAAGAACTGTGGCTGATTGCCAGTGTTGCTTTTATTGCCGGGCTACTCGTGGGGTTGGTCGTTGCCGATTCCCGCAATTCACAACCGGTCAAGGTTTCCGCACCCTCACAGGTTGCTCCCGTTGCCCCGAACAATAACGTGCAGCTTCTGGAACGGATTGTTCAGGAGCAACCGCAGAATTTCAATGCCTGGGTTCAGTTGGCGCATTCTCTTTTTGATGCCAACCAGCCGATGGAAGCGGTTAAAGCCTATGGACGTGCCCTGGAATTGCAACCGGATAATGCTGATCTGTTGACAGATCAGGGGGTGATGTTTCGCCGTCTGTGCTGGTTTGATCAGGCGGTAAAGAACTTTGAACGCGCTGCGCAGGTTGATCCGCAGCATATCCAGAGTCTGTATAATCTTGGTATCGTTTATCGTTACGATCTGGCAGATCTGCCCAAAGCGATTTCGGCCTGGGAGCGTTATCTGAAACGTAATCCGACCGGTCCGTCCAGTGATCAGGTCCGACAACAGCTGGACCAGATGCGTAGCGGGTTTGATACCCGATTGCCCCATTAAGTATGGTCCGTTTTTTTGAACTGACTTCATACCAATAATAAAAACAGGACCGCATTGTCGGTCCTGTTTTTGTTTGCCACTGTATTCAGGTCCACCCAAGGAGACATTATGCAACCCTCCAAACAACAGCGCTGGCAGGAGCGATGTGCCGTAGAGCCGGTCGATATCCCATTGTGGAGTCGCCAGCTGGAGTGTCCAGAGTTGATCTGTCAATTGCTCTCACAACGTCAGATTGCCACTCTGGAAGAGGCGAGGGCTTTTCTTGATGCATCATTGTCTCATATGCCCGATCCCGCCTTATTGTCCGGGGTGGAGACTGCCGTTGAACGGCTGGTGCAGGCGATCCGTCAACGGGAGATGATTGCCGTTCATGGCGACTATGATGTCGATGGTATCAGTGGGACCGCTTTGTTGACTCAATGTCTGCGCTGGTTCGGTGGCTGTGTCGAGTATCATATTCCACTGCGGATGCGTGATGGTTATGGTCTGTCTGATGTGGCCTTGAAAGAGGCTGCCGGCCAGGGTGTTCGGCTTGTCGTTTCTGTCGATTGCGGTATCAGTGCACATGATGAAGCGCGCTTGTCGGCTGAATTGGGAATGGACTTGATCATTACCGATCATCATCAGCCTCCCGAAACGTTGCCTCCGGCGTTGTGTGCCATTAATCCCGCGCTTGCCGATTGCTCTTATCCAGACAAACGTCTTTCCGGGGTTGGCGTGGCCTTTATGGTGATGGTTGCGCTGCGTAGCCGCCTGCGTCAGCTGGAATTGTTACCGCAGCCGGAACCGGACCTGCGTTATGTTCTCGATCTGGTGGCATTGGGAACCGTTGCTGACTTGGTTCCGCTTCAGGGGGTTAATCGTGCTCTGGTCGCCAGTGGCTTGCGTTTAATCAGTCAACGTCCGCGCAGCGGGTTAGCTGCCTTGATGAAGGTCGCGGAAGTGCGTCAAATCAGTTCCGGTGTTGTCGGCTATCAGTTAGCACCCCGTCTTAATGCTGCCGGGAGACTGGAAGATGCCGCCCTTGGGGTGCAGTTGTTGCTGGATGAGTGTTCTTCGACGGCGCTGACGGTTGCCGCGCAGTTGAACGAGTTCAATCAGCAGCGCCGTGAAATTGAAAAGCGGGTTTTTGATCAGGCTGTAGAACGGATTCATAGCGAATTAAGTGATGACAACCGGACCATTGTGCTGGCGGATGAACGCTGGCATGCCGGTGTGATTGGCATCGTTGCCAGCCGTCTGGTGGAACGATTCCACCGGCCAACGGTGTTGATCGCATTAGCAGAGGGGCAGGGGAAAGGGTCTGCCCGTTCTATTCGTGGTTTCCATCTGCATCAGGCCTTTACCGCCTGTCAGGAACCTTTACAGGGATTCGGAGGGCATGAATTTGCTGCCGGTCTGACTGTCGAAGCCGATAATATTGAGCACTTTTCCCGCTTGTTTGAGCAGTATGCCCGCCAATATCTGCGCCCGGAAGATCTGGTGGCGGTGCGATTTTTTGACGCCGAACTCGATCTACAGGACATTGATATGGACCTGTACCATTCCCTGCAACGACTGGCACCATTCGGTGCCGGGAATAGTGAACCTGTGTTTGTTGCGCGCAATCTGCATGTACAACGACCGTCTCGGGTTGCGCAAAAGCATGTGCGGTTTACTGTGCAGCAGGATGGCTACAGTGTGCCGTGTATCGCGTTTAATATGGTGGAGCGGATGGCCGAACTCACCGCACAGCCCATCGACCTGATGTTTCAGATCAATCTGAATTCATGGCGGGGCGAGGAGACATTACAGCTACAGGTGAAGGATTTCTGTGCCGCACAATCGGATAGGGAAGCAAGTGCGTTTTGCTAAGGGAACCGGAGTTTTCCCGCCCGCCTGAGTGCAGACGAGCGGGATATGGCTGTGTTGTCGGATCAGCTGGACAGACCCACTTCAGCGGCCAATTTTTTCCATGCCGGAATGCTGCGCTCAATAATTCCTTTGTCGATACAGTAGGCGATGCGGAAGTAGCCGGGGAGCCCAAATCCTTTTCCCGGCACTAGCAGGATGTTGTATTCCTGGGCCTTTTGAACAAAAGCAACGTCATCCTCAATCGGAGATTTCGGGAACAGATAGAACCCGCCCTGGGGTTTGACCACATCAAAGCCCAGCTTGATCAGCTCGGTGTAGAACAGATCACGTTTCTCTTCGTATGCGGCGATATCGACGCTTTCATGCTGCAAGGAAGTGACCAGTCGTTGAATCAGCGCTGGCGCATTGACAAAACCCAGGACACGATTGGCAAAAATGGCCCCTTCCATAAAGACATTGACGCCGTCCATGTCCGGGTTGGCGGCCAGATAACCAATCCGCTCACCCGGCAGGGCGAGGTCTTTGGAGTGGGAGGTGACAATAATGGCGTTGTCAATGCAGTCAAACATGCATGGGACCTCGATACCATCATAGGCCAGGCGTGCATAGGGTTCATCGGAAATCACATAAATTTGTGAATCCAGCTCACGTTGTTTCTTTTTAAGCAGACTGTCGAGAGCTTTGAGCTCCTCGGCCGGGTAAATCACACCGGTCGGGTTATTGGGCGAGTTGACGATAATCGCCTTGGTCTGGGCTGTAATCGCCTCTTCAATCGCGGCGAGGTCGAGTTGGAAGGTGTCGGCGAGGGTCGGCACAACCTTGGCACAGCCGCTATGGTTATCGATATAAAACTTGTACTCGACAAAGAACGGGGTGAGAATGATCACCTCTTCACCGGGATTAAGCAGGGTTTTCAGCACGACATTGAGGGCACCACCGGCGCCACAGGTCATAATCACCTGGGCTCCGCTGACGGTTTTGCTGCAGCGCGAAGTCAGGAACTCAGCAACGGCATTGCGCGTTTCGTCATAACCGGCATTGCTCATATAGCGGTGCATGCCGGGTTCGGGGGCATTAGCCAGGGCTTTCAGAGTGTCGTGAAAGGCTTGTGGTGGTTCCACCGAAGGGTTGCCAATCGTAAAGTCGTAGACGTTCTCTGCGCCGAATTTTTCCCGTAATTGTGCACCCTGCTCAAACATTTTGCGAATCCATGACGATTGTTCGATGCAGGCTTGAATTTTTGTTGCGATGGCCATGATAAAAACTCCTCAGAAAGCAGGGCGGAAAGTCAGTATAAATCAGTGTAGACACCAGGGGAGTCTAGCGATGACGGCAGATCGGGTCAAGAATAAAGGTGGGAAATTGACCTGCTTTAACAACTGTGCTAGCGTCCGCTCTGATAGGGTGCCCATGGCACAGATTTCTCACGCGAAAGGATGGACGGATTGATCACGGATCAGCTTAGAAAACACGCTCCTGGCCGCTTTTCAACCCTGCTGGTGTTGTTGTCGATCGGGGTTGCCGTGTGTTTATCCGCTTGTGCACTACCCAGTCGTGAAACAGCCGCCCCGAGTGCTGAAGAGCAGCAGCGCTACACTCAGCGTCAGGCTTATTCGGCTTATACCCGAGCGCGCCTGCAAATTGTTGACGGCGAGATCGACATGGCCGTTGCTGAGTTGCAACGCGCCATCTCCTTTGATGATCAGTCCGCCTATCTGTATGCCGTTTTGGCCTCGATCTATCTCGACCGGGGGCAGACGGATATGGCTCTGGAGCAGTTGCATAAGGCTTTGACTGTCGAACCACATCATCTGACGTCAGAGTTGATGCTGGCTGATTGCTATCATGCTCAGGGAAAAACCGATCAAGCGATTGAGACTTTCCAGCAGGTGCTTGAACGCCATCCCGATCTTGAAGATGTTTATCTTCATATCAGCCGTCTGTATGTCTCTCAACAACATTACGATCAGGCCGACCGTATCCTGCACCAGTGGATTGAACGGCAACCGCAATCAATAAATGGCCTGATGGAACTGGCTCATTTATACCGGTTGCGTGGCCAGGAAAAACAGGCAATTACCAGTTATGAGCGGGTCATTGAGCTGGCCCCTCAAGATCGCCGGGTGTATCTCCAACTGGGCCGGGTTCTTGAGCGGCAAGGGCAGTTTGACGAAGCGCTGACGCTGTATGATGAGGCTGCCCGGCAGACGGAGGAATGGTCTTATTTTGATCACCTCGGGTCAACGCTGTTGATCCAGCTGGGGCGTTATCCCGAAGCATTGCTCCGGCTCGAATCCATATTACAGCGTGATCCCTCTGACGTTGAAGCCCTCGGTAAACAAGGATTCATCTATATTGAGCAACAGCGCTGGGTTGAGGCTGAAGCCACCTTTCGTCAGGCGTTGCCGTATCATCCCGTTTCATCGCAATTATTTTACTGGCTGGCTTTTGCACTGGAACATCAGCAACGCTGGACCGAAGCCGTGCAGTATTATCAGATGGTGGAGCAGCCGCAGGTGTTGAAGCTCGAAGCTCTGCTGCGCATGAGTGTTGTCTATATGGCAACGGAGGAGTTTGATCTTGCCGCTGAAATGCTTGAACAGGTTTTGACTCTTAACGACAGTGATGTGCGGGTGTTTTTACGGTTGGCGGCATTGTATCAAAAACAACAGCATTACGAAGATGCTTTGTCGGTGCTGAATCGCGGTTTACGGGTTCATCCACAGGAAGAAGATCTGTTCTACTCGCAGGGCGTAATCTATGAGTTGCAGGGCAAGCGTGAACAAACCGAGCAGATGATGCGGGAGGCGCTGACACTCAATCCGCACCATGTCGGCGCGTTAAACCATTTGGCCTATATCTATGCCGAAGCGGAAGAAAATTTGGAAGAGGCTCTGGAAATGGCACAACTGGCTGCGCAGCTGTCGCCACGAGCGGCTGTTCTTGATACCCTCGGCTGGGTTTATTATCACATGAGATTGTTTGAGCAGGCACGAGATCCTCTTGAACAGGCCGTCGCCAAGTCTCCAGACGATGTCCTGGTCCTGGAACACCTGGGTGATCTTTATCGTCAGTTGTCATTGATCGATGATGCCCGCCAGACCTACGATCGTATTCTACAGTTGCAACCAGATAATCCCGCCGTGGCTGAGAAGCTGCAGGAGTTGTTGCCATGAGATGGCTGATGCTGTTGTTTTGTCTTGGTCTTGCGGCCTGTCAGCCCCGTCCCGTGAAGGAGTTACCTGCTGTCAGCGCTTCACAGTCCGTCGCTGAGCTGTACCGGCTGGAGCGGGAGCATCACGCCTTGAGTGCTCTGGCGGATGTCACTGTGACGCGCCAGGGGAAACGCTGGTCGGTCACCCAAGGCGTGGTGATCGAACGCCCCTTGCGGTTGCGGGTCGATGCCATCAATTTTCTTGGTCAGACGCTGTTTCAAATGGGCATAGATGGCCCGTTGTTGCAAGCTTATGTTCCTGCGGAGAAGAAGTTTTATACTGGGATGGCCACGCTGGATAATGTTCAGCGTTTCACCGGGTTGCCCTTGGCGTTGCCGGACCTGGTGGCCTGTCTTCTCTACAGCCTTCCACCTGGAGTTGTTGAAAGTGCGCAAATTATCGAAACCGCGCAAGGGGTGGACCTGGTTCTTGCCCCCGGGGTTCGCTATGAAACGGTATTTTCTTCAGGGCGGCTGAGCGGATTTCGCTATCGCATTGATGATTTGACCTTGTACGAAGTCGCTTTCGGGCCCGTCTCCGCGGAGCTCGACTTTCCGCGTCGTATTGAACTGGATGTCCCTCAGAGTGATACTCGAGTCGTGATCGCCCTGGATGATATTGAATTGAATCCCGTCTTGTCGCGCCAGCAATTTCAACTCTCGCTTCCTGCTACCGCCGAGGAAGTCCCTCTGAATGAGATGGAGCCCGTTGATGATCAAACGGTTGAACACTGAGTTGCGTGTTAAAGCATATCCCTTTTTAGTTGCTGTGCTGTTTGTGGTCCTAGCGTTGACAGGGTGTCGCCAGCAGCAGGAGGTCTTGCCTCCGCGGGTAGGGGATGAGAAGGTTCCGGTTGCCGGAGATACCATCATTATGGGCACCATTGGTGACGCCAGCAATCTGTTACCCATGCTGTCTACTGATGCCGCTTCAACAGAAGTGTCGTCACAAATTTACAACGGTTTGATCCGCTACGATAAAGATCTTCACTTTGAAGGGGATCTTGCCGAGTCGTGGCAGGTTTCCGACGATGGGCTGGAAATTGTTTTTCATCTGCGTCACGATGTACGCTGGCATGATGGGGCGCCATTCACCTCGGCTGATGTGTTGTTTACCTATCAGTTGATCATTGATCCCAAAACACCCACCGCGTATTCAGAGCGCTATAAACGGGTGACCGAGGCGTTGGCTCCCGATCCTTATACCTTCATTGTCCGCTATGATAAACCGCTGGCGTCGGCCCTTATCAGTTGGGGGATAGCCATCCATCCCAAGCATCTGCTCGAAGGGCAGGATGTGACGACCAGTCCATTATCCCGCGCCCCCATCGGTACCGGACCGTTCCGGTTTGTTGAATGGTTGCCGGGGGAGAAGATCGTTCTGGAGCGCAATGAGGATTATTTCGAAGGGGCTCCCTATATCAAGCGGATCGTCTATCGGATTATTCCCGATTCCACCACCATGTTTCTGGAGTTACAGTCGGGTGGTCTCGATCAGATGGGACTGACTCCATTACAATATGCCCGACAGACCGATGCGCCGGGATTTAAGCGCCGTTTCAACAAGTATCGTTACCCGGCCTTTGCCTACACCTATCTGGGCTATAATCTCAACAAACCGATGTTTCAGGATAAACGGGTTCGTCAGGCGTTGTCTTATGCCATTAACAAGCAGGAACTGATCGATGGGGTTCTGCTGGGACTGGGTCAGCCGGCTAACGGTCCGTATAAGCCGGGAAGCTGGTCGAATAATGTTCATGTTAAACCTTACCCCTATGATCCGCAGAAGGCGGCCATGCTTCTTGATGAGGCTGGTTGGCGTGATCATGATGGCGATGGCATCCGTGACCGCGATGGCAAGCCAATGGCCTTCACTATTATTACCAACCAGGGGAATGACCAGCGGATTAAATCGGGAGAGATCATTCAACGACGCTTTCAGGAGATTGGGGTCGAGGTTAAACTGCGTGTTATTGAATGGGCTTCGCTGTTGAAAGAGTTTATTCAACCGGGTAATTTTGATGCCACGATCATGGGCTGGACTGTGCCGATTGATCCCGATGGCTACAATGTCTGGCATTCGAGTAAGACCGGACCGAATGGACTCAACTTTATCGGTTTTAAAAATGATCGGGTTGACACGTTGCTCGAGCAGGGGCAGTCCACCTACGATCAGCAAGAGCGCAAACGGGTCTACGATGAATTTCAACAGATTCTCGCCGAGGAACAGCCGTACACATTTCTGTTTGTTCCCGACGCATTGCCTGTTGTTGCGCACCGTTTCTACGGCATCGAAGAAGCCCCCAGCGGAATCATGCACAATTTTATTCGTTGGTATGTGCCGCAATCGCAACAGAAGTATCAACGCTAGGGGAGAAATGCATGGTACTTTATCTGGCCAAGCGCCTGGTTATGATGATTCCACTTCTGGTGGGTATAAGTTTGATCTCGTTTGTTGTGATCCATCTGGCTCCAGGTGAGCCGACGGATTTGCAGACAGAACTCAATCCTGATGCAGGCGTTGAACTCAAAGAACGGTTACGTGCTCAGTATGGACTGGATCAGCCTCTGGTCGTTCAATACGGACAGTGGGTCAAGCGGCTAGCGCGGCTTGATTTTGGTACGTCCTTTTCTCAGGATCATCGCCCGGTTTGGGACAAGATCGTCGAACGTCTGCCCATTACCGTGTTGATTAATGTCTTGTCCATCGGTTTGATCCTTGCCGTGTCGATCCCGATCGGTATCTTGTCGGCGACGCGCAGGAACTCAACTTTTGATCGATTGACCACGTTATTTGTCTTTATCGGTTTTGCGACACCATCATTCTGGTTGGCCTTATTGCTGATGGATTATTTTGGCGTTTATCTGGGCTGGTTTCCCATCTCGGGGATCAAGTCGCTCGGTCATGAGTATTTATCGACCAGTGGCCAGGTTTGGGATGTAATTCATCACCTGATGATGCCTATTCTTGTGTCAGCCTTTGGCGGTTTGGCCGGGTTTTCACGCTATATGCGCTCCAATATGCTCGAAGTAATTCAGCAGGATTATATCCTTACGGCACGGGCCAAAGGACTGTCGGAGAGAATTGTCATCGGTAAGCACGCTCTGCGTAATGCGTTGTTGCCTCTGATTACCATTCTGGGCCTGTCTGTCCCCGGCTTGATCGGGGGCAGTGTTATTTTCGAAAGTATTTTTGCAATTCCCGGGATGGGGAAATTATTCTATGACGGCGTTATGATGCGTGATTATCCGCTGATCATGGGTATCCTTGTCATAGGGGCGGTGCTGACTCTGGTGGGCAATCTGCTTGCAGATGTCGGATATGCCCTGGCAGATCCGCGGATTCGCAATCAATCTTGATCATCATGACAGATCTCAGGAAAATGAAGTGGCCTCACGGCAAAAGCAGGGAGAGTGACTATGGACGATCTTGAAAACCCTAATGAACCGATTGTTCAGGCATCGCGGCGGGTGATTCATATTGCTGTGCGCATCATGTCCGTATTGATGACTCTGGTAATTGTGTGGGGGGTGGCCGATATTTTTTGGGTGCTGTACACGAAGCTGATGGCTCCACCCCGTTTTATGCTGACCATGAGCGATATTCTGGCAACCTTCGGTGCGTTTATGGCGGTTTTGATTGCCATTGAGATCTTTGTCAACATTGTCATTTATCTGCGCGAGGATGTCATCCACGTCAAAATTGTGTTGGCAACGGCCCTGATGGCCATTGCCCGAAAGGTGATCATCCTCGATTATGACAAAATTTCACCGGAATATATCTGGGCGACTGCCGGGGTTACTTTGGCGATGAGTATTGGCTACTGGTTGGTCGTTTCTCAGGAAGAAAAAGAGAAGTCGGGGAAGAAAAGTGCCGGCCCGGAAAATATATCCTGATTCACACGGCAGAATCATGTTGAGTTGAATAGAAAACGGCGACCCAGTAGGGTCGCCGTTTTTTTATAATGTAGTGATTGATGACAATTATCTCGCTGATTTCAGTGACGCAATGACCTTTTTCATCTTGTCCTGAACCGTATCTGCCACTTCTTTGAGCGCTGGATTGCCTATGGCCTGCATTGAGGCAATGGGATCAATGGCTGAAACTTCATTTTTACCCGGTTCAATTTGCCGAACGATCACATTGCAGGGCAGCATTGTGCCTATTTTGGGCTCATATCTCATTGCCTGATAGGCAAACTGAGGGTTGCAGGCGCCGAGAATCCTGTACGGGTTCATGTCAACATCGAGTTTTTTCTTCATCGTCGCCTGAACATCAATATCGGTCAAGATACCGAATCCTTCAAGCTTTAGCGCTTCAGTAACCAGGGTGATGGTTTCATCAAAAGGTTTTTCGACAATCGTGTCAAAACTGTAGGTCATTTCATCGCTCCATAACGGTAATATTTACGGAATGTATCGACGTATACACTAGCATAAAAAAATGTTCCCGGCAGTAACTCTTGGCAACCTTGAGGGATGATGTGATGATTAGTCCGGCGGTTTGCTAATTAATAAAAGAACGTAGATTCAATGAGTTGTCAGATATGTTGCAGAAATATATTTTTTCTTTATGGGTCTCGCTTTTAAAAAAACTGGGGGTATACTTTGAGCGGTCATCAATTAGACATTGCATGCTCGTGTGCTTGAGGAGGGAAATATGACGGTCGCGGAAATCAAGGTGATAGCGAAAGAGATGGGGCTGAAAACAACAAACCTGAAAAAAACTGAACTGATCAGGGCGATTCAGCAGGCAGAGGGGAATCCTGTCTGTTTCGACACCAACAGCCGTGAAAACTGTGGCGAAGAAATTTGCTTATGGCGCCGGGATTGTAATTAAACTCTGCTCCCCGTGGATAGAATGATTGAAGGCTGGTGGATGCACCAGGTCTTCAATCATTCGTATCTATCTCACGTGTTTCTGCCATCTGGCCTGATGGTATGTAACTTGAGTCACCTCGTTTTTAAATCCCTTCTGTTGTACTAATCACCAGCATATCATCCGCCCCTTTTTGAAAGCGATAGTCCACCGACTGGCGTGTGAACTGCCATGATTCGTTTTCCAGCAATGCAAGAATTTTCGGCAGATGGGGGGAAGGGCTGCCGTCAAGGGTAACCAGGGGGTAAATCCGGATTTCCCTGGCAATGCGGCCCAGTTCTTTAAGCGCTGTAAAGTGAAAATCACAGTCAAGGTGGTCACTGTAAAGAAATAAAAAATGTGAACATAAAGCCAGATCAAATTCACCTTCGGCAAACGGCAATTGCGGCAAGGAAGCGTTGAGATAACGACCGTGTCGGCAACCGGTTTCATAATCTTTGAGAAACGTGGACATTGTTCCCATGCGTGTTGCCGCCAAAGCCTCGACACTGGGAATTTGCGTCCAGATATAGTTGTCGTGGTGTTTTTCAACCTCACTGAGAACCTCTCCTGCGACTTCGTCAATGCGGTGAGCGATTTCATCACGGCTGAACTGATAGACCGGATCAACGGAAACCACTTCTCCGCCCAGTTCAGTCAGTTCAGCATTAAAGCTGGCGGGCCCATCACTACAGCCTAGAATTGATTTTTCCAGATCTTCATCCGTCAGCATAAACATCGCACGATATTCAGCCAAAGAGCGTCCCCAAGGAACGATGCTGTTGAGTTTCATGGGTCTTGATGCTCCAAAACCAGAGTGATGGCTTGTTGTAACGCCCGATTAAACATTTGAGGCTGATTCAACATCAAAAAGTGATCCGTTTGTGGCAGGACGATCGCCTGGTAAAAGCGCATATGGCGACGGTTAGCTTCCTTGTTGATCGGTGCCATGTCCGCGTTCACTGTAACTATCGGGCAGGTGAGGTGGTCAAAGTTATTTGCCAGGTCTTTTGAGATGTATTGGGCCATCAGCTCGTGCAGGGCACTCATGGCCACCCAGGTTGGTGCTGCGGACATATCGTTGAGAATCCACTCTCGCAACGGTTGTTCTGTCGTTGAACGCAGCATGGGCGTGACAAAATCGTGCAACGCTTCTCGGAAATTCTGTTGGAATGGTGCCACCATCGCCGCATAGTCCTCTTTTGTTAATGGATATTCTATATCATCCAGGCAGTCGACACCGATCAGTCCAATCACCTTGTCGGGCATCAAGCGGGCGGCTTCAGCGATCACTGCGCCACCCATCGAGTGTCCGACAAGGATCACTTTGTTACATCCGCTGGCTTCTACCACGGCGCGAACATCCTCACCAAAAGAGCGCATGGAATAGATCTGCCGATCTTGTCCGGAGTGTCCGTGCCCGGCCAAATCCAGCGTAATTACTTGATAATTGGTGGACAGAATCGGAACCTGCTCCAGCCAGTATCGACTGTCACAACTCCAGCCGTGGATCAGAATCAGTACCGTTTCACCGTGACCAAAACGCTGCCACGAGATCGGTGTGCCGTCGTACGAAGGAACAACTTCGGGCCACTGCTCCACAGCTGCGTTGGGCTGGGCAATTGCGGCTCCAGTTGAAAACATGATGATGGCAACCAAAATAGTGAGAACAATGTTTCTTCTGGTGTTAGAGAGGCTTGAGTCCTGTTTCACGGGGGGGCTCCATTTAATACGTTTAATCGGCCAAGTCTATGGCCCACAACATTATCATGTCTATTTTTAGTTGTCTCGTATCGAGCTTTTTAATCAAGAGGTGCTTGAAGTTTGCATTGATTAACTTTATTGTCTGTGTTTTGTAAATATTCATTTATTGTCAATGC
>PKUE01000010.1 GCA_002869685.1 Desulfuromonas sp.
CTCCAAAGGATAAAATACCTGCAAAAGCCCTGGATCGAAAAGATCCAGGGCTTTTTTGCGATTGCCGAAAACGCCCCGGTGAAGAGGCGGGTGCTTGTTCGAACAGAGCTCATTTGATCGCCGGTTGAGGCGTTTAATCATCGACCCGGGGCCTGCGTTTTTGCTCTGGGCGTGTAGCCTTTCTAAGAAGCCATTTTTTGCAATAAGTAAAGACTAATGTATACTGAGTTCTCCTGTTTGTTACTTTGTGCACTATAAAAGGAGGATTCTTGTGAAAATTTCACGCTTATCAGTGTTAACCCTTTTGTTATTGTTATTCTGTTTCGCAATGGCGCAGGCCACGCCGATCACCAAGGAGGTAACGCTTTATCCCGGGAGCAAAAAAAATCCTTACAGTTTGTTTTTCCCTGTGGAGGTCACTCAACCTGGGCAGATTCAACTGTCGGCTTCTGTTCAAGGTGGCAAACGGCTGCCGAAGAGTGATTGTATGCTGGAGCTTCTTGATGCCGAAGTGCTCTGGGATAAGCTCTCCGACCAAGCGTGGCGGGATTGGCTCGAGAAGGGAACAATACCGCCAATGGCCAGGACCAAGGTGTCCGAGGGTGTGCTGAAAAGCAGGCGCCATGCCATGGCCTATGGCAACCGACCCGGTCGGGTTGTGTATAACGTTGATATGACTGAACTGAGTCGTTATCAGGGGCGCTATGTTGTGGTGCTAAAAAACACTGGAAGTTCCGAGGCTGTGCACCAGTTGCTGGTTCGACTGCCCGGCGATTCCCGGCCTGCTTCTCCAGACAATAACGCTCAGGCGCAGACGGCAGCCCGACAGCGTTGCGACCTGACTGTCACGAAGATCAGCACTCTTAAGTCGTCCGGACAATTGGCCGTTACTGTGGCCAACGAAGGGGCTGGCGGTATCCCGGCACGAGCTTACGAGGTGCAGGGTGAACATGCTGTGACCTTGATGCTGGAACGTAATGGCAAATCCTTGGGAGGCGTGACACTGCCGGTTTTTGATCCCCGGCATAAACTTATGCAACCCGGAGGACGGGTGACATACGCTTTTAATCTGGCGGTGAACGGGCCGACGATGATCAAGGTTACCGTTGATGCCAGTGGCAAGCTACGTGAAGAGAACGAGGGCAATAACAGTCGTGTTCAACAGTTCGAATAGGTGCTGATGAATAGCGGTACTATCAATCCCCGGCCAGTAGTATTCTGGCCGGGGATTCTAATAACCAAACTGCGACGGCGTATTGATTTCAAAACGATGGCATCCGCTTTTTCTGACTGTGAGGGCTACCCCGGGCATTGATTCCCTGTTGACTGGCTGATGTCCATGGCTTTTTGCTTTGATGTGCCAGTGTTAAGCCCACGGTTGGTTGTCGTGTAACAGGATTTCTCGTAGGCATTCAATTTGCGGTACAGTGTGGCAATGCCGATATTGAGAGCTTCCGCCGTTTTGGCTTTATTGCCATCCAGTTTCCAGTGCAGACAGGATATAGTTCTTTTCAACCTCTTCCAGACTGCAGATTTTCACGGACAGGGTTGGTTGCGGTACCGTTGTCTGGAGTTCTTCAGACAGATTGCGGTTTGTTGCCGAGATGATCCGGAAATCAACCGGTCGGGTTTTATTCTCGCCAATGCGGCGGATCTCTTTTTCCTGAAGCACTCGCAGAAATTTTACCGATCTCGTCAAGGAAAAGTGTCCCACCGTTAGCCGCCTAAAAAAGGCTACCGCATACTTCGCCAAAGAGTCCCAGTGAGGTATGCCTTTATCCGGGCACATCAGAAGGAATTTGCTCCACGTAACTTGTGCAACATGATGAAAGTTCGCTGTAGTGGGTACTGCGCCTGGATCAATCAGCAAAATTCGACCAGACAAAAAGACGACGAACGGTTGGTGGGACTCATCAAACAATTCTGGTTCGAAAGCGGTTGCGTCTATGGCTACCGTAAAATTCATCTCGATTTGCGTGAGCATGGTGAGATTTGTGGTCCAAATCGCGTTGCGCGTCTGATGAAGCTAGTTGGTTTCAAGGCACAGGGGGGCTACAAAAAGCCTCAGTTCAAAGGAAGTAAACCTGCAATATCAGCCGACAACCCTCTCAATCAAGAGTTGCTCGATGTGGCCCAAAATGCATGGAGATCTCGTTCTGGATGCGCTCGTGATGGTGGTCTGGCGGCGTAAGCCGAACAATGCAGTGCTCGTCCATTCAGATCAGGGCAGTCAATACACCAGTATCGATTGGCAGAACTTTTTAAAAACACACAATTTAGTTTGCAGTATGAGTAGTCGTGGCAATTGCCATGACAATGCAGTCGCTGAGAGTTTTTTCCAGTAGCAAAAGCGTGAGCGAATCAAGCGAAGAATCTACAAAAGCCGGGAAAAAGGTCGGCAGGACATCTTCAATTACATCGAAATGTTCTACAACCCGTGCGACGGCAAGGGGATAGTGATGATTTTTCACCGGCTGAGTTTGAGAGACGACATTCAATGAGAGTTGGGATGGGCTAGAATTCTCGTGCCGTGCAGCAATTTATAGTCAAACCAAGGGGCTGAGTCCCTTCTCATAAATTTCTGTATGACACTCCAATTATGTTGTTTAAATCGACAGTAGAATTAGAATCGTTGAATAGTAAGTCAGTAATCCCTATCTTTATTCCTGCATAAAACCATTCTTGTAGATAACCTCAACAGGAGGAGCAGACGTTGAATCACTTTATCCTTGTCGCAATGTGTGTCGTATTCGCTGCACCGGCGTTTTCAGCGGACTTCTATACCTGGCGTGATACGAACGGAAAACTGCACGTTACTGATACGCCACCATATGATCAAAACAAAGACGATGTTTTTGTTGAGGAATACAGCTATTCTGGACGCGAAGACAGCCAACCCTCTGAAACCTTTCAGCAACGTGTTTATGATCAGATTGATGCCGTCGGTGAATATCGCTACCAGGATTCAACACAAGTCGATGAACTTCAGCGAAAAAAAGAAAAGAAGCGCCTTGAGAAAACAATTGATGTCGAAGAGAAGATGTTGAAAGAACGTATCCACTACTACCAATTCCGCTGCGCAGATATCAGCTCACCCCAAAGCCGCAAAACCTATTGTGATCAACAGCAAAAGTTATACGAAAAGAAGCTGGACCTGCTCAATAGTGACCCGGAAGAATACTTTATGCGGGAAACGCGATATTGAAAAATAGTCAATCTTTGCAGGCCGTACCTGTCTGTAGGCAGCACCAAGACGGTTCCTGCCAATAGGGGCGGTGTGAATTTGCTCTCCCCGCAAAACTTCTCAATCGGGAGTATTCAGTGGCAAATTATCTAGAGGAGGCTGTCGCGTTACAAAGACAAAACTTACGGAGTGGGGCTGGAGTGAGACTTAAGCTCAGAGTGTAGAAACATAAAAGCAACCTCTGTGGGTGCCAGGATGTGTGTTACTGACAAGCCTTGAGATTGCTTTTTAAATTACGCGATTATCTGTCAAATTTTTTGGCGGGAGCAGATGGGAATCGAACCCACCGAGGACGGGATACGCCCTCCATCGGCTTTGAAGGCCGTGAGCGCCACCAGGCTACTAGCTACTCCCCCATTTGAGGGATGATGTATATCAGTTAGGCAGATTTGATTCAAGCTTTTTATCTGCGTGGCCTATGGCTGAATAATGTGCGAGGCTTTCTGCATGGCTTCAACAGTATCGAACATATTGGAGACCTGGCCCACCTTGATCTGGTCTTTCAATTCGTAGAATTCGAGACATAGTCCGCAGACATTAATTGTCACTCCCGCTTTTTCGAGATGCTGCAACGGTTCCAGAACAGCGGAGCCCTCGCAGGTCAGTTTAACACCACTATTGACAAACAGAATTGTGGTTGGCAATTGACTCGATTCCAGCAGGGTGCAGATGAAGTTGCGCATCAGCACTTCACCCAATTCATCCTGACCTCGTCCCATGCTGGCACTGGAGATATAGACAACGGTGTTGTCCGTGGTTTTCTCACAAACCGGCTCGCTTTGGCTGACCGTGCTTTCCTTTTTCTTCGGCGGGGTTAACTCCAGTACGATTTCATCGCCTTTGTTGGTGGCGGTGACGAAAAAGCCCTCTTTGGTGGCCAGTCGAGTCACGTTCGTCTGGGCAATGTCATTGCCGACACGAACCTGAACCGGCTCGTCGGGGTGGGCCAGCAATTGCTTACGCGTTTCAAGAACTGGACGGGGGCATTGCAGGTCGCGGCAGTCAAGAATTTTCATTTTCTATACCTGTCATGGTTTAATGTTATATAGCGGGTTTTATCCTAATCGAACCTCAAGGCCTTGACAAGTGTTCATTGCGTTACTGAGCTGTTGCCTGTCGCACGGGTCAAACGTACGACGGATTCCACATGGGGCGTCTGGGGGAACATATCCACCGGTTGCAGCTCCTCAACCTGAAATCCTTGTTGGGTCAGCAGGTGCAGGTCACGCCCCAGGGTATACGGGTTGCAGGAAACGTAAATCAGGGTCTCCGGCTGAAGCTGGCCGAGGGTGGCAATCACCTCTTCACTGCATCCGCTACGGGGCGGGTTCACTACCGCTACTTTAAGCTGTTGGAGTTCTTGGTGCAGATCCTGGACGGCTTGCGTTGCATCCGCTGCAATGAAGCGGCAGTTGGGCAATTCGTTGAGTTGCGCGGCGGCCTTGGCATTGAAAATGGCTTCTTCGTTGATTTCGATACCGAGGACATGGGCGCCGCTGGTGGCCAGATGCATGGCAATACCACCCACACCACAATAGAGATCCAATGCTTTGTCCTGGCTGGTCAGTGCCGCCCACTGTTGGACCAGGGCGTAAATTCTGGCTGCCTGGGTGTGATTGACCTGGAAGAACGACGTTGGTGACAGCCGCAAGCGGATATCGCCAATTTGATCAATCAGATCCGAGCCGCCAATGATTTTGGCCGTTGTTGTTCCGAAAACCACATTGCCGGCAGATGCATTGATGTTTTGATGGATTCCGACAATTTCGGGGGCTTTTTTCTTGAGCCATTTTGCCAGATGGGTCATCTCACGATAGTTGCGTTCCGTACAGACCAGGGTGACCAGCGCTTTGTTGCTTTGCGGGCTGACGCGAATGGCAACATAGCGTAACAGGCCACGGCGCGTGACCGGATTATAAACATAGATATCCTGTTTTTCGATCTCTTCACGCAGGGCGGCAATAATGCGATTGATCAATGGATGCTGTTGGGGGCAGTTGCCGATATCAAGCACTTCGTGACTGGCACGTTTATACAATCCGATCTGCGCTTTGCCGCGAACTTTGGCGACAGCCAGTTTGGCGTTGGTGCGGTAGCCAAAGGTGTCCTTGGCCGCCCAGATGTCGTGGATTTTGACCTGATTGAGCGTAGCGTAATGGCTCAAGGCATCACGGATCATTTCGGTTTTAAATTCCAGTTGGAACGGGTAGCCCTGGTGGATCAGGGAACAACCGGAACACTCTGCGGCCAACTGGCAGCCGGGAAACACCCGTTGAGGGCTTTTCTTGATCACTTTGCTCAGGCGGCCGACAAAGCGACGTTGCCCCTCATGTTCAATGAAGGCGCTGACCTCTTCACCCGGCAGCGTATTGGCGACCAGAATTTCCTTATTTTCATGGCGACCAACGCCGATGCCATCGGTATTGAGAGAATCGATGGTGACAACAATCTTAGGCAGCACGGGGTGTTTTTTTTGCCCGCGATGATTTTTTTTCATAAAGTATCCAATTGTAAGGGGTATTTGTGGCGACAGTAGCGGCTTGTTTGGGGTGTGTCAATGCTATCTTTGCGTCTTGACGCTGGGGAGTAGCTGTGGCTAGATGCTGGCAGACTGTTTACCTAAAGGAGAGTGGCGTGAGCAAGACAGGAATAACGCGTGCGGTGCAGGTTGGTTCGGTACAGGTCGGTGGTGGGGCGGCGGTGTCTGTCCAGTCCATGTGCAATACGGATACCCGCGATGTTCAAAGCACGCTGGCGCAGATCACGGCGTTGGTCGCTGCCGGGTGTGAAATAGTCCGCTGTGCCGTGCCTGATGCCGATGCGGCGGCTGCTCTCAAGGATATTGTTGCCGGATGTCCGATCCCGCTGATTGCGGATATCCATTTCGACTACCGTCTGGCGTTGCAGGCGGTTGACAGCGGTGTGGCCGGATTGCGCATTAATCCTGGCAATATTGGCGAACACTGGAAAGTTGCCGAAGTCGTCAAGGCCTGTGCTGCCCGGAATCTGCCGATCCGCATCGGCGTCAATGGTGGTTCGCTGGAAAAGGAATTACTAGAGCGCTATGGTCATGCCACTGCTGAAGCGATGGTGAAAAGTGCTCTGGGCCATATCCGTATTCTCGAAGATCTTGGCTACGATCAGATGAAAGTCAGCCTCAAGGCCTCTGATGTGCGCCGCACGGTGGATGCATATCGCCTGCTGGCATCCCAGGTGGATTATCCCTTGCATATCGGTATCACTGAAGCGGGAACAACCTGGGCGGGAACGATCAAAAGTGCCGTGGGGCTCGGGGCGCTGCTCTACGATGGAATTGGTGATACCCTGCGGGTGTCATTAACCGGCGATCCGGTGCAGGAAGTGCGGGTCGGCTGGGAAATTCTGAAATCATTGCAGCTGCGTGAGCGTGGGCCGGTTTTTGTCAGTTGTCCGACCTGTGGCCGTTGCCAGATTGATCTGATTGCCGTGGCTGAAGAGGTGGAAGCGCGTTTGCAGCACTTGACCGTGCCGTTATCCATTGCCGTAATGGGCTGCGTGGTCAATGGCCCCGGTGAGGCACGTGAGGCCGATTTGGGTATTGCCGGAGGCAAAGAGATGGGGCTGCTGTTCCGCAAGGGGGAGATCGTGCGCCGTTTGCCTCAGGCCGAGCTGGCCGATGCCCTGGTTGACGAAGCGCTGGCCCTGGCTGAAAGCTGGGAGCGTGATGAGGGCCATAACGAAACCTGCTGAATGATGGGCCGTTGTTTACCGGCCCATCAGGTGCAAGTCTGGATGCTTAGCGTTCGCTATGGCTGCTGGCCGGCACTGCCCGCTTAAAGGCCCAGGCCTCAATCTTTTTGATCTGTTCCGCCATGGTCACGGAGATGGGAACGGTCTGGCCGATCGCCTCCATGATATCTTTTTCCGTCATTTCCCGCTGTTCGGCCAGCGCCTCAAATCGGGCACTGGCGACCGCCTGCTCGATTTCCGCACCGGAAAATCCCTTACTTGAATGGGCCAGAGTTGACGTGTCGTAGGCACTGCTGTCCTGTCCTTGGCGGGTGAGGTGGATGGAGAAGATCTCTTTGCGTTCCTCCAAGCCGGGCAGGGCGATATAAAAAATTTCATCAAAGCGCCCTTTGCGTAGAACTTCAGCGGGGAGCATCTCGATGGCATTGGCGGTTGCCGCAACAAAGACCGGGCTCTTTTTCTCCTGCATCCAGGTGAGGAAATAGCCCAATACGCGTGATGAAGACCCCCCGCCACTTTTAAAGCCCTGTTCCGATATGCCCGATTCGATTTCATCGATCCACAAGACACATGGGGCGATGGCCTCGGCCAGTTGACAGGCCCGGTGCAGGCTACGTTCGGGGGAGCCGTGGGTGCCTTCGTAGACTGTGGCCATGTCAAGGCGCAGCAGCGGCAGACTCCAGCGCGCGGCAATGGCTTTAACAAACAGGCTTTTACCGCAGCCACTGATTCCCATCAGCAACACGCCGCTGGGCAGGTTTTCGCCGCTGCTCAGTTCGTCCATGCCGAACGCTTTTTCCCGGCGGGCCATCCAGCGCTTGAGGTTTTCCATGCCGCCAACCTCATCCGGTTTGAGATCGTTGTCGATAAACTCCAGGATTCCGCTTTGTTCCAACGCCTGCTTCTTGTCGAGATGCAGGGCGCTGATGACCTCTTTTACATCATTTCCTTTGGTGATCCGGGCCATGCGCAGCGCCCGTTCAAGGCGAACCAGGTCGAGGCCCTGGGCGGCCAGGACCATTTTGCGCAGCGCATCTTCCTGGCTGAGCAGCTGATCGATGAACGGATCCTGTTCCCGGTTGCCGGTGAGAAAACTTGATAACTCAGCAGGCGATGGCAGCGGGTGGTTGAGTTGAACAAAGTGGATCTGCAGTGGTTCGGGGATGCGTAATTCGGTGGCCAGAAAAACCAGCGATTTTCGCGCTGAACCACGTTGTTGGGCGAAGTTGATCAGGAGACGTTGCAGGATGGGGTTCTCTTGCCAGTACCAGTGCATGTCGACAAAAATGAAGATGGCGTGCCCTTGTTGAGCCAATGCCCAGCGCAGCGCGTCAGCGGGATCGGTGGTGCCGTCGATACCGTCAAAGCCAGCCGTACAGGACCATACTTTCGGTGGTTCCATCCCTTTGAGATTACGACTGGCAGCGTTCTGGATCAGTTGAATTGTACGTTGCTCATTGTCGGTGTTGATCCCCAGTAAAGGGGTGCCGGCGGCAACATGCTGGGCAAAGGTACTGGTTGTGAGTATTTCCTTCATAGGGCCCTTCGTAGCAAGAGTTGATTTCCCCGTGAGGCAACGGTTGGAAAACGGGATTCTTAGAATCATTTCAGGGCGGTGCCTCTGCTTGCATTTTAACCTGAAATAAGCTAGCTTGCGAACGTATTTACGTGATTTTGACAAATTCATTTTTTATCGACATAGAAGGATCGAGATTATGCGTCTGACCGAATATTTGTTGCCTACCCTGAAAGAGACTCCTGCCGATGCTGAGATTGTCAGCCATCAGCTGATGTTGCGCGGCGGTATGATCCGTAAAGTGGCTGCCGGGATTTACACGTACCTGCCATTGGGGCTGCGTTCAGTACGCAAGGTGGAACAGATTGTTCGAGAGGAGATGGATCGGGCCGGGGCTATGGAATTGCTGATGCCAATGGTCATTCCGGCAAGTCTCTGGGAGGAGTCGGGACGCTGGGAGCAATACGGTAAAGAGCTGTTGCGCATCAAAGACCGCAAAGAGACGGAATTCTGCCTCGGACCCACCCATGAAGAGGTGATTACCGATGTGGTGCGCGGCACGGTGCGTTCCTACCGTCAGTTGCCGCTTAATCTCTATCAGATCCAGGGCAAGTTTCGTGATGAGATCCGTCCCCGCTTCGGCTTGATGCGTGGGCGTGAATTTATTATGAAGGATGCTTATTCCTTTGATCTCGAAAACAGCGGTGCCGATACGGCATACGAAAAAATGTATCAGGCCTATCAGCGGATTTTTAAGCGCTGTGGTTTGAAGTTCCGGGCGGTAGAGGCCGATACCGGCAACATCGGTGGTTCGTCATCTCATGAATTTATGGTGTTGGCCGAGTCGGGCGAAGATGCCATCGTCTCCTGTGATTGCTGCGATTATGCTGCCAATGTGGAGAAGGCGCAGATGCGTTCTGTGATGCAGGATGCCGGTGCGGGACAGGCGGAAATGCAGAAGATCGATACTCCGCAACGTAAAACCATTGCCGAAGTAGCCGAGTTTCTGGATATGCCAGAGAGTCGTTTGATCAAGACATTGCTGTTGCAGACAGACAGTGGTGAGCAGCTGGCCGTGTTGTTGCGTGGCGATCGGGAGCTCAATGAGATCAAACTGTGTCGCTATCTCGATTGTCTGGAAGTGGAGATGCTCAGTGATGAGGCTGTCGAGGCATTGACCGGTGCCCCCAGTGGCTTTGCCGGGCCGGTTGGCTTGTCTTGCCGGATTCTCGCCGATGACGAAGTGCGCACCATGGCGGATGCGGTAACCGGCGCCAATGAAAAAGATATGCACTACATGGGAACCAATCCCGGACGCGACTTTACCGTCGAAGCTTATGCCGACCTGCGTCAGGCGGTTGCCGGTGACGGCTGCCCGCGTTGCGAGGGATCTCTGCAGATGTGGCGCGGTATTGAAGTGGGGCATGTGTTCAAACTGGGCACCAAGTATTCTCAGGCTCTTGGGGCGACGGTCCTTAATGCCGAGGGTAAAGAGGTTCCTTTGGTCATGGGCTGTTATGGTATCGGCATTGGTCGCACCGTCGCGGCGGCGATCGAACAGAACCATGATGATAATGGGGTGATCTTCCCGATGCCGATTGCGCCTTTCCAGGTGATCATTACTCTCTTGAATCCCAAGGATGAACAGGTGATGGCTGCCGGAACCGAACTGTATGAACAATTGCAGGCCCAGGGGGTCGAGGTGTTGCTGGATGATCGCGATGAACGCCCTGGCAGTAAATTCAAGGATGCAGAGTTGATCGGTATTCCCATTCGGGTGACGGTGGGTAACCGGGCATTGAAAGAGGGGGCGTTTGAAGTTCAGAAGCGTGCGGCTGGAGAACGCCTGATGATGCCGGTAGAACAAACCCTGGCCTGGCTGGTTGATGAAGTCCGGCGCGAGTTGATGGAGTAGTCTGTGTATCGTGTTGCTGTAGATGATAGTGGCCGGGTCAGTCTGCCCCGGCGTGTGATCTCCAGTTTGTCGGGACCCGACTTACTGGTGGCCTCCTCGTCACCGCAGCATGTATTGCTGGCGGTGGAAGGGGAACGCGCGCCGTGTCTGGCAGCCTCTCTGGATGTTTTGGCCATTGCCGATGTGTTGTCATTTTTCAACATGTTTCGTCAGACGGGGATTTTGTATCTGGATATCCCGGATGGAAATCGGCAGGTCTATTTTCAGGATGGGGAAATCATTTTTGCCACCAGTCAGCGTCTGGAAGATGATTTGGGCGAGGTGCTGTGTGAGATCGGTAAAATTGAACGCAGTGCTTTGAATCAGGTGCGCACCGAGATGTCCAATGGTGACAGCCTCAGCAAGATATTGGTGCAAAAGAACCTGGTTGCGGCACGGGATTTGTGGCTGGCTACCCGTCAGCAGGTGGAAACGATTGTCTATAATCTGTTCGCCTGCGAGGAAGGGGGATGTTATTTTACCGCTGGAGACCTCAAGCGGGACGACATCGTTAAGCTGTCTATGAGCACTCAAAATCTGATTATGGAAGGGCTGCGCCGTATTGACGAGAAGGCCCTCTATCTGCGGCGGTTGCGCTCGTTGGAAGCGATCCTCGAGTATACCGGCCGGGATCCGTCCGAGTTGTCCGATGAGGAGAAAAAAGTGGTCAAGCTGACCTACTCCGCTCCGGCCAAGGTTGGTCAGTTGATGGCGGGGAGTGGCCTGTCGGAGTTTGATGCCTTACGGGTTTTGCATCAACTGGTGGAGAAGCGCCATCTCAAGGTGTGTGATGCTCCGGAAGAGCCCCTTGACGATGGCTTTACCGAGTTGTTTGAAGTATTCAACGGGGTGTTGAGCCTGCTGCACGATTGTGTTGAAGGAGAGGGCAGCGGGTTCGTTGAGGATGCCAATCGATTCATGCGTGAAGCGCCCCACCCGATGAGTTATGTGTTTCGTGGTGTGCGCCTGGATAAGCAGGGAATACTGGATGGGCGCAAGCTGGTGAAAAATCTGACCGGTCTTGGCGAGGTGGACCAGAAGAAGTTGCTGGTGGACAGCCTCAATGAACTGGTTTATGCCGAGTGTATGCTGGCACGACAGGTGTTGGGGACTCAACGCAGTGCGGATATTATCCGTCGTGTGCAGGAAATTGTTGCTCGCACCCGTAAGTTGGTGGAATAGGAAGGAACCTGATGAAAGAACGGTTGATTTTTGCGCTGGATGTGGACAGTTACGACGAGGCACAACAGTGGGTGCGGATTCTGGCCGATGAAGTCGGCATGTTTAAGGTCGGCAAGCAGCTGTTTACCCGATGTGGTCCGCAGGTGGTGAAAATGATCCGTGACGCCGGCGGTGGAGTGTTTCTCGATCTGAAGTATCACGATATTCCCAACACCGTTGCCAAAGCCAGCGTTGAGGCGGCACGTATGGGCGTGCAGATGTTTAATGTTCATGCCCTTGGTGGCGGTAAAATGATGCGTACGATGATCGAAGAGGTTAACGCCGCCACGATTCAGGAAGGATTGCCGTTGCCGATTGTTCTGGCGGTGACCATTCTTACCTCATCATCCCAGGATGATCTGCGCGAAGTGGGGATTGAGTTGCCGGTAGAGCGGATGGTGCCGCGTCTGGCGGCGTTGGCGCAACACAACGGGTTACATGGTGTGGTGGCATCGGCGCAGGAACTGCCTTTAATCCGTCAGTCTTGCGGTGATGATTTTGTCGTCGTGACTCCCGGTGTCCGTCCGGCAACAGCAGATCGCGATGACCAGCAGCGGGTGATGACTCCCGGTGAAGCGATTGCAGCGGGTGCCGACTATCTGGTGGTCGGGCGACCGATTTCAAAGGCCGACGATCCTGTTATGGCCGCCCGGGCTATTGTCAAAGAGATGACTGAGGCCGTGGCGTGACAAGTTATCTGTTTGGTGTCAATGCCGTTAGCGAAGCGCTCTCTCAAGGTCGGCAGATTGACGTTCTTTATATTGAACGCGGCACTCGTAATGCGCGGCTCATTTCAGTCCGAGAGCAGGCACAACAGCAGGGGATTCAAATTCAGGTGTGTGAGCGTCGCCAACTGGAAGAACTGGTCGGTGAAGTTCGTCATCAGGGCGTTATTGCACAGGTAAAAGGGCGTGACGCTGTTTCTCTGGCGCAATTGCTGGAACAATTTCCACCGCCATCCTCCTTCTTTCTCGTTCTTGACAGTGTCACAGATCCTCATAATTTCGGTGCGTTGATCCGCTCAGCAGCGGCAGCGGGTTGTCAGGCGGTTATCTATGCGAAAGACCGTTCCTGTCCGGTGACCGGGATTGTGGAAAAAACCGCTGCTGGAACCATTGCCCACATCCAATTGTGTCAGGTGACTAATCTGGCGCGGGCGATCGAAGAGATGAAAAAAGCGGGAGTCTGGGTCTATGGCTTGGCTGGGGAAGAAGGACAGTCGCTGTATGAGACGCCTTTGTCGGCTCCTGTTGCGTTGGTGGCCGGTAGTGAAGGTAAGGGGATTCGCCCTTTGATCCGTAAGTTATGTGATGGACTCGTCGCCATACCAATGCCGGGACAGGTTGAATCTCTCAATGTCTCCGTTGCTACGGGAATCGCCCTGTTTGAGGTCGTTCGTAACCATCTGAAAATAAAAAAATAAAAAACGGTAAAAGGCGGTTGACAGTCATAGGTGAATCATTTATAAATCACTTCGCTTGTCGCGACAGGAAAAAACCGCGAAAAAGTATTTGCAAAAAAAGAACGAGTGGTGTATAGATTGCGACTCTGTGCTGGCGTAGCTCAATAGGCAGAGCACCTCACTTGTAATGAGGATGTTGTGGGTTCGATTCCTATCGCCAGCTCCAATAAATAGAATAGGGCGCAAGCCTTTCAGAACGTCCCTTGGAGGGGTTCCCGAGTGGCCAAAGGGAGCAGACTGTAAATCTGCCGTCTCAGACTTCGGAGGTTCGAATCCTCCCCCCTCCACCACAATTTCATATCGGATGAATACAACCCGCTTCTTGCAGGAGCCTTGCGTATGTACTGCAAAAGAGGGTTGGGCTAGTCCTTAGGTTGTAAAGTCCGAATTTGGGCGGGAGTAGCTCAGTTGGCTAGAGCATCAGCCTTCCAAGCTGAGGGTCGCGGGTTCGAGTCCCGTTTCCCGCTCCATTTAAAAGATAGAACAGGTGTGAATGCCCACATAGCTCAGCAGGTAGAGCACTTCCTTGGTAAGGAAGAGGTCACCGGTTCAAGTCCGGTTGTGGGCTCCATGTGTTCTGTCTTTTTGTTTCGGATGGGCTGTCGGAAAGAATCTTGTTGGCCAGTATAGTTATTGTTATCGAAGCGAAATTATCGAGAGGAAGAAGTCATGGCAAAGGAAAAATTTGAAAGAACAAAACCCCATGTCAACATCGGTACGATTGGCCACGTTGACCATGGTAAGACCACACTGACCGCTGCA
>PKUE01000130.1 GCA_002869685.1 Desulfuromonas sp.
ATGGCTTTTGCGGCCAGTAACCAGGACAGCAGCAGCCACTGAGAAGATTTAACGGTTCGATTCATCATCGTCCTGACTCTCCAGGGCAAAAGTAAAAAAACCGTGCCGCTTGCACAGATCAATCACTTCCACCACCTGACCATAGAGGGCTCCGGCATCACTACGCACCAACACCGGCCATTCACTGTTCGCCTGATCAAGATGGTGCACCAGTTCAGCACGTGTCACCGCCTCATCATCGACATAGAGTTGGCCGTGCGGATCAATGCTGATGGTGACATGGGGATCGGTCTCCGACAGGGTGGCGGCGGTCTGCGCCTTGGGCAGATTCAGCTCCAGCGCCTGCTGGGTGATAAAACTGGCCGTCGCCATAAACACAATCAGCAGCACCAATACGATATCGACGAACGGTGTCATGTTGATCTGCGAAATCTCCTGATCCGCACTGAACTCGTTATTCATCGTTCTGCCTCAACAGCAACCAGGTTTGCAGGGTCTTTGAAAACGCGTTGTAGGCAATCACCGCCGGGATGGCGACCAACAATCCCATGGCCGTCGCCACCAGCGCCTCGGAAATACCGCCCATGACCACCTTGATGCCGGAACCCTGCTGCAGATGGAGATCGTGAAAGGCTTTGATGACACCGAGCACCGTGCCAAACAGGCCAATGAACGGCGCGTTATTGCCGAGTGTGGCGAGCACGGTCAGCCGCTTCTGCCCAAACAACAGCAGGTCGCGCTTGCTCAACTGGGCATAGCGACGACGCAACAGGATAAAGGCGTAAAGCCGTTCAAAGATCACCCCCAGTGTCACGACGCTGAGCCCGAGCATAATGTACAGAACAAAATCACCGCCACCGAGAAACAGCTGCAGTAACGAATCACTGACCGTCATGATTGTCCTCCTTTACCGAAAGTGGCGTCCGTAGCTGGCGGAAACATCATCTGTTTCAATGCGTCATCGTCCAGCCGCACGCCAAAAAACAGCTCAAAAAAGGAGCGCGCTTTTGCCGTCACATCGTAGGGATAGCGCTGCGGGTAAAAACAGGCGGCCAGCCAATGGCCACCGATCAGACGCATAAAAGACGGCGGGCGATCCAGCCAGTTGAACGGGGTTTTCGGCACCAGGGCGACGCGGCCATTTCGCACCGCGGTCAACTGTTGCCACAGCGGATCGTTAAACAGTTCGCGAAACCACTGCGGATTCTGCACGACAATCACATCGGGATCATAGGCCAGCAGTTGCTCCATACTGATGCTCTGCAGGCCCATCACCGTGGTCTGACGACCCTGATGAACATTGCGACCGCCGCCATAGGTCAACGGTTCGGCGTGAAAGGAACCGTCACACTCTGTCTGCAGGCCATCGCGCCCCTCGGCATAATAGACCCGCACCCGCTCATTGGCCGGGATGGTGGCAACAAACTGCTGCAGCGCGTCAATCTCCCGCTGCGCCCAAGCGGCCAAAGCCTCGCCACGCTCGCTGCGGCCGATCGCCGCACCAAGCTGACGAAACACTTGCGGATAGTTGGCGGTATCTTCGATATTCACCGCCAACGCGTGCAGACCGATTTTTGCCAGATCATCGTCTACACGGCCCTGAAGTAACGGCGTATCCCAGCTGACAATCAGATCCGGCTGCTGACGCAGGATCTCTTCAAGGTTGGGATGACGGTTGCCGTGCCAGCCACCGAGAACCGGCAGCTGGCGGAACCGTTCGCTCAGAAAGCGATCATCCGCACTGTTGGACGGATTGCGCAGCGGCGCATTGACGGCAATCAACCCTTGCGCACCCAGCACGTACAACAAATTGGTAA
Source organism: Desulfuromonas sp. (assembly GCA_002869685.1). GTDB lineage: Bacteria > Desulfobacterota > Desulfuromonadia > Desulfuromonadales > Desulfuromonadaceae > Desulfuromonas. The sequence continues at coordinate 1,818 of PKUE01000130.1, forward strand.
TGGGCGGTGCCGTGCCGTAGATCCGCTGTGGTGGGGCGTCCCCGTGGGCCCCCTGGGAGGTGTTGGCCACACAGGGAAACGCCACCAACGCGAAACAGGCAAGCAGAAGCAGGCGACGCATGGTTTAAAATCCGACCTGAACCGACAGCACCCCGTTGATACCCGCTTCATCAGGCAGATACCAGGAGGTCGACGATACCTTGTCGAGATGTTGACGATAATCGCGGTCAAGGACGTTGTTCAGCTCAAAAGCCATTACCGGGGCTTTCATCCAGCCGATATCGGCAAAGGCATAGCTGACAGCCAGATTAGTGATGGCATAGCCGGAAGTTTCCACCTCACCGTTCACCGTTGAAATGCGATCCTGCTCATCCACCATCACCTCTTCGATGGACCAGCTCAATCCACGTTCACGTTGCTGACCAACGGTCAGAGTCA
>PKUE01000151.1 GCA_002869685.1 Desulfuromonas sp.
GGCCAGAGTACGGTCAAGCTGAAAGTCAAAAAACAGGACGAGGCCAACGCCATCACCATTGCCGAGCAGGTTAAAGAGGAGGTGCACCGCTTTAACCAGTTACATGAGCGTGACGGTGTCACCACGGTACTGACCAACGACTCGACCATTGAGATCGACGACTCAATCCGTACCCTGGGCGGCAACATGATCCTCGGTATGATTCTGGTCACCCTGGTACTGTGGATCACCCTGGGATTTCGCAATGCCATGCTCACCGCCATCGGCATTCCGTTTTCGTTTCTGGTCACCATCATCATCGTCAAACTGACCGGCGAATCGATCAACACAATCAGCCTGTTTTCGTTTGTGCTGGTGTCAGGGATCATCGTCGACGATGCGGTCATCATCATCGAAAATGTCTACCGCCATCTGTATATGGGTAAGACACGGCGCACCGCCATCATCGACGGCGTCAGCGAAGTGTTTCTGCCCGTCATTAGCTCGGCCATGACCACCATCTGCGCCTTTGCGCCGATGCTGATCATGACCGGCAGCACCGGCGACTTCTTCAGCGTCATCCCCAAGGCGGTCAGTTTTGCCCTGTTCGCCTCACTGGTCGAGTCGCTGTTTATCCTGCCGGTGCATATCCTCGATTACGGTCCGCGCCAGATGACGGTCAACCTCCATCCGGAAGGCGATTATCACCATCTGCAGGAGGGGCCGTTCGCGCCACTGTGGAAAATCTACCGCGGCTTGCTCGACAAACTGCTGAGTCACAAGGGCTTGTCCATGCTCGGCATCACCATCATGTTTGTTGTCACCATGACCATGATGGGGCTGTCCGTTACCGGTCTGGTGCCGCTGATCAAGGTGAAGTTCTTTCAGGACAGTTACCTGCGTTATCACGTTACCGTGGATATGCCCACCGGCACGTCGGTAGAAGGTACCGATCAGGTGATTCGCGACCTGTCACGCTACCTGCTCAGCCTCGGGCCCGGCCAGACCCTGTCCGCCAGCGGCAGCGCCGGTTACAAAGAAGATCAGGACTATCAGCTCCACCGCGCCCAGCATTACGGTCAGGTGGTCGTGGAGTTACCGCCGCAGAAACAGATGGATCTACCCACCGGTAATGACCAGATTTCCGAATATATCGACCAGATGTACGATCAGGTGGATGCGTATGTCGAGCAGCACGCCGATCAATGGGTGGCCCGACCAACAGTTCAGGTGTTTGGTGAAAGCACCGGCCCCCCGTCCGGCAAAGCGGTCAACATCCGCCTGTCCGCGATGGACATCGATCAAGCGCGTATCGCTGCCGACGACGTGCTTAACTACCTGCGTACCGACCCGAAGTTTTCCGACCTGCTCAATCTGGAGGACAACCGGGCGTCCATCCAGTCGGTGCTCAATTTCGAAGTGGGTCGTGATCGAGCGTTGGAATATGGCCTGTCGAGCAGTGACGCCACCCGCCTGATTGCCGGATCACTCAACGGCATGCAGGCCGGTAACTACCGTACCTCACGCGAAGAGATCGACCTGATGGTCAAACTGGCGCGTCAGGAAGACTCGGGGCGCGGCCTGATCAACCCTGAACAGGTGGCAACGATTCCGATTGTCGAACACAGCGAGCAACCCGTCCTCATCGGCGACCTCGCCAGTGTCGACTACCGTCAGGAACCCGATGCCCGCACCCGTTACAACGGCAAGCCGACTCTGACCATCACTGCGGATATCCGCACCGGGTCACAACTGTCGGCAGGTCGCGTTCAGGTATTAGCCCAGCGCTATTTTGACTCAATCAATGATCGCTATCCGGGGGTCAGCATTGCTTTCGGCGGTGAATTTGAGAGTACCAGTCGTGCCTATGCCTCACTGGCGGCAGCCTTTGTCATTGCCGTGCTGGCCATCTACCTGATTCTGGCCTCACAGTTCAATGACTATGTCCAGCCGATGATCATCCTTTCGGCCATCGCCTTTGCCTTTATCGGTGTCGTGCTGGGCATGTTCTTCACCCGCTCGGTGTTCACCATTGGCAGCTTCATGGCGGTGATCGGTTTGGCCGGTGTCGCCGTCAACGATTCACTGATTCTGATCGATTTTATGAACAAGGAGCGCGCACGCGGTGTTGGTCTGCGAGAAGCCGTCATCAATGGGTGCAGTGCGCGGATGCGCCCGGTGTTGATCACCACCCTGACCACCATGCTCGGCATGCTGCCCATGGCCATCGGCATCCCGCATAAATCGATCACCTGGGCCCCCATGGCCACCGCCTTCTCCACCGGTCTGGCCAGTGCCACCCTGCTGACACTGCTGATCATTCCGGTGGAATACGAGCTGACGGAGATGGCCAAGGAACGCATCCAGCGTTTCATGCGCCGCCGTCAGCGCCAGACCCTGAAACAACAACGCCTGCGGGAGAAGCGTGATGAATAAAAAGAAGGATTGTCGCAGACCTCTATTTTATGCGACCCGTTTGGGCGTACTGTTCTCGTTGCTGATCTTGGCGCTGGCCTCTCCTGTTCAGGCCATCACCCTCAATGAAGCCCAGCAGATTGCCCGGCAACACTCAGAGCAAAGCCAGATCATTACCAGCCAACGGCTGGCCGATGATGCCGACGCCCGCCGCACCACCGCGTTTGCCCGTCCACAGCTGGACGGCTACGCCAGCTGGTTTCATATCGACAGCAATGCCAGCAACCCGTTTGTTCAGGCGCCCAATCGTGAAGTCACCATCGGGGTGCAAGCAACCCAACTGTTGTTTGCCGGTGGCCGCATCTGGCAAAGCGCGCATCTGCGCGACAACCTGCAGCAGTTGGCCGCCTACAGTGAACAAAGCGCCTGGGGTGATCTCGACCGTGATGTCGCCCTGGCGTTTATCGATGTACAACGTCAGCAGGAGATCAAACAGATCGCAGCAGATCGCGTTCAGCAACGTCAGGAAGAATTAGCGGATGCCCAGGCCAAATTCATGGTTGGTACGGCACCCCAGCTCGATGTGCGCGAAGCACAACTGGTGCTGACGCAAGCGCAAAACGATCTGCAGGCGGCCGAGAGTGACCTGTTCGTCACCCTGACGACGTTTAACCGTCTGCTCGGTCGTTTACCTTCCGCCGAGTTGCTTAGTCCCGAAACAACTCTGCATCCCCAAAATGATTTTGATCTGTCTCTGGAGCAATTGACCAACCAGCTTGAAGAACGGATGCAGATTGATCTGCGCACCATCGCCACCAGTGAGCAAGCCAAGCAACGGCAACAGACCATGGCAGCCGGAGATTTCTGGCCGACGGTGACATTGGCGGCCAATGGTGAAGGGGAAAGTGATCATCACGACGATCTGGATGAAACCTGGACGGTCGGTGTACGACTGGACTGGAATTTTCTCAATGGCGGCGAAACGAAAAACAGCTACATCAAAGCACGGGCGCAGGCCCAGCAGGCCGCTGCGCAACACCAGCAGACCTATAAGCAACTGGTCACCAGCCTGACCAACCTGAGCCGTCAGCACGATGATCTGGTGATGGAGATAGCACGGCAGAAAGAGGCCGTGGGACTAGCTAAATCAAACTATGAAGATGCGCGGGCGCTGTACAACGAAGGGCTGATCACCCTCACCCATCTCGGCCAATACAACCTCGCCTACGCGGAAAACCGCTTTGGACTGACGCAACTGCTCTACAGCGATAACCGCCTCTATTATGAACTGCTGAGACTGACCCATCAGGAGTAAGTAGCCACAAGTAAGATTATCAGAAAAACCGATTGACTTAATCAACCAATCTGATCCATAATCCCCAGCCGTAACACACAAAACGCATCCGGCTTTTTGCTGGATGCGTTCTTGCTGGGGTGTCGCCAAGCGGTAAGGCAACGGACTCTGACTCCGTCATGCGTAGGTTCGAATCCTACCACCCCAGCCATTTCTTTTCTTTGTTAGAATCCCAGGTCAAAACCCTAAATTCAAAATCAAAGTCGCTGTCTTACGCCCCGGCTGGTGACGCTTGCCACCAACGGTAAGTGGACCTTCTATCTGACTTTCAACGTCAGACTTACCGTTACAATCGATAGCTGACAAGAAAATACTAAGTCCAAATTTCTGAGACCACCCAGCCAATCACTGGGATTAACCTGTTGGGTATATTTTCGAATTCAATGGCTTAAGACACGTCCTCGCCATATATTTTTTTTACGGAATCTCTTGATAAAACAATTATGGTAAACACACCTAAAACAGTTCCAAAAGGCATAAAAATGCATTCGATGCATGCGACAACAAAGCTAAACATCCGCCTTTTCTGCTTTTTCAATAATGTCCCGGAATAAATTATAAAACCCGACAGAGTCACACCAAGAATGAAAAACAAACCGCCGACGAAGGTGAATATGTACCCGAAAAACTCTGGAGGCGCTTCCCCGTTCCCGCCGGTCATTGATTCAGGAGATAGCAGAACTGTGAGACCAATAAACAGATGAATTAAAAACATACACGAAAAAAGCCCTGTCAGTCCGCCAACGATATAGTGAAATATGGACAAGAGCCTTAAATCCTTCAGATCTTCCATTTGTTATCCTTTCGTTTTAAGGCGCGCCTTAGCCGCTTTCTTCTTCATATTTCATCGTGCTTCGCCCATAGAAAACATTACCGTACTACTCTTGCCCTCGTTGCACCGGGTAAGTTTTAGAGCATACACACAGGGTCAAAACCCTCAAACATTCTTGTCATTTTTGAGGGTAATGTTTTTTGTACCTGACGACACTGCAAGCTTCACGCATCACGAGATATTCACTAAAACCGACAAGCATTCAGTCGTTTTCGTTGCTAGTTCTCTTTGAGCCCACCGGCAATAGTTGATTCAATATTGGGGAGTTCTTTAACCAACTTAGCATATGCGATAGCCAGTGCGCCTTCTTCAATATTAGATACTTTCCATTTGCCGTTATCGATTGTGAAGGTCCAGATGGTTTCGACCCATTTAAAGCCTTTGCTTCCTTCGACAATTTTTTTCGATGCTTTATTTTGAAGATAGTCTTCCATTTGGGCTTTTATTGAAATGACCACTATAGAGTCTTCATGCCCAAGTTGTGCGTTTCTATGAACAAATAGCAATGGTTTGAAATATGTGCTCATTCTGACATTGCATATATTTACGAGACCTTCCTTTTTCCATTTATCGAGATAGACCATCTGCTGGTTTTGCCAGTACCAGTCAGTCATCCAGTCAGAGACAGACGATAGATCTTCATTTTCCCAGCCTGAGTGAACACGGAAAAAGCAATCTTTTGCGCGCTCTTGAATTTTAAACCAATCGAATTGGGGATTAACGTTCGCCATAAACCGAAGGTCTTTTCTCGCTCTTTTCTCAGCTTTTCTTTCTTGAAAAAAATTCAAAATCATTAGTGGCATAAATATGATTATTAGTGCCACGAGGATGATTCGTCCCCAGAATGTTTCAAATGCCACGCTCGCTATCTTGCCCCCAGGTCCAGCTATGGCTGGCTCAACACAGACAAAAATACTGAGAGCAACGACAATATATATGACGATTTTGGTGTTTTTCATTGTTTATCCAAAATTGAGAGTTAAACGATTGAGACAGGCAGCGACAACGCGGCCTGCGAGAACCACTGCGCTTTTATTTTTCAGGAAACAAACAGCTACTTTCCGTCCGCTTGATTGTCGAGTTGAGCCAAGTATTTATCTTTGTAAACCTCAGCTTCGGCACGTATTTCTTGTTGGATTAACATTTTCAGCTCGTCATTTGTTTTATGTTTATCCCACCGAACAGTGGCTTCACTGAGGTCATCGTAGGTGTCGCAGAGACCATACAGTCTTTCAATATGAATGCTATCACCGGCATAATGGTTATCCGACTCACACCAGTCCATTTGATGATAGATATTCCAGATTATGGTGTGAATCCCTTCGTGTGGCTCAATGCTTCCATCAATGATCTGGTCTATGAAATAGTGAAGGAGTATCAATGCAGATTTTTCCTTTGAAGGCCATTCTATTCTCAATTCTTGAAGGGCCAACCGCAGATAGGATCTGATTTCCTCATTGCCTGTTGGAACAAGCGACAGACCCGCCAGAGTACATAAACTAGGGGAATCAAACCCATCATCTAATGCCTGAGCGGCCAGGTCCGGGAAACTCTCTATCTGTCCGAGGCCAAACTCTGCCTTGGCCAATTCAAGTACCCAGTTCATGTCATCCACACAACGGTTTGTTAGGCATCATTTTACCCACCCAATTTTCTGATTGTGCTCCATTTGCTCATTCCACAACTTCAATAGCTCCGGGGGTAACAATGACTTTGCTCTTTTTCCGTATTTTTTATCTTCGAAATTGAGCCCTTCCAGGAATGAGACACTGATTGCATTTATAACACTGGGATCAGTACCTCTGAACTCTTCAAACAAAGTGGCAATAAAGTTGTATGCTTTCTGCAGACCTTCGAAATTGCCGTTCTTGATATGTTCGTTGGCCAAGGATTCAAGGGCCCCCATTTCCATATGCACTAAACCTTCATTTTCTTCAATTTCTTCTTTCAGTTCAGGAAACTGTCGAAGGAGATTTTGTCGAAATTTCATTCCATCAATCATTTTCATTCCAGATGTCTAACGCCTGGGCTCAGCGCGTTTAAACGCGCAGCATAGAGCAAATTCGCTGGAGCCTTTGGTAAAAGGCTTACTCAAAACTATCGTAATACACACAGGGGCAGGTCATGAATTGAAACATTCTCCTGAATAAATATAGCAATTCAACACCTGACCCTAAGATTTTACAATTTGGTGTGATTTCGGGACATGACACCATCATGTGTTTCATTCTGCGGGGCATGAACCGGTCTCAAGATATGTCATAGCGACGCCGAGCATACTTTCCTCTCTATCTCCCAGCGGGTGTGTCAGATCGTCAGTGGCGGAACAGGTAACAGGAAAACCGTCATAGTAGTCCCCTTCCATGTTTGCGTTCACCAATTTAAATGCAATAGGTTTTATATAATTGCCACAATATTCGATAGGAAAACTGCCTACGGGTTTGCCGGCTGTGGTTGAGCCTATCAGGGTGATGTCCATATAGGGTTTGAGCATGTTGATCATAAGCTCGCTTGCTGACATTGTGCTCTCTGTGACAATGAACACAACTTTTTCGATATTCAGCGTGTTATCCGATGCAAAACGATACTGTATATCCCATGATGAATAGCGGTCGTTGTAGAGTTCTGAATATGCGGGATGGCCGGCGACAGTTGTACCGCCGATTATACTGCTCAGGGCCAGAGCTACATAGACTCTTCCGCCTGGGTTGTATCTCAGGTCGATGACAATTTCTCTGATATCGTTTACAGCAAATGCTGTGTATGCTTCCGCTAAGTCTGTTGAATAATTGTCGTTAAATATCAGATAGTTCAGGTAGCCTACTTTGTTACCGTTTGTGGAATTGGTAAGTATGCTATATGCCGCGACAGAGCTTTCGGTAAAGGTTGTTTTGGTGACTGAAACGGAGCCTGCGTTGCTGTCGTTGTCAATGTAGTCCATATCCAAAACGTCTTGTCCAAATGCTTCATCCCACAGGTCGTTGTTAATGATGTCTGCCGCGGCGTAGCCGTTTATGCTGGTCAGTGCGTATCCACGCTGGAAACCAGCATCTTCCGCCGGAGAATCAGGATAAACATGTGTCAGATAGATCATGTCATCTTGGTCGGTAAAATTTATGCCGATAGCGACGGCTTCTCCAACCATATAGGCATCATATTCTTCAAGAGTCGTGATACCGCTCCATTCTTCATCGTTATAAACGAGAGCATCCAGCAGTTCTCTTTGCGATGCGTATGAGTCGAGATCCACATCGGGTGTGTCTTCACTCCAAAGGTAAACATCGTGCATCACTTTGTTGATGAAGTCGCGCTGGTCTGATTCTGAGCAGGATGCCGGTTCATACGAGAGTGTATAGATGTCGCCCACCTCTATCTCTGATGTGTCCTCAGCTGAGTAGCTGTTATCATGTTCTGAAGTGCTACAGGCGGAGACCAGGACCGTTATTGCCAGAAGCACCAGATAGCCAATAAATTGTTTTTTAATCATGGTTGAATTATTTCTCAAAACGTATTTTGCGAACATAAAATTAGGCATGCTGTAAATCTACATCTTTTGACCACCACCGGTCGGTGAGATTCACAGGCTGTTTTCTCAACAGCCCGGCCTTTCTCGTAGCTGCAACAAAAAATCCCCACCAAACCAGGCAGGGATTTCTTCAAATCTATTTATGGTAACAGGGCGTTTACTTCGCCACTGTCCCTTTATCTTTGGCCGCCTTGGTCTTATCATCGACCACATGCAGCTCTTTTTTCTTCAACTTCACTTCCCCATCAAGGAAAGCCCCCGACTCGACAGACAGGTCTTTCGTGGTGATGGTTCCATCCACATGACCACCCTTCTTGACCTGTAATTCATCAACGGACAGATTGCCGGTCACTTGACCGTGACAGATACAGCTCTTGGCACTGACATCCCCGACAACCTTGCCGGTGGCACTGATAATGAGATGATCGCCGGTGAGGTTGCCGTCAAACTGACCATCTATGCGCATGGTGCTTTTAAACACCAGATCGCCGGTAACTTCGGTTCCTTCTCCAAGGATAGTGGTAATTGCTTCAGGCGTTTCTTTTTTGTTCGATGATGACGAAAACATGGTTGCCTCCACGGTTGGGAATCAACTGTTACCGATTCAGAAATGTCAGATTGTAGGGATTGATGGCATGACCGTTGTCATGGATCTCATAATGGAGATGTGGCCCGGTGGAGCGACCGGTGTTGCCCATGGTGCCAATAGCATCGCCGCGTGCGACCTTGGTACCGGGTTTGAGATAAATCTTCTGCAGATGACCATAAACCGTGCTGAACCGATCACCATGTTTGATTTTGACCATTTTACCGTAACCGGAAACCACGCCGCAGCTGACGACGGTTCCACTGGCGGTGGCATAAACTTTGGTGCCGGTAAAATGGGCGATATCAATGCCGCTGTGAAATGCCATGTGACCGTTGAAAGGATCGCGGCGACGACCAAAGCTTGAAGACAAATACCCTTCGGTGGGACAGCCCAGCGGAACCTGATCCGCCAATTTCAACAACTCCCCGGAATAAAACAGGGCGTCATCCAGGTTGCCGCTGTCGGCTTCGATGTAGGGACCACCACTGCCTTCCTGCCCGGCGGCCGTTTCTTCGACGGCAACGTCAACACCAACTTGTTGCAGCAGGGTCTCAATCTGAGTGCTCCGCTCGTTGAGATGATTGACCGCCGTACTGATCAGTTCTCTTTTTTCGCTGCGTTGGCGATTGACCTGATTGCGCAGATGATCATTCTGGTCGGACAACCATTTGACCTGGCTTTCCAGATTGGTCATCCGTTGCTGGCGGCTATGGTCCTGAATCAGGGTATAGACAGAGACGACGGAAAAGATGGCAAAGAGCACTGCCGTCACGATACCACCACGCATCAGTCGCTGTAGCCGCTTCTCGGTCATCACTACGGAGCGCGATTCCCGATTGTCACCGGTGATAATTAAATGAACCTTTTCTTCCATCAGTCAAAACTCCATAAAAAACTATGTCCTGAAAAAGGCAATGGATCATGGCAGACCTTCTTTTAGACATGGAAGGGCAATATAGCAGAAAAGTGGGGCAAAACGCACGCAAAACCGCTCATTATAAGAATAAGCACATTGGACAAGGATATGAAAGGTTGGCAACAATACGAAATTACGTGTCTTTGTGGATCACCGCCCATAGTCCGATCGACTCGTCATGGCGGATAAAATAGTCCCGAATACCGGATTTTTTCAGGATAGTATCGAGCTGCTGGCGACTGGCGGTGCCAAGGTTACGCTGGATTCGGGCACGAAAACGTTCCTCTTCGCCCCGCGCTTTGAAATCGGCAATCACCTGATCGAGCAGTTGCCGGTTGCCAAAGCCACCACCGATGTACATCCAGCCGCCTGGCTTCAGAGCCTGAAAAAGATGTTTGAACACCTGCTGCGGCTGGTCCCAGAAAAACACCGATCCCCGACTGACGATCAGATCGACACTGTTTGCTGCAACCTCCAGCTGAGAAACATCCGAACATACGGCCTGACAACGCTGCTGCAGCTCATGCGCGTCGATGGTGTGCTGCACCAGCGCCACCATCTCTGCCGAAGCATCAACGAAACCGACGGCGAGATCTGCCTGCTGCAATACGGCAAAGCCAAGATCACCGGCACCGCACCCCACATCAAGGCAGCACCCCCCCTGAATGCCGGTTGTTTCAAGGATCTGCCGGGCAATCACCGGGTAAATCGGGGCAAAAACGGTTTTGGCTAACTGATTGAACTCCTGGGCATTAATGGTCATGGCGGCCTCTCTACCTGTCGCGGTGGCTTCGAAAACAAGAAACAGGGCAATACGGGCTCTCACCGGCTGAGAGTCCACCATGGGCAGCATTGACCACAACGGATGGCAACCGTGCCATCCCGCGGCTTTTACACTTCGGCGATCACTTTGCCGGTCGCCGAGGCTTCGTAGCCGGGTAACGCGTCAATCTCTTTGCGCAGTGCCGACGAATGCAACACATCCAGCACCACTTTGACGGTGGGATGATCGAGCAAATCGGCCGGGAACAGCAGGTCACAGCGGACAGCCGTCAACGGCACAAAACCGAGATCGAAGGCTTCGGCAATGGCGCGCAATCCCAAAGCGGCATCAGCAACGTTACAGGCGATGCGGTAAGCCCCTTCACGGTGGGATTTCACCTCGGTCAGATAACCGTTTATCATCGGGCCGGCAATCCCGGCTTTTTGCAGATGATCATCCAGCAACACGCGCAGGGCGGCCCCGCAATCGCGGTTGACAAAACGTACCATCGGTTGCACCAGATCGGCAACACCACGAATGCCCAGCGGATTCCCCTTGGCCACCATCAGCCCTTCCTCCAGCAGGGAAAAACCGATCACTTTGCTGCGACGCTGTTGCAGATCCTGACTGGCGGCAATCACATTGGATTCATTGTGATCCTGATTGTGAAAATGGGTCCCGGCAATATGGGCCACCCCCTCCCCCAGACCACGCAACGAGCGACGACTGGTGGCAAAACGGCAATAGACCTGGGCATCCTTGACCAGACGGTTGACATGGTGACTGAGAATTTCAAAAGCCGGGTCACAGCCCATGAGGATGATATTGTGTTCGAGAGTCTGCGACGGTGAAAAAATCCGCGCATGCTTGCCATCCGCCATGAGCAACCCATCTGCTGAACGCAACCCGAACGGCATGGCGTCATGACCACTCAGCGGCAATCCCACCAGTCGATCACGCACCCGGCTCAGTGCAACGCGGGTATCCGGGGCACACTCGCCGTTAAGCAGGTGGACACTCTGCTGCAACTCGGCAACCTCTTCGACAAACAGGTCTTCAACCCGGCAGCCAAACAAACGGGCAAGCCGCAGTGAAATGCCGGTGTTGGGCAGATAACGCCCGGTTTCGATATCATAGACAGCCTGGCGTTTGATACCGATCCGCTCGGCTAATTCTTTTTGCGACCAGCCGAGTTTTTGGCGATATTCGCGCACCATGCACTGGATGGATTCATCCTGTCGGGTCATAAAAATTTCCTTGGCACAAGATAAGAGCAGATTGCATTTTCGGCAGACATCTGTCTGGTGAAAACGTAAACTCCCTACTTATCACACCAGATCAGCAACCGTCAAACTGCCTGATAATCGGTGCAAAAGGGAGAACAGGATCAGGGCTCTTTTCCGCGTCGCTCCACTGCCAATCCGAAGAGGGTTTCGCAAACGACCGGTTGATACGAGCGGCAATAAAATCAACGCTGTAAAAGCGCTGATAAAAGCGTTGCGCCTCTTCGATGACATCGATGCTGAACCGCTCCGGCTGAAGCTTCGTGGCCAGATGGAGCACACCGAGAATCCAGCGCGGACTGCCAAAATCCCAGCCCGGTGCCGGATGAACAATGATGCGGCCGGTGCGGACCGCTTCGACATCAATGCCCAGCATCGCACACTCCGTCAGCACCTCATCCAGAGAACAGGTCATAAAGGCCGACATGACGATCACATCGGGATTCAATTGATTGAGCAGTTCAACCGTCAGGAGCTTGCCCGGTCGCCCCCCCTGTGGCAGCTGGCGATTCAGGCTTTCGCCACCCGCCAATTCCACCAGGCGGTTTTCCAGTCGCCCCGGTCCGAGGGCAAAGAGTGGTTTTCCCATGGCGTAATACACGCGTGGCCGCTTGGTCACACCCGTCATCACCTGATCGAGATCATCCAGCCAGCGCTCCAGATAATCGGCCAGATCAGCAGCCGCAAACGGACGCCCGGCGCGGCGACCGAAATAACGCAACGCTCCCAGATAACTGCGCGGGTCCTGAATCTGTTGATGAAGAACCTGCAATCCGTCGCCCTGCAGCAGATCTTCCCAGGCACACGCCACATCCTGCTTGCGCACCACGCCCATGGCAATCAACATGGCCTCCACCATTTCAAGAGCCCTGGTCAGCGGGTAGCCTCCTTGGAAATCACCTTCCTGAAACAGACGAGAGGCAACCTCGCCCCGGATGGGCAACAGGCACTCGCACTGCGAACATCGCCCTTCACTCAGCTGCGGAGAATAATTGACAAGCAGCTTGGCTCCCATGGGACCATAAAAATCCCGCCGCAGAACCTCCGCACCGCAATCGGGGCAATGGGTATGAAGATAGGGACTGCCCGGAGAGTTGAACAGGTAGACAAAATCGAGTGTTTGCTGCAAGTCACGGCACAACTGTTCCGCCTCACAGATCGACGGTTCTTCATCGATTGTCGCCCCCTCAAACGGGAGAAAGCGCATCACTTGAAGTGGAATGGATCTGTCCAGACCGGCCAGCCAGTGTGCCAGTCCGATCACTTCCTGCCGATTGGAGCGTTGGTAAACACATGAGATTTCGATATGTTTCCCCGCCCGGTAAACACGTTCAATATTGCGCAACACCGGGGCGAGCGTTGCGCCACCACAGACGTGATACGACGCGTCACTGAAGCCTTTCATGCCGAAATTGATAAAATCGAGATAGGGCAGAAGCTGTTCCAGAGCGGATTCGCTGAAATAGCCATTACTGGAGCAGCCAACACTCAAACCACATTGAAAAGCCAGTCTGGCCACAGTAAGAAACCGGGGAAACGCCGCCAGCGGGTCGTTCATCAGAAAAACGATCCCTTCGCAATGGTGATCCAAAGCCCGGTCAATCACCTTCTGTGGGGGGAGAACTTCCAATGCCCCGCTATCCGCTTGCATCTCTTTGACCAAAACCGTCGAGATACACCCCGGACAATCAAAATTACACCCGGTTGTAGTCAATTGCAGAAATTTCGCGCCGGGCTGAAAATGCAGGATAGGCATGGTTTCAATCGAGATGGCGCAGGCCACCAGATAGCAGTCGGGCTGCCGTTCCACCAGCTGCCCTTCACTGACTTCATAAAGCTGGCAGCGGCCACGACGTCCCTCGGAGAGCTGGCATTGATGTTCGCAAATGGGACAGGTCATTTCAGTCATATCGTAATCCGTTGTTCATAGAGGTCAGGACGAGGCGAAAAACTGCGGTGACCCACGCAGAACGGGACCCCAGCACCGCCGCCTTCACATCAGGCCGTCATCTTCTGTTGCAGCATCAAAGGGTTGGCGAGCAGGCTTTCGATCTCGTCGTCCGTAAGATCCATCCGGTAAAACAGACGATAGAAGGAACGCACCTCGTCAACCATGTCCCAGTCAAACTGTTGTGGATAAAGTA
>PKUE01000123.1 GCA_002869685.1 Desulfuromonas sp.
CAGGATCAACAGGATCAACAGGATCAACAGGATCAACAGGATCAACAGGATCAACAGGATCAACAGGATCAGCAGGATCAACAGGATCAACAGGATCAACAAGCTTCAGTGGAACGGGAGACAGATACACCCGACGACCCGTTCACACCGGAACAGCAACAATGGCTGCGTCGTATCCCCGATGATCCAGGAGGCCTGATGCGCCGCAAGTTCCTCTATCAGTATAATCAACGCGATCAACACAACGCGGGAGACAAGACATGGTAAAACGGATTTTTCTAGCGATAACACTCGTGCTGGCCCTGGTCGGCAGCGGGTGGGGAGAACTGTCCGTCACGGCATCGCGCAACCAGATCAGCATTAATGACAGTCTGGTGGTGGAGGTGGTTCTGCAGGGGGACCATGATGAGGAACCCGACCTCTCTAGCCTTGAGCAGGATTTCGAAATTGTCGGCCGGTCGCAGAGTTCGCAAATTCAAATCATCAATGGCGATATGACACGCAGCATCAAATGGTCACTGTCACTGCTGCCACGGCATCCCGGGGTTTTGACCATCCCATCGCTCTGCGCGGGGCAGGACTGCTCTCAACCACTGACGATCACGGTAGTACCACAAAGCCAACAACCTGCCGAAGATGCAGAGGTCATTGTCGAAGTTGAGGCGCAACCGGCGGATCGCATGGTTGTGCAGGGACAGATTCTCTACAACGTGCGCCTGCTCCACCGCCAGCCTCTGGCGCAAGCCAGCCTGAGCAGTCCGGAACCGCAGGGGGTGGAAACTCTGGTTCAAAAACTCGGCGAGGATCAGCGCTCGGAAACCTTTCGTAACGGCTGGCGCTATCAGGTGATAGAACGTCATTACGCACTGTTTCCCCAACAATCAGGCAAACTGCATCTGCCACCGCTTCAATTTGAAGCGGTGGTTCAAAGTGGACGCAATGTTTTCGACGTGCAGGCCCGCGTACTGCGCACCCGCAGTGACAGTATTGATATACGAATTGACCCGCCTGAATCGACGGATCATCCGTGGCTCCCCGCCCAGGCCATCCGTATTGAAGATGACTGGCAACAACATCCGCCAACTCTGACGGTGGGCGAACCGGCCACCCGCACCATAACCGTCCGCGGGGCCGGGGTCACAGCGGCACAGTTGCCCGACATCGCACTAACCACACCGGATGGTTTTAAGGGCTATCCGGATCAGCCCAGTCGGGAGGATGTCATTGCACCAACCGGCATCAGTGGGGTACTGGTTCAGAAAGTTGCTCTGGTTCCAACCCATGCCGGTCAAATCACCCTCCCGCCCGTCACGCTGTGGTGGTGGGATCTCACCCGCCACGCCTGGCGGCAGGAAACGTTGCAGGCTGTGAACGTCACGGTGCTTCCCGCTCAGCGTCAGGCTGAGGCGGCACCGCCACTGACTGCGCCACCAACACCCGCTGCTCCCGTGCCGCCTGAGGCGCTCATCCCACCCAAGGCAGCGCCGCCCGCAGTACCGTCCGCCACCTCTTTTCACCCCTGGCGCTGGAGTACGCTGATTTGCGCGCTGGGCTGGTTTGCCACTCTGCTGCTCTGGTGGCGACAGAAAAAAGAAGCACCGCCTTCCCCCGCTGTGGCAGCACTGCCCACTGAAAAAAGCTGCGACTGCAAGAAACGCTTTATGGCGGCCATCAAGACCCACGATGCCCGAACGAGTTACGCGATCTTGTGCGAATGGGGGGATGCTCTGGGCCAGCCACAGTGCAGTGGCCTGGAATATTGGCAGCGAATCGGCGGCGAGTCCGTGCGGCTGCAGTTACAGCAACTTTCAGCGCACCTTTACGCCCCGCAGACCTCGGTCTGGCAGGGTGAGGAGCTGGCGAGTGCTGTTGAAAACTGTCTGAAACAGCAGAGTTCACCTCAGGGGGAAAGCTTACCCGACTTCTATCCGCGCGGTTAAAGATCTTCGTCGCGATGGGCAGCCATGTATTTGTCGAGGAACAGGGAAAACTCGTCGAGGGGGACGGGAGGACTGATGTAGTAGCCCTGAATATAATCGCATCCGAACAGGGTTAGCTTCTCCAGATGTTCAATGGTCTCGACCCCTTCGGCGACGACGGTTCGATTGAGCGCCTTGGCCATAGCGATAATCGACTGAACCAGGTTTTCATCATCACGATGAATCAGCAGGTTCTGGACGAACTCCTTGTCGATCTTGATCTCCTGGCAGGGCAGTTTAGACAAATAGGCCAGAGAACTGTAGCCGGTGCCGAAATCGTCGAGAGCCACATGGACACCTAGCTGACGGATCTGCCGCAAAACGCCGACGGCCGTTTCAAAATCTTCGATCAGCACCGACTCGGTGATCTCCACTTTGAGCATCGACGCGTCAACGGACAGGCGCGACAGCGCACGCTGAATCTGCTCGACAATCGGGCTGTACAGCAGCTGTTTAGGGCTGACATTCACCGCCACCTGGAGGGTGCTGTTGCGAAAGCGGTTCAATTGGCGGATATCACTCAGGGCACGCTGCAACACAAAGGTGCCCAGCTCTTCAATCAATCCGCTCTCTTCGGCAACATCGATAAATTCATCCGGTCGTACAGCTCCCAACTCTGGACTGTTCCAGCGCAACAGGGCTTCACAGCCGCTGATCTCATCGGTTTGCGGGCGATAGAGGGGCTGGTAGTAAACCGTCAGTTCCTCGCGCTCCAGACTCTTGCGCAGCTGGTTTTCCACCACCAGACGTCGTTGGGCCAGCGCATTCATCTCTTCGTGATAAAACAGATATTGCCCCCGCTTGATGGCCTTAGATTTATACAAGGCCAGATCGGCACATCGCAGCAGAGTTTCGGCGTCACTGCCATCATCGGGATACACACCAACACCGATGCTGGTTCCGAGGTTAATCTCATAGTGATCGATGGTCAGCGTTTTCTGAGCTGCGGTCAGTACCTGCTTGGCAATGCGCTGAATGCCGGCGTGCTCAGCGACACGCTGGGTAATGACGATAAACTCATCTCCCCCCTGTCGACCGACTAGGGCACAATCCGGATTATCGCTAAGGTGGTGGGCCATCTGCTTCAATGCTTCATCACCGACGGCATGGCCGAAATTGTCGTTGATCCGTTTGAAATTATCCAGATCGAGAAACAATACGGCAAAACAGTGGCGGGCAGCCACGCTGGCCTCAATGGTCCGATTGATTTCATCATAGACCATCCGCCGGTTGGGAAGTCCGGTCAATGCATCGTGGCTGGCCTGAAAAAGAATCTTGGTCTGAGTGCGTTTATACAGTAGCGAGATGTAGCGAAACACGATCAGGCACAACACGATGATTGCAACCAACGCCAGAAAGATGGGGGTGGAATTGTCCAGCCAGGCCCGATAAAGCTGACCCAGCGGTTCTTCACTGACAATATAGAGATTATACTTTTCGACGTAGGACACCACACAGTGATGGTCGTTGTTCAGCGCGGTCAGTTGGTCCAGTTCGGGCCGATAGCGGTTCAGCATCTCCAGCGTTGCGGGTGGAACCGGCGTTGAAAAAACGGCATTCGGTTCGTACTCCAGAGGGTTGCGGGCAATGATGTAGCCGTCATCGGCGCGCACCACCAGAGTCACCAGCCCTTCATCAAGCAAACCGTGGTGCCACAGTGAGGAACGTTTTGTCAGTTCCAAACCGGCAATCATAACGTGGTGTACGACATCGCTGACTTCGTCACGCAAAGCAACCCGCATCGGCAACACCCACTTGCCCAGCTGCTGCATGTAGTAGGTTCGCCCCAGAACCAGATGGTCTTTCTCCATCGCCTCAAGATAGCCGATGCGACTTTCTTCCTGCGCCATCAGATTTGGCAGTGCCACGCCGGGGGGGATGGTGGAAACCAGCAGTAACTGACCATCCGGACGGGCAATGCCAAATCCTCCCAGCCCTTTGTTGATCGCTTTCATGGCTTCAATTGACTTGCGGCCATTCTCGGCGCGTTCATCGACCCCGGCTTCGACCAGACGGTCTCCGGCGATACGCAGCAGAGATTCGTACTGTTGCAGAGTGAGCAGGGTATCCTGAACTTCAAGATGGTTGAGGTAAGCGAGACGTTGGCGATGTTCGCTCAGGGTGGTGTAATAACTGTTGATGAGAAAGATGCCGCCAGCGAGCAAAGCAAAGCCGACAAAGAACGCAAAAAAATAACGCACCGGCTTTAAAGACAGCTTTTCCAGAGTTCTTGGTGAACGAAAACGTTGCACTGGCAGCACCTCTTCGGCAAGGAACACATCAAAGAGCATAGACCAGTTTTCTTTATTTGGCTACACCGGCAAGGCAAAACATCTCGTTTTTATTGGGATTAAACCGCGCAACGCTCCATGGACACGGGGCGTTTGGCCATTTTCGCTGTGAAGAAAACCGCTAAGGATCTGACCGCAGCAGTGCTCGGACTACAACGCCACCCGCTCAACGCGACAGCTGGCCGCTAAAGTGCGCAGTGCCTCAAAGCGCTCCTGAAGCCCTTCCTGTTGTGCCAGTTCACATTGTTCCCTGAGCACGGCACCAAGAATTTCGTCGGTGGTTAACGGGTTGGCGAGCACCACCCGGAACACGGTAATCGTTTCGCCGTGATAGCGGGCCGGTTCCAGCCGGGTACGTGACACAAAGGTCTTTCCGGCTTCACGCTGCTCTTTTTGGATAATCTGGGTAATCTGGTCCAGAATCAGGTTGATCTCTTTCACTTTATCGAGGGGCGCTTGCGCCATCACCGATTGCAACCAGGACGGGTTGTAGCGGTAGGTGAGAATATTGAGCTCCGGCGCCGTGACCAACTCAAAATCGGGATGGGTGCTCACCCGGTCAGCAAAAGTCTGTGCGCGGGTAATTCCCTGATCAATCAGCAGTTCATAACCGCGGCGACCGATGATAGACAGGCCGGCATGGACCAGCAGCGCCTTACCAGGTCGGGAACCTTCGAGGGTATGACTGCCAAGGTCTTTGGAACCATGGCGCAGAATATAGGCGGCATGGTGTTCAATGGCAGACAGGGCAGCGGGATCTTTGAACAAAACCATGCCCGCGCCCATTGGAACATACAGCTGCTTGTGGGCGTCGATTGTCACGGAATCGGCCCGCTCGATCCCCCGCAAGCGCCAGCGGTGGGTATCTGAAAATAATGTGGGGCCACCCCAGGCGGCATCGACATGAAAATGACAGCCCAGCTCCTCGGCCAGATCAGCCATCTCTTCGAGGGGATCGACATTACCGGTCTCCGTCGTCCCGGCGATCCCGACCAGAGCCATGATTCGTTTGCCTTCGCTCTGAACTCGTGAGCAGTGGTTGCGCAACTGGCGCATGTCGATGCGGCTGTTGTCGTCAGTATCCACGGCGATCAGGTTGTCTCGTCCGATCCCCAGCAGATCGACGGCCTTGCCCAGAGAATAGTGCGCGCGGCGCGAAGCCAGCACAACCAGACCTTCGCAATCGAGATGCTTTAACGCCGCGAACAGCCCTTGCTGAGCAATCCCCTGAAAATCGCCATCGGGTCCGCACAAGCGGTTGCGTGCTGTCCACAGTGCAGTGATATTGGCAATGGTTCCACCGGAGCAGAACGCGCCCAGCGCACTCTGACTGTCATGAATCCAGCGCTGATAAAAGGCGTCATCACGGTTGTAGACCAACCGGTTGAGCATGGCCAGAACCTGTCGCTCCAGCGGGGTAAACGCTTTGGAGGTTTCCACTTTAACCAGATTCTGGTTGAGGGCGATCATGATCCGCGACAACGGCAGCATAAAATAGGGCATGGCCGACGTCATGTGCCCGACAAATCCCGGTGATGCGGTATGAACGGATTGAGCAACCAGTTTCTGTTTTACAAATTCGGTATAATCGGAAACAAAGGAGGGCTGTTCGGGAATGTCGGTTCGCGTAAAGTCGGCTTCGATCTCATCAAGATCGCGTTCCACGGCAACAATATGTTCTTGCAGGAACCCGGCGAGGTTGTCGGTAATCGCCTGATCGATGCTGCCGAGCGTCGATTCAGGGGCCTCTGGAACCGTAAAAATTCGGTACAGGTTCTCCAGATTCGCTTGTGCACTATCTTTCATCGCAGTCATCACATTGTATCCAGAAGCCCATCATTACGACGAACTTGCATCCGTCATCGAAATCGACGCAGATTTCACTAAAATAAAAAGCCAGCGTTTCTGTATACAATCCTGCTTCTCAGCTGTCAAATTGTAATTCCTTACCACTTATCGCACAATCACTAAAATTCCAGCTATCATTTAATGTTCGCCAGCATCACAACGCGTTTTCACGCGACCATTTCTGCCATCATTTACGGCGTGCCCCAAAAAATCAACTGTAAAAAAGACCCTCCCCGGCCTTAGGGCAAAAAACACTTTAGCCTTTCATGTCTACAGCAAATCTAATAATATGCATATAATGTCTAAGCGACGTATCGCCAGACAACCTCCACCGCGAACAAAGGCTCCACCATGAGATTAGGCAACGAACTCGATTTTCACTGGGTCATCCTGTGTGGTTTTCTGGTGTTTATGATGCAACTGGGCTTTGCCATGGTTGAAACCGGCTGCGTCCGCTCTAAAAACACCATCAGCGTTGCCATGAAGAATCTCGCTGATGCGACTTTCGGGTTCGTTTTCTTCTGGCTGATCGGCTTCGGGTTGATGTTCGGTGACGATCTTAAAGGATTGTTCGGCACCTCCCTGTTTATGATCGACGGCCTGATCCCTTCGCAGAGCGCCTTCTTTTTCTTCCAGGCGATGTTCGCCACCACCAGCGCAACAATCGTCTCCGGCGCCGTGGCCGAGCGCATGAAATTCAGCGGCTATGTTATTACCGCCATTGTGGTGACCTCGTTGATCTATCCCCTGTTTGGTCATTGGGCCTGGGGAGAAGGCGGCTGGCTCAAGCAATTGGGCTTTATTGACTTTGCCGGCTCAACAGTTGTCCACTCCATGGGAGCCTGGGTAGGCCTGGCCGGAGCCTGGGTCCTCGGGCCACGCCTGGGGAAATTCCACCGCCGCGAGATCCGCCATTTTGCACCAAGCAATCACAACTTCATTGTTTTCGGTGTTTTTATTTTGTGGTTTTCCTGGTTCGGATTCAATGCCGGCAGCCTGCTCTCTTTTGCCCCGTCAGTGGCCTCTATCCTGATGAACACCTTGATCTCCGGGGCAACCGGGGGTGTCAGTGCCTATCTGATCAGCCTGATGTTCAGTCGCAAAGTGGGCGTTGAGTTGTTCAGTTTCGGAATTATCGCCGGACTGGTCGGCATCACGGCGGGTTGCGCATCGTTCACGGCACACCAATCGGCCCTGGTGGGTCTGGTTTCTTCTGTGGTGATGTTTGTTTCAGAACGGGCTTTACTCAAAGCCCGGCTGGATGATCCGCTCAGCGTCGTGGCGATCCACGGCTTTACCGGTATCTGGGGCACTATGGCTGTGGCCATTTTTGCTGCCCTGCCCCAGGGTATCAGCCGTGCTCATTTTCTGCTCATTCAGGCCACCGGTGTCATCACGGCATTCGTATTGGCGTTCAGCAGTGGCCTGCTGCTGTTCCTGCTGCTGAAATGGGGAGCGGCCCTGCGCGTCTCAAAACGTCACGAGGCCCTGGGTTTAAATGTCACCGAACATCAGGCCAAATTGCCCTGGGTCGATACCATCGAAAGTATCATCAAGATTATGCGCTCCGGCAATTTTCAGCGGAAAATTTATGAAGAACGTGGAACCGAAGTTGGCGTCGTCGCCCGTTTTTTCAACTACTTGCTTAACCGGCTGCATGACCGGCAAGTGGAACTGGTTGCGTCCAATAAATCCCTGCAGAACCAAGTCAATATCGACCCCCTCACCAAAATCTTCAACCGCCGCGGGGCCCTTGAAGAAATTCGCCGTCGCGCACATCAGAACCGGGCCATGTCAGTCATCATCATCGATATCGACCATTTCAAAAAAATCAATGACACCTATGGCCATGACATCGGCGATATCGTTCTCAAGGAGTTATCAGAGCTGATTCAACAACTGACCCGCAGCCAGGATCTGTTTGCCCGCTGGGGCGGCGAAGAATTTCTCCTTGTGTGTGAAACGGATGAACTCAATATCGCCCGTAGCGTCGCCGAAAAACTGCGCGCCAGCGTTGCAGCCTTTCCCTTCTCCACCGTACAATCCATCACCTGCTCTTTTGGCGTCTGCACCCCGGAACACCCCGAGCAAAGCTTTGACGGTCTGTTCAAAGATGCGGATGACGCACTGTATCGGGCCAAAGAGTTGGGTCGAAACCGAGTCTGTTGCAGCTAAGTCAAAATCGACCATCCTCTCGGCAAAAAATCTGCCACAGGTTTACGCACTACAGATATAAGTTATACTTTTCACTTAGTTTATCGGCGATTTCAACAGCTGACCGCTTCTGTCATTTCAACAGGCCCAAGTGAACAAAGGATGGTCCTTATGCCTAACGGTCCCCAATATCCTCGCGGGTGGTGTCTGCCATGCGTCATCCTGCTTCTTCTGCTCGCAGCCCCCTGTCTGGCGTTTGACGCAAACAGCTTTCGCCTGAGCACGTTCGGGACCCTGAGCCTCTCCCATGTCGAACCCGATGATCTATTACCCCGCTACGGATACGACTGTCCGGAAAACTACGAAGGCCGTACCACGTGGAAGACCCATTCTTTGCTGGGACTGCAAATCGACAATCAGCTCTCCAGTACAGTGAATGCGACAGTTCAGCTAATCCTGAAAGAACGTGCGGAAAACTCTTTGAGCCACAGTGTCGAATGGGCTTTTCTGCGCTGGACACCAACAAACGACCTAGCGATCCGTTTGGGACGACTCAGCCCCGATTACTACATGCTGGCCGATTATCGCGATATCAGCTTTGCCTATTTGTGGCACCATTTACCTACGGAATTTTACGGCCCAGCTCTGGTACATAACTTTAACGGCCTTGACATCAGCTACACCTTTCGATTGACAAACGGCAATCTCACGGCGCGGCTTTTCGGTGGCAACAGCAAACCTCAACTCGCGGCAAGTGACGGCTCGGCCATGACATTGGATATGAAGTATCTTTACGGCGCCAGTCTCAACTTCGAAAACGACAGCTGGCGGCTGTTTGCCGGATTCTCCCGTGTCAAAAACAATTCGGAACTGGACTCAACGGCCCCCTTGCTTGCCGCACTTGACGACCCAAATGTCAACAGTATCTGGCCTCAATCCGCGTCTTTAAGCCACAAGGCGCTCTTCAATGAGTCCCATCTGGCGTTTTATTCCCTCGGCATCTCCTATGATCACAATAATTGGCTGATTCAAGGCGAAGTGGGCCATCTCCATTTCGGCTGGAAGCCTCTGGCATCGACCTACAACGCCTATCTCAGTATCGCCCGGCGCTTTGCCAGCTATACACCTTATATTGTTTTTGCCATGATCGAACCCTCCGGAGACACCCAAACAGTGACACCTCCACCATCCGGTTATGGCCTGGAACCGCTGTATAACAGGACCTACGCCCTGTTCCACTCGTACAATTCCGACCATAAGACAATCAGCCTGGGGTTGCGTAAAAATATCCATACCAACTTGGCCCTGAAGGTCCAATGGGATCATACCTGGATTGAAGATGACGGCAGTGGATTGTATTTTGTCGAAACGGATGAACGCCCGGTCCCCAGCAGCACTGTGGATGTTTTCTCCCTCAGTTTGAGTTGGGTGTTTGGCCTATGAAACGCGTCCTGATCCTTGTCAGCTTCCTGAGCCTGTTAGGCGTATGTCAGCCCGGAGAACTCCAGGCCGACATTGTTGTGATTATCCATCCGGACAATCCAGTGGAGACACTCAGCCAGAGGCAGGTGATTGATATTTTTATGGGGCGTGAAGTTCGTTTCCCCAATGGAGCCACAGCGATTCCCGTCGATCAGGCTCCAAATTCACCGGTACGTGAACGCTATTACCAGCAACTGATCGGCAAAAGTATCGCCCAGATCAATGCCTATTGGGCGCGACTGCTCTTTACCGGTCGAGCAACGCCACCACGGGTTTTGGGTTCAAATGAAGCGGTTATGGACACCGTTTTGAACAATCGCGACGTCATTGCCTACATTGACCGGGCTGACCTAACTGACCAGGTCAAGATCATTTATACACTTCAGGACGCACCGTGATGACACGAAACCTATCGGTACGGATCACCATCACTCTCATTGCTTCAGCCGTCTTACTGTCGTTGCTGTCCTCGTTCTTTTTTTACCAGCGAATCCACGATCAGCAGATGGCGCATTCGCTCCAGTTGCTTCATCAGCTGGGCAAAACGGTCCAGCGCACAGCGTCTATCGCCGCCTACCTCGACAATGTCGAGATTGCTCAGGAAACCGTTTCCGGCCTTGCTGAAAACAGAATCGTCGGCCTGATTCAACTCTCCAGCTACAACGGGTTACTCGCCGAGTACGGCAACATCAGTCAGCAGGACCAACGCTTTACAGTGTCGCTTGAGCTGTTTTCCCCCTTTTCGCCAACCGAATCGGTGGGTTTTCTCAAGATTCAACCCCAATATACCTTGTTGGAAACCCTGGCTGCGGATGCCGCCAGGGAGCGCATCACGATTATCTTCAGCTACACCTTTGTGGTTGCCCTGATTGCCCTGGCCAGTATGCAGTGGCTTTTTATTCGCCCCCTGAAGAAAATTGCCTCGCAGTTGGGGACGATCACCCCCGGCCACAATCAATCACTTCCAACACCACTTTGGCATTCCAACGATGAAATTGGTGGTGTGGTTGAAAATATCAACAAACTCCTCCATGTCGTCGACAGCACTATCGTTCAGGAACGTAATCTCCGCAGTGATATCGAGCATTTGGAGCAACAGTTTCGGATGATTTTCGAACGTGCCAGCGTCAGTATTTTTTTGATGAACGCCAAAGGTCAAATCCTGATGGCCAACCCGGCGTTTATGGACCTGATGGGACAAACAGATCTACGCCGGTGTCAGCACGTCAATTGTCTGTCCAAAATTTTCGTCGATCAGGATACCGTACTCGCCATGATCCGAAAAACGGTCGAACTAGGGGAAATTTCTGAACGGGATTTGGAACTTAAAGCAACCCGTGGCAGCCAATATAAACGCTGGGGGCATTGCCTGTTTAACCGGATTCGCACCGAACGTGCGCCACAACACAGTGACAAAGTTTATATTCAGGGCTTCATCAACGATATCACCGCCCGCAAAACCAAAGAGCAGGAACTGCTCTATCAGGCCGGGCACGACCCGCTTACCGGGCTGCTGAATCGGCGGGCATCGGAGCAGGCCATTACGGCAATGCTCGAACAGATGAAAACCGACACCGACATCGTCGCTCTGTTCATCATCGATCTGGATGACTTTAAGCCAGTCAACGACACCCACGGGCACGATGCCGGCGATATTGTGCTGATCGAAACCGCCAACCGCATTAAGAGTTTTGCCCGCAATCACGATATCTCTTCACGACTCGGCGGCGATGAATTTCTATTTGCGATAAAGGGGCCGCTCACGTTGCAGAATGTCGAAAAAATCGCAGACCGCTTGTGCAAGCAGCTTATCCTCCCCATAACGCTCTCCCCCGGAGTGACCGTCAGGGTGGGTGCCAGCATCGGCATTGCCTTATCGCTCACCCCTGGTGACGCTTTGAAGACACTTCAATCCAACGCGGACAAAGCTCTCTATCACGTCAAGAGCCAGGGAAAAAACAATTTTGCCATTATCACCTGACACCTCACGTGCCGCGTTATGGCCAGACATTTCTCGATATTGAAAAAGGGAAACAGGTTCAGGATGGTGCGAAAAGAAGGGAAGCGGAAAAAAACGGATCACGCCTTTCTGCTGGCAAGATTCTCCAGCGGGCGCTGCGCCTTTTCCACTCGGTTGCGTCCTTTATGCTTGGCCTCATAAAGCGCCTGATCAGCCCAATCGATCAGTTGCATTGCAGTGACTGACTGGCGATCATCAACAATATGCGTTGAACAAACACCAAGGCTCACGGTAATACGCTCTGGCCCTTTCAGCTCCGCCGGAGGAATCGTCTCTATCAGTTTTCTCACCCGCTCCGCAGCCGCGTACGCTTCCGTCGCCGTTAATCCGGGCAGGATCAGGGCAAACTCTTCACCGCCATAACGACAGGGGATATCCAACTCCCGCATACTGGAGGCAATCCGCTTGGCAACCGCCCGCAGAACATGATCACCGACCTGATGACCATAGGTGTCATTGACTCGCTTGAAGTAATCAATATCGAGAAAAACCAACCCGAAAGGAATGGACTGTCGCTTGAAACGGGACAGCTCCGACTGCAGTGCATGATCAAACATTTTGCGGTTACATAACCCGGTCAAAGCGTCTTCCATCAGGCTGCGGCTCATCGCCTGCTTGTCCAGAGACAAACGCTTGATCTCTTTCTTACCCTCTACAGCGATTCTCAGCCGTGCGGTAAGTTCGTCCAAGCGCATTTCAAATGCCAGGCAGTCGCAACAGCCCAGATCGAGCATCTCCGCCCGAGACGGGTCATTCAATGAGGTCAGATAAACGACGGGTATCCCCTTGGAAACCGAACTCAGATGAAGGTTAAGATATACCTGTTGCTTTTGCTCCGCACCGGCGACAACGATAAAAACATCGCACTCATCCACACCGATTATTGCCGTCGGACTGACAATTTTAACTTCCGTTAAAATATCGATCTGACCAAGCAAAAAAGCGATCTCTTCTCGCCGTTGCTCTACGCAAAATACCAATGCTTTCATTGCGACTTTCCCTGAATGGATTATCGGAGTTCACTGGGTGAATTGATTGACAAACATCAGAACCATCATTCTTAATAAAAGCATAATACCTCATTTGCGTCACGGGAGGGACTAAAATTTATCGCGCAATTTCAGATAAATAGCCAAAACAGCCTCAACTTCCCAACCGAAAAGGGCCTTATCTGGCCACGGGTCCAATTGCCACCAGACAGGAAACATTCTAGAATTGTTCCACAGACAAACAACAGCCTGTTTCACACTCACCACCAACACCCTGCGAAAGGGCGTGCTCATGGATTCTTGTCAAAAAAAATTGCTGATCCACCAAATCAAGGATGGTTGCATTTACTGGTTGCTCATCCCTGGTCTTGTTCTCGGTTCCGGGAAACTGATCGATCTGGCTGGCAACTGGCAACCGTTCACTGCCAGCCCGTTTATTTTCTATTGTGGCCTCGCTTTCATCATTCTCGGCTGTTGCATCGTTGCAGCCGCTCTGCAGAACTTTTCCCACTCAGGACAGGGTACGGCAAACCCACGTCGTCCGCCAAAGATCCTGGTTAAAAGCGGCGCTTATGCACTCTGCCGCCACCCCATGTTTCTGGGTTATGATCTGACCGCAATCGGTGTCATCCTGTTCATCCGGTCACCAGCAAGCCTCTGGATCAGCTATCCCGTCTTTCACTTTGGACAGATCCTGTTTTTACGCAAAGAGGAGCGTTCCCTGACAAAAAGATTTGGTCCGGAATTCGCCACCTATCAGCAGCAGGTTCCATTCCTGATTCCCCGCTTGTTTCATCGCCAACAATAAAAAAGGCCCGATCCATAAAATGAATCGGGCCTTTTGTTTTTTAAATGGCGCGCCAGGGAAGATTCGAACTCCCGACCTTCTGATCCGTAGTCAGACGCTCTATCCAGCTGAGCTACTGGCGCAACGGGTGATGGTTATCTCGCATTTGAGCGAGGTTGTCAACACTCTTTTTTGCTTTACCTAAAATTAAATGGCGGAGAGGGAGGGATTC
>PKUE01000142.1:0-58199 GCA_002869685.1 Desulfuromonas sp.
CGCCGATGTGGCCGGCCTGACACAGGGCGTCGACCTTTTCGAGCATCTGATGTTCGGTGCAGAAATCTGTGGCACTGCCGTGATTATGGCCTTCATGTTGATCGACCTGCTGTGCGGGTTGTTCATGTTCATGCACATCGGCGTCATGTCCATGATCATCATGCGGTGTTTCAACATGCTGTTGTTCGTCATCATGGTCGTGGTCATGGGTTGCCGATTGGCTAGGCCCGATTAGGACACTGATTGTCAGCAAGATCAGGGCTGCGATAGCGACAGATCGGTTCCAGTTTTTTATCATGTTCATCATGCTTTATTCCTTATCTGAATCGGCCAGCGCGGCCGTTGTTCCAGGGGGGTCGAAATCGAACAGGACTTCCAGATCGGTGAGGCTGCGGTGATAGTCGGCGAGTGCGCTCAGATAACGATCCTCACTTTCGATCAGACGTCCTTGGGCATCAAGCACATCAAGGACGCTGTATTTGCCTTGTTGATAGCCGAATGTAACCGTGTCAAAGACCGATTGCGTTGCGGGTAACAGCTGTTGTTCAAAGGTGGTGATTTCTTGATGGGCGATGGTTGTCAATCGATGGTTTTCAACCAGTTGTTGCCAGATCACCTGCCGGGTCTCAAGCAGGGTTTGTCGGGCCTGGCTGCTGCGGTGTTGGGCGGCTGCTATGGCGCCGCGATTGCGGTCAAACAGTGGCAACGGTACGGAAAAACCAGCAACCAACGCTTGATCTTCAGTGCCGCTGTCGTGTTTGATACCCAGCGACAGCGTGACATCCTGAAAGCGATTGGCCTGTTCGAGCTCGAACAGGGCCTGTTCAAGGTGCTGGTTTTGGCGAGCGAGACGCACGGTTGCAGTCTGGTCGATCCTGGCACGAAACTCGGCAAGGTCAGGGAGCCGCTGCACGTCGGTCAATGATCCGTCCAAAGGCCCCATCTCTTCTTCGCGGCCTTGCCACAGCGAACACAACTGCTGTCGGCGAGCTTTAAGGGTGGTCTGAGCCGCCTTAAGACGTAACTGGGCCTGCGCCTGCAGCGGCATAATCCGCTGTGCTTCGAGAGCGGCCTTTTTGCCGGCCCGGATCGATTCTTCGATGCTGTTGATCAGGGTGAGACACTGGGTCACATTTTTTTCTGCCTGACGCAGTTGTTTCCGGGCGACAAGGGCTTCGCGGTACAGCTGTCGGGTCTGACGAATCACCTGCGCGGTCCGCAACTCTTGTTGTATCGCGGCGGCATTGTTGTGTCGGCTGGCGATCTGTTGGCGGTGGCCTCGTTTGTTGCCCAGTTCAAGGCGCTGACTCAGGGTCAGGGTGGTCTGCATTGCATCCGTGCCGCTGTAAGCACCACTGCCGGCAAATTCTTCGAATTCTACCGACAACTCCGGATTCGGCGCTACTGACAGTTGTCGCCCTGCGGCTTCAATGGCGTGGACCTCATACTGTCCTGCTTTGAGGGCGGCATTACTTTCCAGTGCCATCAGGATGGCACGCTGAATGGTAAGTTTTTGTCGGGTCTGTTGTGTATAGTGCGCTTGTGGTGGTGTTTCTTGTGGGGAAAATGCGTACCCCAGCGTCGGCAGACACACGAATGTTGCAACAACGCCTGAAACCATCCACAGCGACTTAAGGGACTTTGCCAAACTGGGCATCGTACACCTCCATCGTTAACTGATTGAATTGTCTGTAAATAAAAATCGCGGACGGACAAGACACAGCAATCGACCTGCGAACACACAAAGGTGTGCTGAAATGTGTCAATCAGTGGGTATTGGTCCGGGTGTGGTCAACCTGGCAGTGTTTAACGACGTAAGACAATCGTGCGGTGATGGACAATCTGTTGTGAAACGCGCGGCTGCGCAACAAAAAAGGGCTGAGGCGGATTGAGAGGTGCAGAGCAGGTGGTTAAAATCTGTTGGCAGGGCAACAACAGACTGACAACCTGATGTTTAAACAAGTCCTGACGTTGTCGGGCTGTGGTGTAATTTGCCGAAGGCAAGAGATCCAGACAGGGGCCGGTATGGTCCTCACAGGAAAAATGTGACGAATGATCCGAACATTCTTTTTCAGCAGAATGGGACAACTGGTTGCACCCCAGATGGCGCTGTTCCAGCTTGGTCGTTTCCTGATCACAAAAACACCAGACAAAGCCATAGACGTTTGACTGGCAGATGAACAGCATAAGAATCAGGCTGAAAGCTGAAAAGAATTTGGATTTTTTT
Organism: Desulfuromonas sp.; assembly: GCA_002869685.1. Classification (GTDB taxonomy): domain Bacteria; phylum Desulfobacterota; class Desulfuromonadia; order Desulfuromonadales; family Desulfuromonadaceae; genus Desulfuromonas. Next base: position 2,228 of record PKUE01000142.1, read on the forward strand.
TGCGTCAACATGGCTGGTACTCTAATCGGTCAGCCCGGTCAAGAGCAAGTGGTTTTTTATCAGACTAGAGTTCTCTTTGGCCGTTGACTTTGCGCCATTGCCAGGGAGGTTGGGCCGCAGGTTGAGACCACAGGCCGATTTTTTGCCGTTTTGCATTGATTTGGCTGTCCATCCAGTCGGAACAGAATGCCTTGCGGCACAGGTTACCCCGAACCCAGGCATAGCCCTGAGCAACCATCATCTCATTGATCGATCGCCCCTCAAGAGTCGTTAACAACGCAACAGCACGTCCCTGTTCATCCTGACGAAGGGTTTCCAGGCGAAACGGTTGGCGGGTGAGGCGTTCAAGGCGACGCGTTGCTGCGATCCCAAAAGATTGACCTTCATCCGGGATATCGATGCCGTAAAGCCGTACCTGTTTGCGATGAAAACCGTCAACGACGACGGTAAGAGTATGCTGCGCGTCAATGGCTGCAACGACGATAGTTGATTCAGCGGCACAGTTGAATGGCGTAAGCACGAAGAGAACGATAAATAGAACACTGGCAAAATTTATCATTGGCGCGTTTCTCCGGAAAAGTGTCGAAAAGTTCATGCGTTTCATGTCGGCACAATTCCGCTGAAGCTTTGTTGCGTTTTTGTAACGTTGACCTGTGTCGAAAAGCACCGTAGCATGGGAAAAATATGAGCGATCTAATATCACGAGGTTAAATGTGAAGCAGTTTATGAAATCATGGCGACCAGGGATCATTTTGGCACTCCTCCTGTTATGCGGATGTCAGCAATCGCATCTCACCCCGCTTTCGGAAGAGGGGGTTATTCTGGCCTTCGGCGACAGCCTGACGGTGGGCGTTGGTGCCAATCGTGCTGACAGCTATCCCAGTGTCCTGCAGCAACTCAGTGGCCATCGGGTTGTCAATGGTGGCATTTCCGGAGAAACTACAGCAGAAGGAGTTAAACGCCTGCCCAAGGTTCTGGCTGATACGGAACCGGAATTGCTGCTGCTCTTGGAAGGGGGCAACGACATTCTGCGCAATCGGGATCTGAACCAGACCAAACAACATCTGGCGACCATGATCGAATATGCTCAGAATCAGGGGGTGCAGGTGGTACTGATCGCAGTGCCTGAAAAAAATCTGTTCTCCGATCAGGCGCCTCTTTATCGGGAACTGGCAGAGCAGTACAAGTTGCTGTTGCTGGACGAGATGGTTTCCGATCTGTTGCGCACCCCATCGTACAAATCCGACACCATTCATCTCAATGCCCGGGGTTATCGGGCCATGGCCGAAGAAATTTACGCCGAACTGGAGCGAGAAGGGGCTTTTTAATCCGGGTTCGGCAATGAAAAAAGGCCACGTCACACTCTGTTGCGACGTGGCCTTTTTTATTACATCCGAAAGTCTTCGGCAATCAACTTGGTCATTTTTTCAATCTTCAGTTTGGCCATGCCGATACCGGAATCCGAGGTCAGAATCAGGACCAGGTGGACATGGGCTTTGCCGGGTTGAGATTTCAACGGATCTGTCCCTTCATTGAAGCAACGGGCGAAGATATGGGCATGCTCAGATTCGATATGAACCAGCTGGCCCAGGCCAATGCCCATCTCCATGGTCGCTTTTTGTGCAGTCATCAGCAGATTGTTAGCCAGTACGCCAACCTCCTTCATATTGCCTTTTGCCTCAGTGGTCAGCAGTGCCAGTGATTCTCCAGCAGGGGTAAATACGCCAACACCGGCAAATCCGTCAACCTGGTTAAATTCTTTGAGTTTTTCTTGAACAGTCATGAGGTTTATCTCCTTATTTAGGGTGTTATTATCCGGTACGCTACCGGGGGCCAGGTCGGATTGAGACACTGTCTCCTGAATATCCAACATGATCGCATCAGAAATCGGTTCAGTCATATGCAGCTGTTTTTCATCTTCCAGCCGCAGGGCATCCAATAACAGGTGATTCAATTTGCTGGTAATACCGCGCTGACGTTGAGTGTCGGGTGGTTGCATTTCGATAACCACATCCTGCCAGCCGAAGATGGTATAAGCGGCTTTATCGCCGTTCTGGCCATTGCATTGGGCGTCAATGAGTTCGCCCTGATGGAAAAACAGCATGGCGACTTTTTCTCCCTGTTTGATTCTCAGCGTGCAGCTCTTTTTCTCCAACTCCATCAACTGAACAAACGTCGGCAGGGTGATCCCCTGGACAAATCCCTGCGTTTTGTTGGCCAGGGTCTGGCGGATCTTGTCTGCCATGACGGACAACTCGGTCGGTTTTTCCAGATATTGAACAGAGCCGAATTTACGGATGTGTTTTTCGATATTCGGTGTGCCGAAGGCTGTCATAACAATGACGGGAGTGGATGAAAAGTGGCTGCTCATGATCGCCAATAACTCAAAGCCATCCATGACCGGCATCTTCAAATCGGTAATCAACAAGTCAACCGTGGTGAATTTGAGGACTTCCAAAGCCTCCTTGCCGTTGTGGGCAGTGAAGACTTTGACATCGTCCAGACGGGACTTGAGTCCTTCGGTCAGACTGAGCAGAAATTTCTTTTCATCATCAACGATGAGGATCTGTTTCATGGAGGGTCCTCTACAGTTTAAGTTTCCTTTCTATAGAGCAACCGACATGCCAAACGTACATATTGCTTATTTCCTTCGTAATTATAAATAGTTGCAAGGTATGAGTTTCGTAGGGGAGGGCGGGGATGATCAGATTGAACGGGTCAATTTGAACGGGTAGGTCAATTTGAACGGGTGGCGTATTCTTTAAGACGCCTTTTCAGCGTTGACAGGGAAATACCCAAGGTATTTGACGTTTGGGTAAGATTGCCCTGTTGGGCGTCAAGGACGGTAAGGATGTGATGACGGATCACCATTTCGAGTGTCTGGTGACCGTCATGGGAAGATTTTGCCGAGGTTGCGGACGACGATCGCAGCAACTCAGAAGGATAGATGCCTCCTTGGCGTTGAAAAATCACCGCACGCTCAATGATGTTTTTCAGTTCACGCACGTTTCCCGGCCAATGATACTGGCACAAGTGGTCGAGCTCCTCCGGCGCAAGGATCATGTGCGCGGCATCGGGAATTTTATTGAGGAAGTGTCGGCACAGGTCAGGGATATCCTGCTGGCGCTGGCGCAGTGGCGGGACATGAATCCGCAGCACATTGAGGCGGAAGTAAAGATCCTCACGAAAGCGGTTATCCTTAACCGCCTGTTCGATGTCACGATTGGTCGCGGCAATTATGCGGACATCAACCGGCTTGAGAGAATGACTGCCGAGCTTCCGTACCTGACCTTCTTCGAGGACGCTAAGCAGTTTGCTCTGCAGATGCAAAGGCATTTCGCCGATTTCATCGAGCAGCAGGGTGCCACCATCGGCCATTTCGAAAATACCTTTGCGGGTTTCTGTCGCACCGGTGAAAGCGCCTTTAACCGTGCCGAACAGTTCCGCTTCTATCAGGTTTTCGGGCAGGGCGGCGCAGTTGATACTGAGAAAACCGTTGTCGGCGCGTTGACTGTGAAAATGGATGTATTTGGCCACGACATTTTTACCGGTTCCGGTTTCCCCCGTGATAATAACCGGTGCCTGGCTTTGTGCGGCCCGCTGGACAATATCCTCGGTGTCTTGCAGACCGCCGTGACTGACCAGCACGGTATCACTATGTTCGCGATGCCGTTTGTAATGTTGCAGGGCGACGTTTTTCTCCAACTCCTGAGTATGAAACATCTGCTCGATGGATAAGCGCAACTCATCCAGCTCAAACGGTTTGGACAGATAATCGTGGGCGCCGACCTGGATTCCCTTCACAGCACTTTCAAAACTGGGGTAGGCCGTGATGAAAATAATTTTCACCTGATCATTAACCTGCAGCAGCTGAGGGCATAAATTACGGCCTTCACCGTCAGGCAGTTTCTGGTCGAGCAGAATGATATCGACATGATGTTTTTTACAAAAGGCCAGACCATCCTGACCTTTATGGGCAATGTGAATAGTGAGATTCTGACTGTGCAAACCGATTTTAATCGCATCACAGAACAACTCGTCATCATCAATGATCAACAGGCTTTTTTTAGTCGAGGAGGCTGTCACTATGACCCTCCGGAATGGAAATCGATACCGTGGTGCCAATGTTTTCTTCGCTGGTGATTTCAATGGTGCAGTTCATTCGTGCCAGCATTTTGCGACAGATCACCAGACCCAGGCCGGTCCCCTGAGGTTTCAGGGTGAAAAACGGCTTAAACAGATTGTTCACTTCTCGTTCGGAAATACCGCAGCCTGAGTCGGTGATATGAATCCAGATAAATCCATGGCTCAGGCGGGTGCTCATCTCAATGGTTTTCGGTGTCCTGTTCTCAAGGGCATCGGCGGCATTGGTGAAGATATTGAGCAGCACCTGCTGTAACGCCCGTGGATCGACAAACGCCCATTTTGCTTTGAGATGAAAATCGGTATTGATACAGATCCCCTTATTGGAAAAATCGGACCAGACCAGGGAAATGAAATTATCGAGAAACTGGGATAGATTGATGTGAGACAGGTCCGGGCTTTCGTACATGTTGATATTACGTAAGCTTTTCAACAAAAATTCCACCCGCCTCAACTCATCCAGCGAACGATCGACAAATTCAAGCACCGTGTCCTGTGAGAAAGTGTGAAAGTTGTCTTTGAGAACGCTTAACGCCATTTTGGCCGAGTTGATCGGATTGCCGATTTCATGGCGAATTCCGGAAAAGACGTACCCCAGATTGTCCATGGTATTTACGGCATCGGCGACCGACTCCAAACGCATCTTTTCCGTAATGTCCTGAATAAACACCCACAAAAATCGGTTGGCAGCGATGGGATAGACCGAATAACCAAGCACCTTGTCATGATATTGAAACGATGCTGAAATCGGTGTTGTGACGGGAATGTCGCTGCCCAGGGTCTCAAACAGTAAGTGCTTGAGAGTAGGATAATCGGCAATCGCTATCTGCGGAGTCAGCAGTTTTTCAGCGGCAGGATTGAAAAAAGCGATTTTTTCATGTTCAAGGTCAAAGACCATGATCCCCAAATTGATATCTTCGAAAATATCAGCAAAGATGCACACCCCGGGGCAGGCTCCTTTACCGATTGGGCAGATATGGTTTTCGCGACAGGGATAGAGGGTCATGGTTATTGCTCCATTGAATTCAATAGTAAAACTCAGGGTGTGACAGGGCAATAACGCAGGATCCGACCCGCAACGAGGCACAGCCGTTTTAAGATAGGAAATAATGAATGGCATTCACCATTTTGGCAGCCCGGCGATCCAGGATTGGACCCGTAGCTTTGCGTCACCGAATTACTCCGGTTTTGCCTTTGTCTATTATAGATGAATCTTATGAAGGGTGAATACTATAGAGAGGTCTAATTTTTGTCAAGTTTGGAAAGTGTGTTTTAACAAATCGAATGATGAAGCAACAACGCATCATTAAGTTGGCAACCAATATGCTCGGCAACCACCGGGCATTTGGCCTTGAGGAGGAAAACCAGATTTGCCCGTGTATCGCTCAATGTTTCATAATTGCCCTGGCCTTTGGCGATAATCAGGTCTGCCTGGTTGAAGGCATTGATCACCTCGGAGCGGCACTGGTCCAGATCGGTTCCCGGTGTATTGTCACCGTTGTCAATGACTCGGACAATCTCGGTTAAACCGGCCTGACGGGCTTCTTCGAGTAGGGCATCATTGAGAATCGGTTTGCCGCGCATGACAACCGTCGTCTTAGCCAGCGGCAATTGCTCAAGCAACAGACGGTCCAGCACAATTTCTCCGGCATTGTCGGCCAGGAACAGGATTGATTCGGCTGCAGAAATATCCTGGCGAAACCGGTCAATATCGCCGACCAGGGGTTGATGCAAGGCCGTATCAATTGCGTGCAGAGCACGGGTCTCGTCCATGGCATGATAAACACCGTGATCGATGCTGTTTCCGGCAATGGAGAGTTTCACTGCTGTCAGCAGCGGATCGGCACTGTCGTTGACCTGTTGCGCCAGTTGCGGATAAAGGTTCAGAGCCAACGTCTGGTATCGCTGCTTTTCATCGGCATAAGGATCTGCGTGATCCAGTGTTTCGCGGATCATGCCATGAAGCAGGCGGGCGGTCTGGGGTGGCGTCGCATTGAAATCGATTTCACTGAGAAGTGATAACGCCTGACGCAGGATGGTTTCAGTCTCTTGCGGTGACGCGTTGGTCATACGCAAAACGCTCAGGGTTTGTTCAACGAAACAGGGCAGACAGCGGTGTGATGTTTTCATCGATATAATCTTAATTGAAAAAGCCCGGAAGAACCGGGCTTTTTATCTAGTTCAGGGTGTTGTTGGCAAAGGACTGCGTCAACGTTTCAATCATCGTGCATTGATAGTCCTGCAACCGGGCAATCAGCTCACCATTATGTTCGTCAATAAAGTCGATGTCAGCGCTGATCACCTGACCGCTTTGTTTGCCGATCCGGCATTGGATTCTGACCGCAGCGGCATCAAACCCTTCGCGATATTGGCGATAGGACCCGGCATACATGGGCAGAGACCCTTGCTGTTTTTCACTGTAGCACCACAGGATCATCATATGGAAACTGCTGTCGAGCACCTGAGGTTCTGCCAGCCAGTTGTAACGCAATGGCGTATTCATCCAGCTACCGGGGGCCGGTGACGAGGTTGAAACACCGACAATCCCCTGGGCACTTTCCCCCTGGACCGCCTGAAGGCCCTGCAGCGCCGGGCCGTGGAACAACTGTCCCGATGTGTAGATCTGTTGTTTGCTTTGTGCCTGAGCCGGATCGACCGCAACAGGATCGACGGCAGGCGCCGTGAGGTTGCGAAACGAGGACAAAATGATTTCGCCACTGGCATGAACGGCCTGACTCGCCGTGGAGACAATCTGTATCGGCACCACCAGTTGATCGTTATCGGGCCGACCGGCCTGACCGCGCAGTTCCAACGCACAGGTTTCATCTCCAGCGAGACGAATGCCACTGTTGATACGCAGCTTGTCGAACCCAATGAACTGCATGCCGGGATGCAGATGCATGGCCGCATGAGCCAGCCATTCAACAATCATGGCCATGGGAACAACGGCTTTGCCATCAATGACATGATCTTTGAGAACTGGCATGCCCGCCACACTGACCTGCAGAGTTAGCGCCTCCTGGGGATAAATTTCCATACCCGCAGGTTGTCCGCTTGGCGTTGTCACTGGTGGGGCCGCATCGATAGTTTTGTCGGGGGTGCCATGCCCGCCAAGGATGACAATTTCCACCGCCTGGTCGCCACTGTTCAGTTCTTCCAGCAGATAACGTGATCCGCCTGTCAGGTCGATCACATCGATTCCTTCGGCGGCAAACATTTTTTTCAGCGCCGCTGTGACCATGCCACCATCCCACGGCCCCCAATTGATCGACACCACACGGCAGTCTGATTTTTGACGGGCCAGAGCCTGAGCCGTTTTATTGAGCACCTCATTGGCCATGGCGTAATCCACCTGACCGACCCGACCAAAGCGTGCCGTGGAGGAGGAGAATAGAACAATAAATTGCAGCGGATCGCTTTCACTGGCGTGTAACAGCGCCTGTAACCCGGCAATTTTGGTGGAATAAACCTGGTCGAACTGCTCCAGGGTTTTATCCTCAATCTTGCGATCGGCCAGGACGCCAGCGCCATGGATCAGGCCCCGAATGGTGCCTAGCGAGCGGACATCGTCCAAAGCAGCTTTGACAGCGCTTTCATTGCGAATATCCAGAGCTTTGTAGATCACTTTTGACCCCGCCTGCTTCAGTCGCTGGATGTTGGCCGTCAGTTCCCGCTGTTGCAGAATACGCCCACACTGTTCATTGAGCTCGCGCGGTTTGAGCGGAGTCTCAGCAGCGGTCATCAAAGCCCGCTTTATTTCGGCTTCGTCACGCGCACCTGCCAACCATTCCGGCTCGGGCTGAGGCAGTTCACTGCGCCCCAGCAACAACAGGGTGGGGTTGCCATGCACGGCCAGCTGTTCAGCAACTTCCGCCGTAACTCCGCGGGCGCCACCGCTGATGACAACAATATCATCCGCTGACAGCGTCAGGGGCTGGACTGTTTCAGCCAGAGCCTGTTTCACCAGTGCTGGTGTCACCCGTTCGGAACGGCTGATTCCCACTTCCAAAGGGCCTGTCAGGAGTAATTCCTCCATCAGTGCCATACTATGTTCTTTTTCACTGAGGTCATCGCCCAGATCGATGGCTTTACAGGTCAGTTCCGGCCATTCAAGGCTGGCTGTTTTGCACAAGCCGGCCAGTGCTCCTGACAGAGGATCACGCAACGGGTGGTTGGAATTAAAGCCACAATGACCATCGAGACGGGAAACGGTGACCAGACAAGCGGACCGTTGCTCTGATTGCCGTTTAAGTGCCGGAGCACAGCGCTGAACAAGGCTGAAAGCATCACGCAGAAAATAGCTGTCACTGCCGATTTCAGGCGCAATCACCACCAGACCGGACAGCCGATCAGGGACTTCAGTTTGGCTCGGGCTGACAATTTTAACCGGATAACCTTCATGCTTCAGTGCCGTAGCTAACGCCGGCACCAGAGAAGAGCAATCATCGACGAGCCATAGCGGGGCATCCGTGGCCAACGCATAGGGTTGACGTTGAGCCGGCACCGGGACCATTTCGACCACTTGACGCTGAATGGTCGCGTCCGACGCGCCATGCGATGGTGTCGTTGCAGTTTCGGTCGTGCTGTCGGAACACGTACAACTGGAGCATTCGGCATTCTCTTTCATGCCAAGGGCGTCGACGATCTGACGCAGGGTTTGCAGGCTGCCGAGTTGATCCGGTTGCACAGCGGGCAGGCCGGGAACGGCTTCCTGCATGGCCGAGAGAATTTCAACCCGTTTGATGGAGTCGATACCCAGATCGGCGTCGAGGCTCATATCAAGTTCAAGCATCTCTTTCGGATAGCCGGTCTTCTCAGCAACGACGTCGAGCAGTGCGCCCTGGACATCGACACTTGATGTGACCGCAGCCGCAACAGGTGCGGAAACCACCGCAGGAGAGACAGGAGTAATAGACGCGGGTTGTACGGGTTGTGCGGCCACAGTTGCCGGAGGAGCAGTAATGATACGGCTCGGTTGCGGCGAAGACAGGGTCGTGGGATGTTGATGGTCCATCAGGGCACGCATAGCGTCAACGGCAGAAGCCTGTCCCTCAAGGAATTGTTGATGGAGACGGGCCGTGTCTTCCTGCATCCGCTGCAGAACGGCCATACTTTCCTGGAGCGATTTCAGTGCCGCAACATCTTCGTGACTGGCCTGTTGTGCCGGTGCTGATGTCGCTGGCGCTGTAGCCACCGGCGGGGTGACGAGAGTATCCGCATCGACGAGGCGACGTTGACTGGCCGGACGAGCCGGTTTCTCCTTAACGTAATTGGCACCGGTGAGGGTCACGGTCATTTTCGCCGGTTTCGGCTCCGGTTGTTGCGCGATCTTCTTAGTGAATTCACCGTCCCAACGTTCCAGATTCAACGGATAGCCGATGGCACCTAATTGCACCAGCATCCGGCCCAGGTCGGTCAATCCGGAGCGTTTACCGTTAGAGGCATCGAGGGCCACCGTTTCAACGGATTTGTCGGCAAGGATCTTCTTAACCATGCCGGTCAAACGGGCACCGGGGCCCACTTCCAGGAAGGTCCGCACACCATCGGCATACATCTGTTCAATCTGGCGGACAAACTTGACCGGATTGGCAATCTGTTCGGCAAGCAATGTGGCAACCTGACCACTGTCTTCGGGATAGGGCAGAGCGGTTTTATTGGCATAAACGGAGATCTTCGGGCTCTGTAAGCTAATCTCCTGCAGTGCTGTGTAGAACGGCTTGGACGCGGCGGCCACCAGTGGGCTGTGGAATGCGGCGGCCACATCAAGAGGGGTGCAACGCATGCCACGCTCTTGGCACAGCTGCTGCGCGCGGGCAATTTCCTCCCGTTCACCGGATAATACGCCCTGAGTGGGTGTATTGTGATTCGCCAGGACCAGGCACAGATTTTCATCTCGAATCATCGCTTCAATATCAGCCAGTGGGGCAGAAACCGCCAACATGGTTCCTTTGTCACTGCCATCGCCAGCCATCAGTTGTCCGCGCAGGTGGGAGAGACGGAACAGATCATCGCTGGCAAAACATCCGGCGGCACACAGGGCCGTCAGTTCACCGTAGCTGTGTCCGGCAAAAGCTTCTGCCGCAATGCCGTAATGATTGCTGAGATAGTTCCAGGCGCCCAGACTGACCGTACCAATAGCCGGTTGCGCATGCTGGGTGGCCTGGAGTTGTTGATCGGCCTGCTGCCGCTCCTGATCACTAAACAGTGAATGGGGATACACCACCTGGCTCAGCAGGTTTCCATCTGCCAGATCGAGAACATCATCGGCATCCTGCAGCGTTTGCAGCAGTTGCGGCGCATGACAGGCCAGATCGGCCAGCATGTGAACATACTGAGCGCCCTGTCCGGGGAACAATACCGCCAGTTTGCCGTCCGGGCCCCCTTGACCGTACCAGAGACCATTCGGGGTGCCAGCCAGCGTCTTGCCGCCATTAACCAGTTGTTCGGCCTGCGTCAGGATTTTGCTCAGCTCTCCGGCAGATTCAACAACGAACAACAGCCGCTGTTTTGCCTGAGGGTTGAATGCAGTTCGACTTTTGGCCGCTGCCCGACGTAACTGATCTGTAGAGAGTGTTTTGAGTTGGCTCAATTCAGCCACAAGTGCCTGACGGTCGTCACCACACAGGGCAAACAGCAAAGGCGCTCCACTCCAGTCGCAACTGGTATGTTCACTGAGATATTCTTCCAGAACACAGTGGAAGTTACTGCCACCAAAACCGAAGGCGCTGACCGCCGCACGTCGCGGATGATCGGAATGGGGCAGCCATGGACGGGTTGTGGTGTTGACGTAAAAAGGACTGTTGCCTGCAGTGATCACCTCCTGCGGTTGTTCCACATTGATGGTCGGTGGCAACACTTTATGATACAGCGCCAGCGCCGCCTTAATCAGTCCGGCAGATCCTGCAGCAGCCTTAGTGTGACCGATCTGCGATTTGACGGAGCCGAGAGCACACCACGGACGGCCATCACTTTCACCATAAACCTCACGTAACGCTCGGATCTCGGTGGCATCACCAACTTTGGTGCCGGTCCCGTGCGCCTCAAGCAGGGTAATGGTGCGCGGGTCGATGCCCGATTGTCGGTAAGCATCTATCAGAGTTCGTTTCTGACCGTCGGCGCTGGGCTCATAGATAGCGCCGCCTTTACCGTCACTGGCCGCGCCGACGCCACGGATCACCGCATAGATATGATCGTTGTCGCGCTCGGCATCTTCCAACCGTTTCAGAGCGATCAGTCCCAAACCCTCACCAATCAGAGTACCATCGGACTGATGGTCAAACGGACGAACGATATTGGAAGGAGACAGGGCTGGAGTTTTACTGAAACAGGTGTACATGAAAATGTCATTGAAGGTATCAATGCCACCTGTGATCACCATGTCACTGCGACCACAGGCTAATTCCATGGCGGCCATATGCACGGCGCTGAGGGAACTGCCACACGCCGCATCGACGACACTGTTGGTGCCACCCAAATCAAATTGCTTGCTGATGCGACCGGCGACGACATTGCCGAGCAGACCGGGAAAGGAGTTCTCCTGCCATGGAACATATGAGTCGGCAATCCGGTCAACAACATCCTGAGCAACATCGTCGGGGACACCGGCATCCTTGAGCGCCTTGCGCCACTGGGGATGACCCAGGCGGGCGCCAAGCGGAATCACCATCTCCAAAGCCCCAGTGACACCGAGAAGCACGCTGACGCGATCCCGGGCAAAGTCGCTTTGCGGATCATATCCGGCATCGCGCAATGCTTCACGGGCAGCGATCAGACCAAGCAGTTGCGAGGTGTCAATCGCTTCAAGGATATTCGGCTGAATGCTAAATTCCATGGGATTGAAGTCAACCGGATCAAGAAATCCGCCCCGTTTGCCATAAGTATGATCGGGTTTCTTCGGATCGGGGTCGTAAAGATCGGCGAGTCGCCAGTGGGTTTCAGGAACATCACTGATACTGTCCACACCACCTTTGATATTGGCCCAATAAGCTTCTTTACTGCCAGCCTGTGGGAACAGGCAGCCAATACCGATAATTGCCAGCGGCTTTGCCGACGCAGACGACATCTCTTGTGTCCGTTTATTTGTACCCGAATCAGTCACGTAGGTACTCCTTGATCTGTTCAGTAGTTAAAGGGGTCGGTAAAATTTCATTCATATCAATGGCAACCCCCTGCTGGTGCAGGGAGTTGGCCCGAGTCAGGACAGCTGCCCCGAAGAGGATGTTGAGATTCACACAGGCGACGCGGCGTTGTTGCGGTTGTTCCAGAAAACTGCCTCGCACCCATTCGTTAAAGGCACCCATGGAGGGACCACACCAGATCTGAAAGTCCATCCGCCGACTTTCATCGCCGTCATTGGCCCAATGGGTGGCCTGACCAAGATAGGAGCGGAACACCAGTGCCATCAGATGTTTGGGATCCTGTTCGGCCCGTTGAACCTGGCGAGGGTCGCGTTTCAGGAAAAAGGCGCGCGTCGAGGTCCAGACATCATTAAGTGGGGCGCGGAAGAACGTTTTTTCCAGCTTATCACGTTCGTCGGCGGGAATCTGATCAAGACTGTCGTAACGGCGGTAGAGATCATACAGTTTGGCCGCGCGCATGGAAAACATGGTGCCGCGCTTGAGAACCTGTACATCAACACCCATTTCAAACATATCTGCAGCGGGCGCCATGGCAATGTCGGCCTGACGCGCTTCAGCCAGCATCTGCCGTACCAGATCGGAGGTGCCCGATTCACAACAGGCCTGATTGACTGTGCCGGTAACCAGGTAAGCCGCGCCCATGGCAATAGCTGCGGCGGCGGACAACGGTGTGGCAATGCCGCCAGCCAGACCAATTCGCGGCCGGACCGGGTAGGCGTAACGGGCCTGAAGTTCATCACGCAAGGCACAAATCGTCGGGAAAAGTGACAGGGCCGGGCGATTGTCCGTATGCCCACCGGAGTCAGCTTCCGCCGTAATATCCTCCGCCATGGGGATTTGCTGGGCAAGGACAGCCTGGTCGGCTGAAATATGCCCCTCGTTAACCAGCTGGTCGAGCATTTTCTGCGGTGGCGGTGACAGGAACTGACGGGCGACTTCTTCGCGGGAGATTTTGGCAATTATCCGGTTGGGTGTGACGATCTCCCCCTGATCATTGCGATGAATTCCATGAACACGATAACGAACAACCGACAAGCTCATTGCCAGGAATGCCGAAGCTTCAATCAGCTGAACCTGGCGTTTGATGTAGAGATCGACCAGGGCGTTTTCCAGATCGGGTTCGTTAGGGCTGTGGATCAGGTTGACCCCAAAGGGGCCGTGGGGCAAAGCCTGTTGCAAACGCTGAATAGTCTGATCCACCAGCTCAAGGGGCAGACCCGCCGAGCCGAAAAAACCGATCATGCCATTTTTACCCAACTCGATAGCAATGTCAGCTGAGCTGATCCCTTTCGCCATCGAGCCACCCACCATGGGATAGCGCACGCCATGGGTTGCGCAGAACTGCCGATCTCCACAGTGTTCAAGGGGCAGGGGCGCAACCATGGCACAGACCGGGTAACCGTCGCTGGCACTGCCATCGAAACACACCGTGCCAGTTGAGGTGGCACCACGATCAGTGACAATGATCGGTGCTCTTAAAGTGACCAGCAGGTCACGCAATGACTTTTTGTCCGCTAACGCCTCATCCGTCGAAACGGCAGGAGTCCAGCGGCCCAAGGAAGGTTGAGCATAAACCATGATAATCGTAAAACTTTCGTCGTGAATTGGTCGAATGAAATGTAGACTCTCTCGGGTCCATTGCAAAAGGGGAATTATGCCACTTTCCCGGCGCGAAGGCAAAAAAAAACGCCGCCCGTAAAAGGCGACGTTTTTTCAACTAACTATGGAATAATCTTAAGCGAAAAAGCGCTTGAGTAGACCGGCGAAAACCATGCCATGACGTGCTTCGTCTTTGCACATCTCGTGAACCGTATCATGAATTGCATCCAGATTGAGCTCTTTGGCGCGGGTGGCGATCTTTTTCTTGCCGGCACACGCACCGTGCTCAGCTTCAACGCGAACCTGCAGGTTGGTTTTGGTGTCAGCAACAACCACTTCGCCAAGGAGTTCGGCAAATTTGGCCGCATGCTCAGCTTCTTCCCAGGCAATACGCTTATAAGCCTCAGCAACCTCAGGATAGCCTTCACGGTCAGCTTGGCGACTCATTGCCAGGTACATGCCGACTTCAGTGCACTCACCCATGAAGTTGGCGCGCAGACCTTCGAGAATTTCAGGATCAACATCTTTAGCAACAGCAATACGGTGCTCATCTGCCCAAGCCAGCCCGTCGACACTTTGCTGAAGTTCAAATTTATCAGCGCCAACACCACATTGGGGGCATTTTTCCGGAGCTGTTTCACCTTCATGGACATAACCGCATACTGTGCAAACCCATTTTTTCATTGTCGTCAATTCTCCTTATCAAGTGGGTGTATTAGATTTGAAAACCAAATAGGTTATAAATAGTGCAGCAAGAATTGTCAATGGAAAAAGTCCATGATTACACTCTAGTGCAACGTATGGATCGCGTTTTCAGCCGATTTCTTATTAAAAACGCGGCTGAAGTCAACCTGAGGAATATGCAGCGGAGGGAACCCGGCACGCCGGGTCAGGTCGGCAATCGTTTCACGCAAATAGGGAAACATGGCCGCAGAACAATAATTATTGGTCAGAACTTCGAGTTCCGATTCATTGAAGGTGCGATTGAGATCAAACAGGCTCATCCCTTCAATATCGATATAAAAAGGGGCGTTTTTTTCGGAAAAAACGATATTCATGTATACCCGCAAGCGATTTTGTTTTAACTCGTGGCGGATTTTGAACTCAGTTTGAACTTTGGCCTGCGGTTGCTTGCCATCAAACTTTTCATTGAGTGAAAAAGTGAGGCGGCGGATACGGAAATCTAAAAATGTAAAGTCAGCGATAGGATTCATGGCCATTTTGTAACACTGGCGGCCTTTTCGCGCAACAGACAAATTAAGGTAACGAGTCTCTCATGGAAATCAGATCGACAGTGATTCAGCGTCTTCCGGTTGCAGATAAATAGCGGGGACAAGGGATTTCGATTGTTCGGCTTTATTTGCCACGGCGGTGTCACGATTGCACAACACATGAACCGTGGCCAAGGTGAGACTTGAAATTGTCACCAGAATAAAAATAATCGACAGCAGATCAAGCCCGACATGTTTGAAACCATGGGCAGTCTGATTGCGATAGGGTTGATGGCGGACAGAATACGGTTTGTGCGGGTTCGGGGGCAATTGGGGCATGAATTTTTTTATCCTCTGGACCGTTACAGGTTAAAGTCTCTGGCAAACAATTCACCGTTATCTCTCGGACCACTTACTTGTCGTCCATTGGTCGGCGAAAGATTAGGATTATTTCTTTACAAAAAAACTGAATCTGACTAGTCTTACAACCGCTCAAACAGAACCGACTATGAGGATTTATGAATCAGAAAAACATTCGCAATTTTTCCATTATCGCGCACATTGATCATGGCAAGTCCACACTGGCGGACCGTCTGCTGGAAGAGACAGGTACACTCACCGACCGGGAAAAAACCGACCAGTTTCTTGACAAGATGGATCTGGAGCGCGAACGGGGAATCACCATCAAAGCTCAGGCGGTGTGTCTCAAATACCGCGCGGACGATGGTCAGGATTATATCCTCAACCTGATTGACACGCCGGGACATGTTGATTTTACCTATGAAGTCAGCCGTTCTCTGACTGCCTGTGAAGGAGCGTTGTTGGTTGTTGACGCATCCCAAGGCGTAGAAGCCCAGACTCTGGCCAACGTCTATCTGGCCCTTGACGAAGACCTGGAAATCTTTCCGGTTCTCAATAAAGTGGACCTTCCCGGTGCCGAGCCGGAGCGGGTCAAAGAGGAAATTGAAGACATCATCGGCCTTGACACCAGTGATGCTATTGTCGCCAGCGCCAAAGAGGGGATTGGCATTCACGACATCCTCGAACGGATTGTCCGTCAGGTCCCAGCGCCGCTCGGTGATGTTTCAGCGCCGCTCAAAGCCTTGATATTCGACTCCTGGTACGATTCTTACCAGGGCGTTGTTGTCATGATCCGGGTCGTCGATGGTGAGATCAAAAAAGGGGATAAAATCTACCTGATGGCCAGCAAGGGCAGCTACGAAGTCCTCAAGGTTGGTGTTTTCTCCCCAGCGCCGGTGGCCAAAGACTCACTTAAAGCAGGAGAGGTTGGTTTTATGATTGCCGGCATCAAAGTGGTTAAAGATGCCAAAGTTGGCGACACGATTACCCATTTTCACCAACGCGCTGAACAGGCGCTGCCTGGCTTCCTGGAAGTTAAACCGATGGTGTTCTCCGGACTGTATCCCATTGACACCAGTGAGTACGAACTACTGCGCGATGCGTTGGAGAAATTGCAGCTTAACGATGCGTCCATCAGCTATGAGCCGGAAAACTCGGTTGCGCTGGGATTCGGTTTTCGCTGCGGCTTCCTCGGCCTGCTTCACATGGAGATCATCCAGGAGCGCCTTGAACGGGAATTCAATATTGATCTGATCACCACCGCACCAACCGTTGTCTACAGAGTGACCACGGTCAAAGGCGAGGTATTGCGGGTAGACAGTGCCAACAAACTGCCCGAAGTGCAATATATCGACACGATAGAAGAACCGTTTATTCTGGCGTCCATCCATGTACCCAATGAATTTGTCGGTTCGATCCTTGCCCTGTGTGAAGAGAAGCGCGGGGTTCAGCGCGAGATTAAATATCTGACCGAAACGCGTGTCATGATCGTCTACGAACTGCCGCTTAACGAAATCGTCATGGATTTTTATGACCGGTTAAAATCGATCAGTCGTGGCTATGCTTCGCTGGACTATGAACCTCTGGACTACCGCGCCAGCAAGTTGGTGCGGATGAACGTCATGATCAACGGTGAGACCGTTGATGCGCTGTCGTTGATTGTTCATCAGGACAAGGCACAGTCCCGAGGAAGAGAGCTGGTCGCCAAAATGAAGGAATTCATTCCCCGCCAGCAATTTGTTGTTGCCATTCAGGCGGCAATCGGTGGGAAGATCATTGCCCGTGAAACGGTCAAAGCATTGCGTAAAGATGTTACGGCAAAATGTTATGGCGGTGATATCTCGCGTAAGCGTAAACTTTTAGAGAAACAAAAAGAGGGCAAAAAGCGCATGAAGCAAGTTGGCAGTGTTGAGTTGCCCCAGGAAGCCTTCCTGGCCATTCTTAAAGTAAAAGAATAAAGATTATGTCTAAACAACTAGAATCAGAAGAAATTTTAAAGCCAAAGAAATCCTGGTTTCGGGAAACCGCCGAAGCTTTGCTGGTGGCGGCGATTCTGGCGCTGATAATCCGCACCTTTGTTGTGCAGGCGTTCAAGATCCCCTCCGGGTCCATGGAAGATACCTTGCTGATCGGCGATCATCTTCTGGTCTGCAAGTTTATTTATGGAACCGACATCCCTTTTACCGACAAAGTGGTTTTCCCTTTGACGGACCCACAACAAGGTGACGTCATCGTCTTTGAGTACCCCGGCGATCTGGACAAACCGTGGCTTGAGCGTCGCGACTTCATCAAACGAGTTGTCGGTGTTCCCGGCGACACGGTCGAAGTCCGCAACAAAAAGGTCTACGTCAATGGGGAGCATTACGCTCTGGCGCAGGAAGTCCACAAAGAGTCATCTCTGGTTTTGCCGGGTAGCCGTCCCGCACCCGATGACCGCCGTGATTTCATGCCCAAAACCGTGGTTCCAGCCGGGAAATATTTTGTTATGGGCGACAATCGTGATCGTTCATACGACAGCCGATTCTGGGGCTTTGTTGACCGCGACCTGATCAAAGGCAAAGCTTTTATCAAATATTGGTCCTGGGACAGCGACAGCCACTGGCCACGCTTTGACCGGATCGGTCGCCTGATCGATTAATTCCACTCTGGATGCCGAAGTGTTGCTTTGCTTCGGCATCCGTCGTTTCATCTTCCAGCTCACCCGGTACTGTTGAGGTTCTACATGGCAAACCCCACCCCGATGATGCGCCAATATCTTGAGATCAAAAGCCAATACCCGGACGCCATCCTCTTTTTCCGTCTGGGGGACTTTTACGAGATGTTTCTTGACGATGCCGTGACCGCATCTCGGGTTCTGGACATCACCCTGACATCGCGCAATAAAAATTCCGATGATGAAGTTCCCTTATGTGGCGTGCCATTCCACAGCGCCCAGCCCTACATTGCCAAACTCGTCGCTAATGGCCACAAAGTCGCCGTCTGCGAGCAGGTTGAAGATCCAAAATCCGTTAAAGGGATTGTCAAACGGGAAGTAGTGCGTGTCGTCACGCCGGGGATGATCCTGGAAAGCGATATGCTTACACCGGATGAGAACAACTACCTGCTGGTGATCGCGTCTCATCAGGAACAATACGGCGTGGCTGTCGTGGATATTTCAACCGGCGAGTTTCGCGTGACCACTGCCAGTGGTACCAGCGATCTCAGTCGGGAAATTGCCAGCACCCAACCGCGCGAGATTATCTTGTGTGAGCCTGACCGAGAACCACTCAGTCAGGCACTGGCGGCGTCTTTTCACGAAAAGATGGTCAACGCGCTGCCGGAATGGGTGTTTGAACTAGAGGAGGCGCGCCAGAAACTGCAGCGTTTTTTCCACTGTGACACACTTGACGGCTTTGGCTGTCAGGACCTGCCTGCTGCCATCTGTGCTGCCGGTGCGGCATTGCATTATGTGCAGGAAACGCAGAAGAGTACCGTCGAACATATTCGAACACTCCAGACCTACCATGTTCAGGACTACATGGTCCTCGATGAATCCACCCGGCGCAATCTGGAACTCACCGCCACATTGATCGATGGCAAACGTGCTGGATCGCTGCTTGGCGCTCTTGATCGTACCGTGACGGCAATGGGTGGTCGCAAGCTGCGCCAGTGGATCAATCAGCCGTTGATCGATTGTGATGCCATTGTTCGCCGTCACCAACTGGTGAGTGAACTGGTTGACTCTCCGTTGTTGCGAGACGATCTCCATCAGTGTCTTGACGATGTCTATGACCTGGAACGGCTCAGTGCGCGTATCTCCATGGCCAGCGCCAATGCCAAAGATCTGGTTGCCTTGCGCCACTCGCTGGAGCAATTGCCAGCGATCATTGACCAGATGGCAGAACTCACCAGCGAAATGGGGCAGGGCTTAAGGGTCCAGATCGACCCGCTCGAGGACGTTTTGGCCCTGATTCAGAATGCCATTGCAGACAATCCGCCATTTGTTCTGCGCGATGGCGGCCTGATGCGCGATGGCTACCATGAAGAACTGGACGAATTGCGTCTGATCAGCCGTGAAGGAAAGGGCTGGATTGCCCGCCTGGAAAAGACCGAGCGTGACCGGACCGGTATCTCAACACTGAAAGTCCGCTTCAATAAAGTGTTCGGCTATTACATCGACATCCCCAAAACCCAGATCAGCAAAGTCCCGGAATGTTACGAGCGGAAGCAGACCCTGGCTAACTCGGAGCGTTATTTTACGCCGGAGTTGAAGGAATATGAGGACAAAGTTCTTGGTGCCGAAGAACGGCTGGTTGCCCTGGAATATGACCTTTTCCAGCAAGTGCGTCGCCAAGTCGCCGCCGAGGGTGCGCGTATTCAGCAGACCGCTGAAGCTTTGGCCCAACTGGATGTTGTCGTGTGTTTTGCCCAGGTTGCCCATGAGCGCAATTACGTACAGCCCGTCATGAACCAGGGAACGATTCTGACCATCGACGAAGGCCGCCATCCGGTCATCGAGTGTATGAATCTGGGCGAGCGTTTCATCCCTAATGATGTGCACCTCGATACTGAGAATGACCAATTATTAATCATCACCGGTCCCAACATGGCGGGTAAATCGACCTTCATGCGCCAGGTTGCCCTGATCACCCTGATGGCCCAGATCGGCAGTTTGGTCCCGGCACGCTCTGCGACCATTGGTGTCGTGGATCGTATCTTTACCCGGGTTGGCGCCAGTGACAATCTGGCCCGCGGCCAATCAACCTTTATGGTTGAGATGAGTGAGACCGCCAACATCCTCAACCACGCCACCGCACGCAGTCTTATCATCCTTGATGAGATCGGGCGGGGGACGTCCACTTTTGACGGCGTCAGTATTGCCTGGGCAGTGGCAGAATATTTGCATGACAACAATGAGGTTGCCGCCAAAACCTTGTTCGCGACCCATTATCATGAGTTGACGGATCTGGTGATCACCCGTGAACGGATTGCCAATTTCAATATTGCCGTACGGGAGTGGAATGATCAGATTGTCTTTCTGCGCAAGATTGTTGCTGGAGGGGCCAGTCATTCCTACGGCATCCAGGTTGCCCGTCTGGCAGGTCTGCCGGAAGCTGTCATCAACCGGGCCAAAGAGGTGTTGGCCAATTTGGAAGGAGGCGAATTCTCCTCTCAGGGTGAGCCCCGGCTGGCCCGACACCGCAATTCGGTCCCGGCGCAACCGCAAACATCGCAAATGTCATTATTCAATGGCAGTGATGACCCGTTACGACAGTGTCTCAGAGATGTGGATGTCAACACCATCAGTCCACTTGAAGCACTGAACCTGATTGATGAACTTAAACGGATGCTTTAGGGGTTGGATTTGTGCTGAAATTACGACGTTTATGCTTGGCTTTGATCTTATTGCTGGTTGCCATGACGGCTCAGGCAAGTACGTTACAGGATTATCGTGACGCCCGCTTTGCCTACCAACAATTGCTCAGAGCACCAGAAAAACAGCAGTTTCGCCACAATTGGGAGAAAGTCTTTACCCAGCTGCAGCAATTCGTCGAACATCATCCCGACCATGAAAAAGCACCGGGGGCCTATTATCTTCTCGGCCAGGCCCATGAAAAACTCTATGCGGTTTCCCGGGTGGAAAAAGATGCCCTGGCAGCCGCTGATTACTATCAAAGCCTGGTTCAACATTATCCACACAGTTCACTGGCCGATGATGCGCTTTTGTTTCGCGCCCGCTTGCAATGTGAGGTATTGAATCACGAAGATGGCGCACGTCGGGATTGCTCATTAATTCTTCAAAAATATCCTGATGGCGACATGTCCCGCCAGGCCGCAGAACTCCTGGCGAGTTTGCCCCCGGCAGCACAACCGATTGTTGTCCCGCCACGGCCAACACCGCCAGCGCCAACCTCGTCGGCGTCCCCCCCTGCGATGGCACCGCCAACTTCGGGGAGAATCACGGTTTCTGACATTCGCTACTGGAGTGACAACGACCACAGTCGTATTGTTCTCGACCTCAACGGAGCACCGACTTATCGTGTCAATACTCTGCCACCGAGTCAAAAAGACAACACGTCCGCGCGGTTATATATTGACCTTCTCAGGACAAACAAAGCGGCCAAAGTTCCATCTCAGCAGAATATTACCTCTGGCATTGTAAAGCGCATACGCGTCGGTGAGAATCCTGAGGGGATGCGTGTTGTTTTCGACCTGAAAGAACTGACTCGTTATAAATTAATCACCTTGACCAATCCGTCCCGCCTGGTCATTGACCTGGCGAACTATCAGGGTGCCGTCCTTAAAGACGACCCGCCGCAACTGGAAACTGCTGTAGTCCCGCCTAAAGGGACGGATCAAGACCAGATCACCCAGGTTTTGCAACAGGTTCCGGCCAATGAGCCCCCTCAGGTTCACATTCCGGATGTTGCTGCCAAGCCTCAGGGGCAGCTGCGTATTGTTGTTGATGCCGGGCATGGCGGCAAGGATCCCGGTGCCGTCGGACCGGGAAAATTGTATGAAAAGGATGTCGTTCTCAAGCTGGCTAAAACACTGGCGGCGCAACTGCGTTCATCGTTGAAATGCGAAGTGTTGTTGACCCGTGATCGCGACATCTATATCCCGCTTCTTGAACGAACCGCTTACGCCAATGAAGTCGATGCGGATCTGTTTATTTCGATCCATGCCAATGCCAGCCCTAATAAAAGCGCCCATGGAATCGAAACATTTTTCCTCAACTTTTCCAAAAATGATAAAGCGATGGCCATCGCCGCCCGTGAAAACGGGATGAGTCTGCAAGAGGTTGGCGATCTTGAGCTTATTCTGTTTGATATGATGGCCAACTCGAAGATCAATGAATCCAGCCGTCTTGCCGCAGAGATACAGTCGTCTCTGGTGGATAATTTGAGTCGCAAATACTCGAATATTAAAGATCTTGGCGTCCGCCAGGGTCCGTTCCACGTCCTACTGGGAGCAACGATGCCTTCAGTACTGGTAGAAGTCGCTTTTATCAGTCATTCACAGGAAGCAAAGCGCCTCAATAGCCGAACCTACCGGGATCGATCGGCTGATGCCATTGTTGAAGGCGTACGCAATTATCTGCAATCTCAGAACCTCCTTGCGAAACGGACCAACGACTCATGATCACCATTGACAACAGTGCTCTGCTTGCTTTTTCACAGGGCTCGGACAACCAGGATGTTTTTGACCCGCAACGCCCTGACTTTCTCAAGGCCTGCATCGAATATCGTGACACGCATCAGAACCTGATCAAGCATCTGCATCGCACCGGTGGCAGTGGCCGAAATATCGTTGCCCACATCACCCTGATGACGGATAAGCTAATCGAAGCGCTGTTTGCTTTTGCCATCAAAGGCCTTGATCTGAAGCAGCCCTGTACCATGATTGCCCTGGGAGGCTATGGCCGTTCGGAAATGAATCCACTTTCCGATGTGGATCTGATGTTCTTTTGTCTGGATCCGGACACCCCTCAGATGCAGCAGTTTTCCGAGCGAATTCTGTACCTGCTGTGGGATCTCGGTTTCGATGTCGGTCACTGTGTACGCAACGAGAAGCAATGCACCGATATTGCTGAAGCGGATCTGACCGCCTGCACGGCGCTGCTTGATTCCCGTTTTTTGTGTGGTGATGCGCCACTTTTCAGCCACTATGAAAAAAAAGTGCTCCCGGCTGTGATGGGGCGGAACAGTCGTTCTTTTATCCGCGAGAAAATGGTTGAACACGAGAAACGTATTAAAAAATATGGTTCATCGGTTTACCTGC
The DNA here is from genome assembly GCA_002869685.1 of Desulfuromonas sp. Taxonomy (GTDB): domain Bacteria; phylum Desulfobacterota; class Desulfuromonadia; order Desulfuromonadales; family Desulfuromonadaceae; genus Desulfuromonas. The sequence continues at coordinate 25,440 of PKUE01000142.1, forward strand.
TCGAACCCAACATCAAAGAGGGTGAGGGTGGCCTGCGAGATCTGCACACGGCGTTGTGGGTATCAAAGATTAAATACAAAGTGCTTACCCTGCGTGGTTTGGTGATTAAAGGGGTGATGAGCGAAGCAGAAGAGGAGCAGTTTCTGGAAGCGCTCGACTACCTATGGCGAATCCGCACCGAATTGCATTATCTGTCATCACGTAAAAACGATCAGTTGCATTTCGAACAACAGGAGCAAATCGCTCTATTTTTAGGTTACCGAGACAATAAAACCGCGCTGGCGGTTGAGCAGTTCATGCAAGATTATTATGCCCAGGCAACCCGAGTGGAGCACCTGGCCTCCACCCTGATCGCCCGTGCATCGGATAAGGAGCGGGAGGAATCAAAGATTCTCGGCTATCTGCGCCGCCGGAACATTGAAGAAGGCTTCTACGCCCTGCGTGGTGAACTCAATGTCACCGATGATGACCTGTTCACCAATCAGCCGGAAATGATGATGAAGGCGTTCTGGCTGGCACAACGCCAGGAACTCAAATTCAGCCTCAACCTCAAGACACTTATCCGCGACAATCTGCACCTGATCAATGACCGGGTTCGTCGCTCCAAAGTCATGAGTTCATTGTTCCTCGATATTCTGCGCTACAAGCGGGGAGTCTATGAAACGCTGAATCAGATGCACCACCTGCTGTTTCTCAATCAGTTCATACCTGAATTCAAACGTATTTACTGTCAGGTTCAACACGATGCCTATCACATCTACACCGTTGATACGCATACCTTGTTTGCCATCCGCGAAGTGGAAAAGCTGTGGTTGGGAGAATACTCTGAACGCAAACCGTTGTTGACCCAGGTCGCCAACGAGGTTGAAAAACCCGAGTTACTGATTCTGTCGGTAATGATGCACGACATTGGTAAAGGGGAAGGGCACAAGCACAGTGAAAAAGGTGCCGCCATGATACCGACCATATCGCGGCGCTTGGGGCTGAATAAGGAAGACAGCCTGCGTCTCGAGTTTCTGGTGCGCGAACACTTGCAGATGGCCCATATCTCTCAACGTCGTGACCTGCACGATGAACGGATGATCGCCCAATTTGCCCAAAAAATGGAAATGAGCGAAAATCTCAAAACCCTTTACGTCCTCACCTTTGCCGACATCAAAGCTGTTGGCCCGGATGTCTGGTCGGAATGGAAGGGCTTTTTGCTGCAGGAATTGTACGAAAAAACCTATGATGTCATCGAACGCGGTGATTTCTACAAGGAAAAACGCTCAGAAAAGATCCGAAACCGCAAGCGCAAAGTGGTTGAGGCGCTCAGTGATGAATTTGCCGTCAAGGCCATCAAGGATTGCCTGCGCAATTTCTCGACTCGCTACCTGATGACGTACCGTTCCGCCCAGATTGTTGAGCATGTTCGCCTGATCCTCGGGCGTGGCGATAATCCGTTAGCCATGAGTGTGGTCTACAACCAGGAATCAAGTTACACAGAGGTCATTCTGGTCACTGTGGACATTGCCGGACTGTTCAGTAAAATCACCGGTGTAATGGCGGCCAACGGAGTTAATATCCTCGGAGCTCAGATTTTCACGCAGAAAAGTGGCATTGCCGTCGACATCCTTCAAGTTGGCCGCGATGGCAATATCTACGATGACGACCGCAAATGGGCCAATATCGAAAAAGATCTGATCTGGTATTTACAGGGTCGCGGTGAAATTGACGAGCAGGTTGAAAAGCGCAAAAGCTCGATTCTTGACCTGTCACGACAGGTGCCCACGATCCCACCACGCGTGGATATCGATAATGATGTCTCAGATGAATATACGGTCATCGACGTCACCACGATGGACAAGGTTGGCTTGTTGTATCAGATTGCCAAGAGTCTCAAGAAAATCGGTGTTTATGTCGGCGTCTCGAAGATTTCAACAAAAGGGGACCGTGCTGGCGACACCTTCTATGTTCAGGATATTTTCGGCCATAAAATTGTTCAGCCGGAAAAACTGGATGAATTGCGTGACACCCTGTTAAAGGATTTGAGTGACTAGGTGACTTTTCTGGCGCTATTGGATAGTTTTCTCGACTATCTTTCCATAGAACGCGGCTTAGCCAAAAACACCCTTGAGTCGTATGCCCGCGATTTACAACGCTATGGAGTATTTCTCTAACAACGCGGAATCACAGACCCGGCCGTTATCAGCCAGACGGATGTGCTCGATTTTTTTACTGCGTTGAAAGAACAGGCGATGGGTGTACGCAGTCGGGCACGTTTGCTGGCCGCGCTGCGCGGGTTTCACCAGTTCGCCGGTGAAGAATTTCAGATCGGCAACAATCCGGTTGCTCGGCTGACAACGCCTAAAATGCTTCACACCCTTCCGGATACATTGAGTCCGGCTGAAGTCGATTCGTTATTGACCTTTACGGCAACTGCTGGTCCTCTGGCTCTGCGTGACAAGGCAATGCTGGAATTGCTCTATGCAACAGGAATGCGGGTTTCAGAATTGGTTGGACTGTGTTGTGACGATCTGCATTTGAGCAGTGGCTACTTGCGCGCCATGGGGAAAGGCAGTAAACAACGTGTTATCCCAATCGGTGAAATTGCCATAGAAACATTGCAGTTTTATCTGCAATCGGTACGACCGGATCTGGATCGTAGTCGAAATCTCAGTCGCTGCGTGTTTCTCAATCGCTCCGGCAAGGGGTTGACACGTCAGGGGTTCTGGAAGATGATTAAGCGCCGTGCGCTGGACGCCGGAATTACCAAAAATGTAACGCCCCATACTTTACGCCATTCGTTTGCCACGCACCTGCTGGAAAACGGGGCAGATTTACGCGTGGTCCAGATGCTGCTTGGTCACGTTGACATTTCAACAACACAGATTTATACCCATGTAACACGTGAACATGTCCGCCATGTTCATCAAACTTTTCATCCCCGCGGTTAGCGGCTTAAGAGGATTGTATGAAATATCTGGTTCTACTCGGTGACGGTATGGCTGATGAGCCGTTGGATGCTCTGGATGGCAAGACGCCATTGGAATATGCATCAACGCCCAACATGGACAAACTCGCTGCTGCTGGCGAAATTGGCCTGGCCGAAACAGTGCCTGAAGGTTTTCATCCGGGTAGTGATGTTGCCAACCTCAGTGTCTTCGGTTATGACCCTGCCGAGTGTTATTCTGGTCGCTCCCCATTGGAAGCGGCCAGCATGAATGTCGCTTTAGGTCCAAATGACGTCGCTTTTCGTCTTAATCTCGTCGATATTATCCATCACTACGGCAAGCTCTATATGGCGGATTTTGCCGCAGGGCACATTTCAACGGAAGAGGCGCAACAGATCATAGCCACACTTCAGGAAGAATTGGGTAGTGATGCGTTTGAATTTTATCCCGGCGTGTCTTACCGCCATCTCATGGTGTGGCGTAATGGCAAAGACCAACTGCGCTTTGTTCCACCTCACGACATTATCAATCAGAGCATCGAAGACAAGATGCCCGAGGGTGATGGCGCAGAGGAACTGATTCATCTGATGAACACGGCGCAGATGATTCTTAATACCCATCCGGTCAATATAAAACGGCGCAATGAAGGCAAAGCGCCTGCCAGTTCTATCTGGCTGTGGGGCCACGGCAAGGCACCGCAGATGGAAACATATCAGCAGAAGTTCGGCTTGACCGGCGCCGTTATCTCCGCTGTTGACTTGATCAAAGGGATCGGAATTTATGCCGGTCTGGAAGTGATCAACGTGCCTGGAGCGACGGGGTATATTGACACCAATTATCTGGGCAAAGCGGAAGCCGCTATTGAAGCGTTATCGCGCCACGACTTTGTATATCTGCATGTTGAAGCGCCGGATGAGGCAGGCCATTCCGGTGATCTGCAGGAAAAAATCAAGGCGATTGAACTGTTTGATGAGCAGGTGGTCGGCACAATCCTGGACCGGGCCGATCAGCTTGGCGAGTTCAGATTGATGGTTTTACCGGACCATCCGACTCCGGTTGAACTCAGAACCCACACCCCCGATCCGGTTCCCTATATTCTGTACGCTTCTGATGGCTCTTTTGCCACATCATCAGAAAACCGCTACTGTGAAAAGCAGGCGAAGCAAAGTGGTCATTATGTGCAACAGGGTCATCGTTTACTCTCTGATCTGATTGAACGGAGATAATACCTATGAATGGGCGTAATGTCGCGACATGGCGTCAGATCGCTGCAAACAAAATGGCCATGGCCGGTGGTGCCATGGTTTGCGTCATGTTCATTTTGGCTATGATCGCGCCACTGCTCAGCAGCGATCCGGGCGCTGTCGACATTTCACGCCAGCTGCAACCACCCAGTTTTCATGCCTTGCTCGGCACAGACGATTTGGGACGGGATGTGTTTACCCGTATTGCTTACGGAGCACGCATCTCGTTGCTGGTTGGATTCGTCGCTGTCGGCATTGCCACCGTCATTGGCATTTTACTCGGCGCATTAGCCGGTTACTACGGGGGCTGGGTGGATACGATTGTGATGCGCTTTGTTGACATCATGTTGTGTTTCCCCTCGTTTTTTCTCATTCTGGCGGTTATTGCCTTTCTGGAACCCTCGATCTGGAACATTATGATGATTATCGGCTTAACCGGCTGGATGGGCGTTGCCCGTCTGGTTCGCGCTGAATTCATGTCGTTGCGCAATCGTGACTTCGTTCTGGCGATCCGCTCTCTTGGCGCCAGTGACCGGCGAATTATTTTTCGCCATATTCTGCCAAATGCCTTATCCCCTGTGCTGGTTTCTGCCGCGCTGGGCGTTGCCGGGGCCATTCTCACTGAAAGTGCCCTGTCTTTTCTTGGTATCGGCGTGCAACCACCAACGCCTTCCTGGGGCAACATGCTTATTGTTGGCAAACAAACTTTGGGAACCGCCTGGTGGCTTTCCTTTTTCCCCGGCGTTGCCATCCTGGTGACAGTTCTCGGCTACAACCTGCTGGGTGAAGGGCTGCGCGACGCACTCGACCCCCGTTTAAAAAGGTAATAAACCTCATGGCTGCAGAAAGAAATGCCCCATGTCCCTGCGGCAGTGGCTTAAAATATAAGAAATGCTGTCTGAACAATGGTGTTACCGCCACGAAAAAATTGCTTGGGATTACCCCGGCCGAATTGGTTGGCAACCGGGTTGAGGCGTTCAGAAGGAATGATTTCGGTTTCATCTACGACACCTATCATCCCGAGTCCAACTTTCGTCTGCAGTTTCCATCCCGCAGCGATTACATCAAATACGGCCAGGCAACACTGGACAAAGATTACCGGATCAATTCCTGCGACATTCTGCAACATCGACAATTGAATGAAACCCGTGCGCAGGTTCTGTTTTTTCTTTCGGTTCATTATCAGCGACAGGACCTTGAATATTTTGAACTTTCAGAATTTCACCTGCATCAGGGCCAATGGTATTATCTTGAAAGCCACCGCCTTGAACGCGCTGAATTCAGTGGGAGCGTTGAAGAGATAACCTACGAGAAGATGGAGCAGAGCGGGATCTGCTTCTAAAGCAAGCCTTGGAATGAAAACCATGACGACTCAACGAAGTCAGTGGGCCTCACGCATCGGTTTTGTCCTCGCCGCCTCTGGCAGCTCCATCGGGCTTGGCAATATCTGGAAATTCCCTTATGTTGCCGGCAAAAACGGTGGGGGAGCCTTTGTCCTGGTTTATCTGTTGGCTATTCTTCTTGTCGGCATCCCTATTATGATGGCTGAATTCTACCTCGGGCGTGAAGGGGGTAAAGATGCGATCGGCACCTTTGCGCGGCTAGCCGGGAAAAGAAGTCCCTGGTGTCTGGTCGGCTGGGCTGGCGTTGCTGCCGCGTTCATTCTGCTGTCTTTCTACGCCGTTGTTGCCGGCTGGTGTTTCGATTACGTGCTCAAATCAGCTTGTGGCGCTTTGACTCTGGTCAGCGCCGGGGAGATTGCGTCCTTATTCGGAGAACTTTTATCTTCTCCCGGGCAAATGATTTTCTGGCAGACAGCGTTTTTGTTGGCAACAGGTCTGATCGTGTCACGAGGCATCCAGAACGGCATCGAACGCTGGAGCAAAATTTTCATGCCGATTCTTTTCCTGCTCCTTTTTTATCTATTTCTACATGGCTTGTTCTCTTCGGGAGCCGCTCAAGCAGCGCATTTTCTTTTCTTCCCCGATTTTACCTCTTTAACGTCAATGGGGCTGCTTGAAGCCGTTGGTCATGCTTTTTTCACTTTGTCCCTCGGTGCCGGTGTGATGATCACCTACGGGTCCTACCTTGATCGTCAGGCGGATCTTTTCAGTATGGCGGTTAAAGTGACTTCCCTTGATACATTAGTCGCGTTGCTGGCGGGAATGGCAATCTTCCCCGTCGTCTTTTCAGCCGGGCTTGATCCGGCGGCAGGGCCAGGACTGGTATTTCAAACCATTCCCATTGTCTTCTCTACAGCACCTATGGGTGGACTTCTTGCGATCCTCTTCTTTTTATTACTGGCCTTTGCCGCTTTATCGTCCTCGATTTCGATGTTGGAAGTGACGGTGGCCTGGCTTGTCGATGAAAAACGCTGGTCTCGCGTAAAAGCCACATCACTACTGTGCTGTGGTGCTTTTATCCTGGGCTTGCCTTCGGTTTTTTCGTTTAACCTGCTACAGCATTGGACGCCTGTCGGCTCATTGACTTTTTTCGATTTCTGCGACCGTCTGGTAACTTCCTACATGTTGCCGCTGGGGGGACTCGCAGTTGCTCTCTATAGTGGATGGTTCTTGAAACGCTCTGCAACACAACAACTGGCAAATCTGCACTGCTCTGCCAGCTGGGTCTATCCGGCGTGGCATTTTTTAATTCGCTATATTGCTCCCATGGCCGTTGCCAGTGTCTTTATTCAACAACTCATGACAAGCTGACGATTCGCCCGTTCAACACTATTTCCCATTTTTCAAGGACGCGACATGCCAGAACTTCCCGAAGTGGAAACCGTTCGTGCAGGACTCCATGATGTACTCGTCGGCAATCACCTCGCCGTGGTGTCTGTTTATCAGAGCAAGTTGCGTTACCCGGTTCCAGGAGATCTGAGCGATAGGCTTGCCGGGCAGCGAATTGTCGCACTGACACGACGGGCCAAATACCTGTTGATTGTCTTTGAACAACAAACGGTCATTATCCATTTGGGTATGAGCGGCAGTCTGCGCTGGTTGCCCAGCTTTCAACTGCCACAAAAGCATGATCATATCGACTTCCATTTTGCCGATGGTGGGTGTCTGAGGTTCCATGACCCGCGTCGCTTCGGGCTTGTGGTGTTGACAGAGGCTTCAGCAGACAATCATCCTCTGCTCAGACATCTGGGACCGGAACCTCTAGAAGACTCGTTCAATGGTCTGGCGCTGTTTAATCAAAGCCGTAACAGGAGAGTAGCGATAAAAAGCCTGCTGATGGACAATAAGATCGTTGTCGGCGTTGGGAATATCTATGCCAATGAATCTTTGTTTCTCAGTAGAATTGACCCAAGACTTACCGCCGGGGAGTTAACCGCAGAACAATGCGAGATTTTGGCAACAACAGTTAAAAAAGTATTGCTCGCTGCGATTAAGGCAGGCGGGACAACCTTGAATGACTTTGTTAACGGCCATGGCTCACCCGGTTATTTCCAACAGCAGCTTTACGTCTATGGCCGGGAAGAACAACCGTGTCTGGTCTGTGGAACAATGATTGAGCGCTGCCGTATCGGTCAACGCTCGACATTTTATTGCCCGGAGTGTCAGGGCCTAAAAGGTAGTAGGGTAAAGCGGAAATGAATTTTTATCCGAGGCAAAGAGAAACAGGTCGTTCAGACCATCCATATTTAGATCAAAATTGGTCTGAATCCTCACTTCATATTTTGTTTCTTCAGTCCCGGCTTCAGTTTTAATCTGGTATGACTGGCCTGCAGGGATGTAGAGCTCTAAATCAGTATCGGCAATTTCCAGAGGGGAATCATCATGCGTCACGACAGTATCTCCCAGACTGAAATAGTGTTGTTTATTAGTTTTATAGACTTCCTGCGCCAGTTGAATTTGGTGTAGGGTCGCGTAGACTGTCGCCATTTTGGCATTGTCGCGGTGGGCAATATAATGTGGAATGGCAATCGTTGATAGTATCCCAATGATCGTAATGACGGTCAGGAGTTCTATCAAGGTATAACCAGGTGAATTCTTTTTAAAAATGGTCACCATTACCTTCCTCATTCCTGTGAATCATTCGTTAGCACAAATTCCTTGTCACTAATTTTTTTATAAGAGAGTTCTTTGAAATATGGTTTCAATTTTAATGGCAGATATTCAGGAATCAGTTCATCGAGAGTCGCAGGAACATTCCCCCCATTGCCTCGCCGGTATGAGTCCAGAGCAAAAATAATGATTGACCGCACCGTGTCGAGGTTCTCACTGAGATCGACATGGACGCTTTTTACAGGTTCCGGTCGATTGAGATAGTTAAAAGCCTGGACACCGGCGAAAATTGCAAGACACAGAGAAAAAATACCAACCACTCTTTGCCGTTGTTTTCTTGTAACTTCGCGACGGGCCTGCTCGTATTCCTTCTTGCGTACTTCTGCCGCGTTTTGCTCAACCTGTTTAACTTCCTTTTTGGTACTTTTAACCACACAATCACCGCACAGAAGGTTTCCATCGTCCTCAATGGCACACTTCTCGAGAATCGACTTGCCACAGCAATTGCATGTAACGAATTTTTCAGGCTGAAACGAAACCACACTAATCCTCCATTTGACACATAAATATGCTTAAAGATTAATACAATAATATTGTAAAAGTAAATCTTTATATCGGTGGTGGAATAAATGCTTTTGATCGTTTCCGTATACATGATAACTGTTGCAGTGACGTCATAAATCAATAAGGAGTTTCTATGGATATTTCCAAAACTATTGCAGAAATGAAAAAGGATCCGAATTTTGCCGACAACGTTGGCATGGTGCTGATCCATAATGGTATCGTGCGGGGCTGGTCCCGTGGCGACCATAGTACTGTCAACAAGATGAAGGTCGTTTCCGATCTGGATAAGATTGAACGGATCCGACAGGACATCGAAGCTATGCCCGGCATCTATAAGGTTTCTGTCGAGGCACGTTCCGGTGTAATGAAGCCAGGCGATGACGTTCTGTTTCTGATTGTCGCTGGCGACATTCGTGAAAATGTCAAACCGGCTCTGGCATTGATGCTTGATCGTGTTAAAGCGGAAGCCGTCAGCAAAGAAGAATATACCGAGGAGGGAACGGCATGAGTTTTAACCACTTTGATGGTCAGGGTCAGGCAATCATGGTCGATGTCAGTGGCAAGAAAAAAACACTGCGGACCGCAACTGCGTCAGCCATCGTTCATCTCGATGTCCGTATTTTACAAGATATTCTTGACCACAAAACAACTAAGGGAGATGTCCTTTCTGTGGCCCGGTTGGCTGGAATCGCTGCCAGCAAGAGAACTTCAGATCTCATCCCCCTGTCACATCCGCTATCGATCCATCATGCTGCGATTGAGTTTTGTTGCGATACAACACAGGGAACAATCGAAGTTCAAGCAACCGTCCGCGCTTATGAAAGAACCGGGGTCGAAATGGAGGCCATGGTATCCGCTTCTCTGGCCGCATTGACCATATATGATATGTGTAAAGGGGCAGACAAAAGTATCTCCATTGGACAGGTGCGCTTGTTATTTAAAGAAGGTGGCAAAAGTGGCACATACCGGGCGGAGGAAATATGATCGCGGCGGTTCTGATTCTGTCCGATAAAGGGGCTGCCGGGGAGCGCGAAGACCTTAGCGGCCCGGCACTCATGCAATGGCTAACAACAAAAGGGGTCAAAACGGCGCGGTACCAGATTATCCCGGACGATTTCACCACTATCGCAACCGTATTGACGCAATGGACGGATGAAGCCTGTTGTGATGTGCTGATCACCTGTGGTGGTACCGGCGTGTCACCACGCGATGTCACACCGGAGGCAACACTGTCGATTATTGACCGAAGCTTGCCTGGCTTTGGTGAAGCCATGCGTGCCGCCAGCCTGAAAATCACCCCGATGGCCGTACTTTCCCGTGCAATGGCAGGAATACGCAAGAACTGTCTGATCATCAATTTGCCAGGCAGTCCAAAGGCTGCGATTGAAAACCTTGAATCAGTATGGGCAGCCGTTGCCCACGGTGTGGAAAAAATTGGTGGAAGTACCGTTGACTGCGCCCACATTCATCACTGACGCCGGAAGGGTAACGGTCAAGAAAAAACGTCTTAAACCGATCGTTTTTTCTTGACTTGACACCTGCCCGATTGGTAGTTTCACGAAAATATCTTTTCCCCTTTTAAACCGATCCAGAGAGGTTGGTAAAGGTGGCCTGAATGAGCACAACGTTTTTTGTACATATAGCGCACTACATCTGCACCCGCGACCTTTCTGTCTTTTGCGACAGAGAGGTATTTTTTTGTCCAAAGACCAATAGTTTTCAACACATTGAAGGAGGACAATAACTATGGGTTCCAAAGAAAAAAGCATTTTGGACGGATCATCCATAGAGCGTGCCATTACCCGAATCACCCATGAGATTCTCGAAAAAAACAAGGGTTGCGACAATCTTGTGCTGATCGGTATTCGCAGCGGAGGTGACCACCTCGCAGCCTTGATTCGCCAGCGTATCAAGGAGATTGAAGGCGGCGAGGTGCCTCATGGCGCGGTTGATGTGACCATGTACCGCGACGATGTAGGTCATGGCTCAGTGCGACCGATGGGTAAAACCGACATCCCATTTGCCCTGGACAACCGCCACGTTATTCTGGTGGACGAAGTGATCTATACCGGTCGCACTATCCGGGCGGCAATGGATGCCCTCATGGATATCGGCCGCCCCAGCAGCATTCAGCTGGCGGTTCTTGTCGACCGCGGCCACCGCGAGTTGCCTATTCGCGCTGATTATGTCGGACGAAATGTCCCCTCAGCGCGGGATGAAAAAATACAGGTTTTATTTGATGAGGCACATCTGCCACTTGAAGTACGACTGATCAAGCCTTGATGACCAAAGGGGAGTGACATGGCATTTTCACACAGACACATTATCGGCACCCAACAGCTTTCCAAAGCAGATATCGAACTGATTCTGGAAACGGCAGAAAGCTTTAAGGAAGTCAATCAGCGCGATATCAAGAAAGTTCCGACATTACGCGGCAAAACGATTATCAATCTGTTTTATGAAAACAGTACGCGAACACGCACTTCCTTTGAGTTGGCTGGTAAGCGGATGTCTGCCGACACGATCAATATTTCAGCTTCAGGCTCATCGGTCACCAAGGGGGAGACCCTTGAAGATACCGCCAAAAACATTGAAGCAATGAATGCCGATGTGATTGTTATGCGCCATTCCTGCTCAGGAGCTCCCGACTATCTTGCCCAACGTCTGACAAAAAGTTCGGTCATTAATGCCGGAGATGGCTTTCACGAACACCCTAGCCAGGCGCTGCTTGACCTGCTGACGATCAAGGAACACAAAGGGAAAATTGAAGGGCTGACCGTCGCGATTATCGGTGACATTGCCCGCAGTCGCGTGGCCCGGTCCGACCTCTACGCCTTGAAGACTATGGGTGCAACAGTGCGCCTCGCCGGTCCAGCAACGATGCTGCCACCCGGTATTGAGGAACTGGGAGCCGAAGTCTACACCGACATCAACGAAGCCATTAAAGATGCCGACGTTGTCATAATGCTACGCATTCAGCTTGAGCGGGAAGGGGGCAATACACTGATTCCCACATTACGTGAGTATGCGCAGTTTTTCGCATTGAATACCGAAAATATCAAACTGGCTAAGCCCGATGCCATTGTCATGCACCCCGGTCCACTCAATCGTGGCGTTGAGATCTCTTCCTATGTTGCCGATGGCGTGCAGAATGTCATTCTGGATCAGGTTGAGAACGGTGTTGCCGTCAGGATGGCGCTGTTGTATCTGCTGGCTGGCGGTAGCGACGAAGAATAATCCCACTCCTGAGAGAAGAGGTTTGCAATGAAAACAGTGATTAAAAATGGACATATCATCGACCCCTCACAGGATATTGATGGCCGTTTCGACTTGGTCATTGCCGAAGGGGTGATCGTTGAGATTGGGGAGAACCTGGCAACGGAGGGTGCTGACGAGGTTATTGATGCCGATGGCCTGCTTGTCACTCCGGGCCTGATTGATATCCATGTTCACCTGCGTGATCCGGGCTATGAGTACAAAGAAGACATCATTACCGGCACCAGGGCAGCTGCTGCCGGCGGGTTTACGTCTGTCGCATGTATGCCGAATACCAAACCGGTTAATGACAACAAAGCCATCGTCCACTACATGATCAACAAAGCCAATCTGGAAGGCTCTGCCAATGTTTTCCCGATTTGTACCATTACCAAAGGGCAAAAAGGGACTTCTCTGGTCGAGATGGGCGACCTGAAACTGGCTGGCTGCATCGGTTTTTCTGACGACGGTCTCAATGTTGAATGTGGTGACGTCCTCCGCCGGGCCATGGAATACGCCGGTGGATTCTCCATGCCGATCATTGCCCATGCCGAGGATGAGGGGATCAAGTCCGGCGGCGTTATGAACGAGGGGCGCGTGGCAACCGAACTCGGTCTGGCCGGAAATCCCTGGGTTGCTGAAGCGTCAACCGTCGCTCGTGACCTGATGCTGGCTGAACTGACCGGCGCCCGCTTGCATGTCTGCCATATCTCCACGCGGCGAACCGTCGAGCTGATCCGCGAAGCAAAGGCTCGTGGCGTTAAAGCAACCTGCGAGGTCACTCCGCACCACTTCACGCTGACTGAAGAAGCCGTTCGCGGTTATGATGTCAACGCAAAAATGGGTCCGCCATTACGGACTGCCGATGATGTCGCAGCCATGAAAGAAGGTTTGGCCGATGGCACAATCGATGCCATTGCAACAGATCATGCGCCGCACCACATTGATGATAAAAACGTCGAGTTTAATGTTGCGGCCAACGGTCTTGTTGGGCTGGAAACCGCCTTACCACTGACCTTGAATCTGGTTCGTGAAGGCGTTTTGACCATGAAACAGGCGATCAGCTGTCTGACAGATCGTCCGGCAACGGCACTGAATATCCCACGTGGAACTTTGACCTGTGGCAGTGTCGCGGATATCACCCTGATCGATCCAGATTTCAAATGGACTCTGGACGCAAAAACCATGAAGACCAAAGCTCGCAACACCCCCTTCGATGGATGGGAACTGACAGGTGCAGCCATGTTGACCATGCGTCAGGGTAAGACCACTTTTCAGCGTGAACAGTAATTTGAACAGCAAGCACTACAGCAACTAACCAGCAATAAGGAGCACACCCCTAGAATGAAAGCAATTCTGGCTCTTGCAGATGGCCGGGTTTTCCACGGTCAGAGCATCGGTGCCGTTGGAGAAACCTTCGGTGAAGTCGTTTTCAATACCAGCCTCAGCGGCTACCAGGAAATCCTGACAGATCCTTCGTACCATGGTGAGATCGTCACAATGACGTATCCGCAAATCGGTAACTACGGTATCAATACTGAGGATGTCGAGTCTTCCAAGCCGCATCTTGCCGGTTTCATCGTCAAGGAAAGCTGTGAATTCCCCAGCAACTGGCGCAGTGAACTCAGCTTGAACGACTATCTGCAGCAGAATAATATTGTTGGCATTCAAGGGATCGACACTCGTGCACTGGTAAAACACATTCGTGACCATGGTGCACAAACCGGTGTGATTTCGACAACGGACCTTGATGTTGCCAGCCTGATTGAGAAAGCACGCAAAGCACCCGGCCTGGTTGGTCGTGACCTGGTCAAAGAAGTGACGACCAATGCCCCTTATGAATGGGCAGAAGGCTTATGGGATCTGGAACAGGGCTACACCCAACTCAACGAGCCGGCGTCCTACCATGTTGTCGCTTACGACTTCGGCATTAAGCGCAATATCCTGCGCAATCTGGTCAGTGCAGGATGCCGTGTGACCGTTGTTCCGGCAACAACGCCTGCAGCAGAGGTCCTGGAGATGAAGCCTGACGGCGTTTTTCTCAGCAATGGTCCCGGTGATCCAGAACCCATTACCTATGCTCAAGACAATATCCGTCAATTGCTGGGCAAGGTTCCACTCTTTGGTATCTGTCTGGGGCATCAACTGTTGGCCATTGCTTTGGGTGGCTCAACGTATAAGCTTAAGTTCGGTCACCGTGGTGGCAATCAGCCCGTTCAGCAGAAAGAAAACGGAAAAGTTGAAATCACCTCGCAAAATCATGGTTTTGCCGTTTCAGCTGATAGCCTTGACCAGATGTCCGAAGTCAGTCACATCAACCTCAACGACAATACGGTCGAGGGGTTGTGTCACACGTCGTTCCCGGCATTTTCCGTCCAATATCATCCGGAGGCATCACCTGGTCCTCACGATGCACACTATCTGTTTGATCGCTTTATTAGCCTGATGGACGACTTCAAGAAAAACAAGAACTAAGGATAGATAAATGCCTAAACGTACTGACATAAAAAAGATTCTTATTATCGGCGCCGGCCCTATTGTTATTGGTCAGGCCTGTGAATTTGACTACTCCGGAACCCAGGCGTGCAAAGCGCTGAAAGACGAAGGCTATGAGGTTGTCCTGCTGAACTCTAATCCGGCAACCATCATGACGGATCCGGATTTTGCTGATCGGACGTATATTGAACCGGTCACCCCTGCAGTGTTGGCAAAAATTATTGAAAAAGAACGCCCTGATGCCGTTCTCCCGACCCTTGGTGGCCAGACGGCATTGAACACTGCGGTTGCCGTCGCCAAAGACGGCACGTTGGAAAAGTTTGGCGTAGAGTTGATCGGCGCCAAGCTTCCAGCCATTGAGAAAGCTGAAGACCGGACCCTGTTTAAGCAGGCCATGGACAATATCGGCATTGCCGTACCCCGTTCAGGTCTGGCCCACAACTACGATGAAGCGATGGAGGTCATTGAAGACGTCGGTTTCCCAGCTATCATCCGCCCATCTTTTACCCTGGGTGGAACCGGTGGTGGCATTGCCTACAATCGCGAAGAATACGAGACCATGGCCATGGCTGGCATTGACGCTTCTCCGACCAAAGAAATCCTCGTTGAAGAATCGGTTATCGGCTGGAAAGAGTACGAGCTAGAGGTCATGCGCGACCTGGCCGACAACGTCGTGATCATCTGTTCCATCGAAAACTTTGACGCCATGGGTGTCCATACCGGCGATTCCATTACTGTCGCTCCGGCTCAAACCCTGACAGACAAGGAATATCAGATTCTACGGGATGCCTCCCTGAAGATAATCCGTGAAATCGGCGTTGAAACTGGCGGATCCAATATCCAGTTCGGAATCAATCCCAGAGATGGTCGTCTGGTTGTCATTGAAATGAATCCACGCGTATCTCGTTCTTCAGCACTGGCGTCCAAGGCGACCGGCTTCCCCATTGCCAAAATTGCCGCCAAGCTTTCCGTTGGTTACACTCTTGACGAGATCCCCAACGATATCACCCGGGAAACTTTCGCGTCATTTGAACCGACCATTGACTATGTGGTCACCAAAGTTCCCCGCTTTACTTTTGAGAAGTTCCCCAGTACCGACCCGACCCTGACGACTCAGATGAAATCGGTTGGCGAAGCGATGGCAATTGGGCGCACTTTTAAAGAAAGCTTCCAGAAAGCATTACGCTCTATGGAAATCGGCTCCGATGGCTTTGAAAGCCGACTTTTTGCTACACCGGCCGAGATCGGAACGCCGTTAAGTGACAGCGACATGGAGCTGCTGCGCAACAAGTTGCGTGTCCCCAACGTTGATCGGGTCTGGTATTTAGGCGACGCGCTGCGTGCCGGAATCGCCATTGAAGAAATCTACCAGATCAGCGGTCTCGATCCGTGGTTCGTGAACAACATCCGCCAGATTATTGAAAAAGAGTCGCAACTTTATGCCCAGCGTAACGCCATTCTGTCCGGATCAGAAGAGGGGATCGAACTGCTGCACGAGGCCAAGCAATACGGCTTTTCAGACCGTCGTCTGGCCTACCTGCTGGACAGCCATGAAAACACGGTGCGTCAACTGCGCCACGACAACAACATTCGCCCCGTCTACAAGCGGGTAGACACCTGCGCAGCCGAATTCGAAGCGTTCACGCCGTACATGTACTCCACCTATGAGGAAGAGTGCGAAGCAAACCCCAGCAATAAAAAGAAGATCATGATTCTCGGTGGCGGGCCTAACCGCATCGGCCAAGGGATCGAGTTCGACTATTGCTGTGTCCACGGTGTTTTTGCCCTGCATGATGATGGCTATGAAACCATCATGGTTAACTGCAACCCGGAAACCGTTTCAACCGACTACGACACGTCAGACCGTCTTTATTTTGAGCCTCTGACGCTCGAAGATGTTCTTGAGATTGTCGCAGTTGAAAAGCCCGATGGTGTCATTGTTCAGTTTGGTGGCCAAACACCGCTAAAACTGGCTGTTGCTCTCGAAAAGGCCGGAGTACCAATTATTGGTACCAGCCCTGATGCGATTGACCGCGCGGAAGACCGTGAGCGCTTCCAGGCGCTTTTACATAAACTGGACCTCAAACAACCGGCGAACGGCTTGGCACGCTCTTTCGAAGAAGCCGAAACCATTGCCGATCAAATCGGTTATCCGGTTGTTGTACGTCCCTCATATGTGCTCGGTGGCCGCGCTATGGAGATTGTTTATAGCATTGACCAACTACGCAACTACATGAAGTTTGCGGTTCAGGCGTCACCGGAACATCCCATCCTGATCGATAAATTCCTTGATCATGCGATTGAAATCGACGTCGATGCGCTGGCAGACGGTACAGATGTCGTTATTGGCGGAATCATGCAGCATATTGAAGAAGCGGGGATTCACTCCGGGGATTCGGCTTGCTCATTGCCACCTTATTCACTGGCGGAATCACTGATCGAAGAAGTCCGGCGTCAGACTCGAGCCCTGGCCCTTGAACTGGGCGTCATAGGTCTGATGAATATCCAGTTCGCCGTCAAAGATGGCATTGTTTACCTGATTGAGGTCAATCCTCGCGCCAGCCGGACATCACCGTTTGTCTCTAAAGCAACCGGGCGGCCGTTAGCCAAAATTGCCGCACGCCTGATGGCCGGGAAAACCCTTAAAGAACTGAACATCCTCAACGACATCGTCCCCAACCATGTTGCCGTCAAGGAATCAGTGTTCCCGTTTGCCAAATTCCCCGGCGTTGACACACTGCTCGGCCCTGAAATGAAATCGACGGGTGAGGTCATGGGCCTGGATAAAGACTTCGGCAAAGCATTTGCTAAAGCGCAACTTGGCGCCGGGGTCAACCTGCCACTGAGCGGTAAAGTCTTTATCAGCGTAAAGGACAGTGACAAACCTGCGGCCATCGAGATCGCCCGCAAGCTGGTTGCTGCCGGTTTCAGTCTGATCGCTACCGGTGGTACGGCAACAGTAATTGAAGAAAACGGCTTGCACGTTGAACGGGTCAACAAGGTCAAAGAAGGTCGGCCTCACTGTGTGGATGCCATCATGAATGGCGACATTGCCATGGTTTTCAACACCACCTTCGGCATGCAATCCATTGCGGACTCTTATTCGATCCGCCGTTCAGCCCTGATTTACAGCGTGGCATACTTCACCACCGTTACCGGTATGGATGCTGCTATCGACGGCATCATGGCGATGCAGAGAGAAAGTCTTGACGCTGTGGCACTGCAGGAGTATAGTTTTTAACCTTGCAGCAAAACAATTCTGATTGAACACCAAAGGTTGCGGGCGGAACTCTTCTGCCCGTAACTTTCTTTTTTAAAAGAGGAAATAGAACGAATGGCTGATTCAGTACCCATGACCCCCGAGTGTTACGCCCGTCTTCAGGAAGAGCTTAAAACCCGTGTCCGCGTTGATCGCCCTAAAGTGGTACAGGACATTGCTGAAGCTCGTTCCCACGGTGACCTTTCCGAAAACGCCGAATATGACGCCGCTAAAGACCGTCAGGCTCACATCGAAGGTCGTATTGCTGAGCTCAATGACAAACTGGCACGTGCCGAAGTCATTGACCCGAAAAGCATCAATACGGAAAAAATCGTTTTCGGTGCAACCGTCACTCTGTTTGATACCGACACGGACAATGAAGTGGTTTACCAGATCGTCGGTGAAGATGAGGCCGACATCAAGCAGGGTAAGATTTCCGTTACCTCGCCGGTGGGTAAAGCACTGATTGGTCATACCCTTGATGATGAAGTTCGTATTCAGGTTCCCTCCGGCACCAAAGTTTACGAAGTCACTGAAGTCGAATATAAATAAAGACCGCCAGTATGATCGATAAAGCAACGAAAATGGCCGAAATTCTCAAATGCCATCCACAAGCCAAAGAGGTGTTGGAATCCTTTGGATTGTGCTGTTCCACCTGTTCCGGGGCCAAACATGAATCGTTGGAGCAGGGGGCCATCAACCATGGTTTGGATGTAAATGAGTTACTCAATCGGCTTAACGCTCTGTTTGTCGATTCATAGAGCACAACATAAACGAGATCAACTATCTCAATGAACAGTTGCGAAACACCGTCGACCACGTTAAACGCCCCTCTGAGTGAACTCAGAGGGGTCGGTTCGCGACTGTATGAAAAACTTCTCCGCCTGGGTCTGCGTACTATTGAAGACCTGCTGTTCACCCTGCCAATCCGCTACGAAGATCGTCGACATTTCACCTCCATCAGTCAGTTAAAACCAGGCGAATCCGGCCAGTTTCATGGTCAAATCCTCAGTGCTGACGAAGTTGCCGTCGGCCGCGGGCGGAAAAAGCTCTATGAAGTCGTTGTCAGTGACAACAGTGGCCAGATTCTGCTCAAATGGTTTCATTATCGGCGCGAATGGATGAAGAAAAACTACCTCCCGGGCCGGAATATCCAGGTTTATGGAGAAGTAAAAATATTCTCCGGGCATCGTGAGATACTTCATCCCGAAGTGGAATTCAGGACCACCGGCAACTCGGATCAACGTATTTTGCCGATCTATCCTTTGACCGAGGGGTTATCGCAAAAACAACTGCGTTCGTTCTGTCAACAAGCCGTCAGTCAATATGCCGACCAGATACCAACGCATATCCCCGCCGCTCTGCTTGAAAAACGGCATTTGCTGCCTTTAAATGAAGCGGTACTTCACTGTCATTGCCCTCCCAACAACAGCGATTTCGGAATATTGCAACAAGGGCGGGATCGGGCACGCACGACTTTGATTTACGACGAATTCTTTTACCTGCAACTGGGGCTGGCATTACGTCATCGAGGTGTCCAGCTGGAGCAGGGCAGGGCATTCACGTTGGAACACCGCTTTACCCAGCCACTGGCAAAAGCGTTGCCGTTTCGTCTTACCCATGCCCAAAAACGCGTTCTCGGAGAAATAAAACTGGACATGCTCTCACCACATCCGATGAACCGTCTTATCCAGGGGGATGTCGGCAGTGGCAAAACGATTGTTGCATTGATGGCCGCATTGATCGCCATTGAAAATGGCGCCCAAAGTGCAGTCCTGGCTCCAACCGAAATTCTCGCCGAACAACATTTCCATCAGTTTCATCACTGGTTGACGCTCCTTGGTCTCAACAGCGCGTTGCTCACAGGTTCAACCACTAAACCTGAGCGACAAGAGCTGTTACAACAACTCAAACAAGGCGATCTTCATCTCTTGGTGGGAACCCATGCTGTCCTCCAAAATGATGTGGAATTTCATGACCTTGGTCTGGTCATCATCGACGAACAACATCGTTTTGGTGTACAGCAACGGCAACAACTGCGTAAAAAAGGGCGTCATCCAGACACCCTGGTAATGACAGCCACTCCAATCCCCCGCACACTGTCTCTGACACTTTATGGGGATCTGTCCATGTCGATCATCGATGAATTACCACCGGGCCGCACTCCGGTCACGACTCGAATTGTGCGTAAACATCAACGGGACCAGCTCATTGAATTTGTAAAACAACAGCTGGACAAAGGGCATCAGGTTTATTTTGTTTACCCGCTGGTAGAGCAAAGTGAACATTCCGATCTTCAAGCTGCCACAGATGCTTTTAAGTCCTTGCAAAACGCCTTGGGAGACAGTTACAGGGGAGGGCTTTTGCATGGGCGCCTCCATGCCAGGGATAAAGAAGCGGTTATGCAGCTCTTCAAACAGGGAGAACTCGATTATCTGGTCGCAACAACTGTCATAGAAGTCGGCATCGATATTCCTAATGCCTCGGTTATGGTGATTGAACATGCAGAGCGCTTCGGTCTGGCCCAACTACATCAGTTACGTGGCAGAGTCGGTCGCGGAGCCGCTAAAAGCTACTGCCTTCTGGTACAATCAGATCAATGTAGTGAAGAAGGGCGCAAACGACTCAAAATCATGGAAGGTTCAAATGATGGTTTCGTAATTGCCGAATCCGATCTTGAATTGCGTGGCCCGGGAGAGTTCCTCGGCACCCGCCAGGCAGGGATCGAAAATTTTCGAGTTGCCAACCTTCTTCATGATGCCGACATTCTCGAGCTGGCCCGTGAAGATGCACTTGAACTCGCCTTACAAGCTGATTTTTTAACAGCACCGTGCTACGCAGGTTTACGACATACACTGCAACAACGCTGGGGAACCCGCCTCGAATTAGCCAGTGTTGGCTAGCAAGGAGACCACATGATAAACGCAAAACGGTTTCAGGACGACTTTTGTGCCATTGCCCAGTTCGGTGTCCTCGATAATGGCGGGGTCACTCGTCTTGCCTTGACCCCGCCTGATTATGAAGCACGAAATTATTTGATCAGAAGCATGCAAAATGCTGGTCTCAGCGTGCGTATAGACAGTTTCGGTAATATTCGTGGGCGTAGAGCGGCGGAAAATCAACAGCTTCCAGCGGTCATGATTGGATCACATCTCGACACAGTTCCGCAGGGCGGCCATTATGATGGAGTCATTGGCGTTCTTGCCGGTCTGGAAATTATCCGCCATCTCAATGATGAGAATATCTCCACAAAACATCCTGTTGAATTGATAAATTTCTGCTGTGAAGAATCGAGCCGTTTTGGTGTAGCAACGCTGGGCAGTAAGGGATTAACCGGGCAACTCACTTGCAACATGATGCAATCCATCCGCGATCACCAGGGAATTAGTTTTTATCAAGCGCTTCAGCAAGGTGGCTGTGCTCCTGACAATCACGCACAAGATATCCTGCGTCCGCAAGACATCAAGAGCTTCTTCGAGCTGCACATCGAACAGGGCCCGGTTCTGGAACACCAGAAGATCGATCTTGGTATCGTTACAGCCATTGCCGCACCGACACGATTCAGAGTGAAGATTATCGGCCAAAACGACCATTCCGGCACAACACCTATGGCATTACGACATGATGCACTGGTCGCCGCAGCGGAGCTCATCCTTGCCGTGCGCAACATTGCCTGTGACAGCAGTCCGGACAGTGTGGCCACGGTAGGAGAAATTCACAATCGACCCAATGCCATGAACGTTATTCCCGGAGAAGTGCAACTCAGTGTTGACATCCGAGATATTGACCTCGAGCGCAAACGCATCATGACGGATAACTTCAAAGCACAGATTGCGATCATTCAACAGACCCATCAATGTCAGATTGAAAGTATGCTGCTGTGTGATGATCAACCAATTACGTTGAACACTGGATTGCGAGATCACCTGAAAGACATAGCCAGACAACACAGCTGGAGTTATCACTGTATGCCTAGTGGTGCGGGCCACGATGCCATGCATCTGGCAAAGCTTGCACCAACAGCCTTGGTTTTCATCCCATCACGAAATGGGATAAGTCACAACATTGCAGAAAGCAGTTCGCTTGAGAATATTGTTCGTGGTATTGAATTACTCAGCGAGGCTGTTAAGCAAGTTGCTCAAGCGGTATAAATGTCTTCCAACTATCAGCCCACCCTAAAGTTTACATAATATTTCTTATGCGACAAAACTCGTTTCTAAAACATATACTCAGTTTTAAAAGAAGTCAATTTCATTCTCAACCCTTGGGCTGTTATTTTGATCTTATGACGTTTTTCCAGCCACCTTGCAAGTTGTCCGTATTTGATATCATATTCAGCTTGAAGCCCCACCATGAGAAACATCAACGCTTTGTCTATGTGCACCTTTTCCAATTTCGAACTCGACATATAACACTCCTGTATTTGGCAATTTCAATAGGTGCAAAGCCTAGCAGATAAAGACAGAAGAATAAACCGTTTTAATCTTTTGGCAATGGCAGGAGATCACCATAGTCACCATTGCGCTGTCGCCGCCTGTCATCTGCTTCCTTACGCGGATTACTCACTTTAAACCCCTTGGTATTTATAGGATCACGCTCGACGTCTGCTTGAGGCGTCATATCGTGCCATTGACCTTCTGTGTCCTGATAATAGCGGTCATTTTTGGCTATTTGAAGACTGTTAAGAAGACTTTCAGGAAGTTGCATCAATACTTGATCGCCGTCTGTGGTGTATGGGAAGTCAAACTTTTTGACAGAAATAAGATCGCCGTAAAATTCAATAGCTTTCAGTTTGCCAGACATCCACAACCCCCCGGTGGCGACAATAATCTGTTTATCATCCAGTTCAGGTTCAGGCAGATCACTTGCGTTGTAAACAATCATTCTTCGGGGTTGCTTGGGAGGTTGTTTTTTTGGCATGGGCTGGACCACAGCGGAAGCGGTCCCACCCTCGTCTTTCACTCGGTGGGCCGCCTCCGCTTCTGCGGGTTGACCAATTGAGGTTAGAGAGCGGTATAAAAGGACAATAGCGAGGACAGCAAGGGCGGCTGTTATTGCTATGTATTTTTTTAAAGGGTTTGGGCGGGTACTATCGTCAGACTCGCTCTGGAACGACTGATAAAGCATACCCACCTTTTTTTCGTACGTGTACTTTTTACCACCAACAATGGCATCAGGACCGAGGCCAGTGCGGTAGACATAAACAAACTGATTGCCCAGAGTGAGAACTTTTGATTTTGCGTGGATTTCATACTCTGCCAACTGGACAACGTGCCGACAAACAGCATCGTAGGTTTGAGTGATAATGTAAACATCGGGGCCGAAATGTCGGTGGTACTGGAACCAAAAGAGCGTATTTTGCCCAGGTGGTGGTGATCCGTGGAGCCGGTAGCTTGACGGGTAGAATTTCTGTGCTTCATCAAGGATCACGACAATCTGATAATCGTGATATGGAACGTTGTTTTCCCAATATTCGGTCGTAAAGAATTCATAGACGGTAATTCCGCGCTCTTCACAGTAGTGCTCTATGTTGATGTGAGGGAGTTTCAGCGTATCAATATTTGTGTAGATGAGAACGGGTTTTTTTGTCTTCTCTGGATTAATTTCCCATTCAAAAAGATCATCATTCCATCGGTAATAACGGAGGATAACTTGCTTAATTGCATAATAGGTTTTTCCTGTACCGGGAACACCGGTTATATGTTTAATCGACATAGCTTTGATTCCTGATAGTTAGCAGTTGAGGCAAAGTGAAAGAATAACAAACAGTATGGCGGTAAATTATCTCCAAATAATCAGAAGTTTGAATAACTTGACAGAATAGCGGATAGCGTAGGCGGACATAATGAGCGTGAAGCAGTACGGAACCTGAAAGCAATCCAACAGCCAGCCGAATAAGCCGGTGCCTTGCAGCACGAAACCGTTAAGGGTGCCGTACTGCGTAGCAGCATAGTCATAAACACGAGAAGCAAGGCCAGTACCGAGCTTGACGAGGACATACGGCAGCACCGTTACCATAAGGAACAGATATAGTCCGCGAAATGCAATGAATTCGGCAGTTGCTTGCGCACCTCGGGAAGCGAGCTTTGTAACAATCCACCCAACAGCAGCGATTAAATATTGCATGATTGCCCCCCTTTGGTGGTACAGACACATGACATTATGCTAAAAGCACAGGTCATGTGTGGCGAGTTCATTGACGCTACGCTGACAGTTTTAAAGATCAAAAGCCCGGTTGTTGAATGAAGGGGTTGTTTGGGAGGGTTTATCAATCTACACCTCCAAACGCTATGATTATTGCGTAAAACTGGCAGACAACGGCAAGCATCAAGCCAAGCGACTGAAAGTGTCCCTCGAATTCGCACATGGAAAACGAGACGGGGATTGATTGGCCAGACAATGTGATATATCCATCAATGGAACACGTCTGTGATGATGTTTCTATGCGGGATTCTGTGAAAAGTGGCAGCCAGCCGAAGTCCTGATATTGGCCGATGTAATCATCAACAAAACCATCGGTGTCATATTCAGTTTCGTCATTTTCAGGTGGCTGAAAAACACCATCGGTTGGTGCTGTGAACGTAGTGGTGTTGCCATCCTCGTCAGTGCCTTCTATTGCATCGGTAAGGGCATCGGTTCCACGTGCGTATTGGTCACCAGTGACCCCGGAGGTACTACCGAGACCAACACCAACGAGACCGACGCCGCCAGATGTACCACTAGAACCAGATGAAACAGTGCTGGAATCTAATGTTTCACCTGTGGCGTTATCTGTTGTTGTGGTTGTGGTGGTGGTTTGATTCTGGCCAGTGTCTTGATTATATGTTGTGGTTGTGGTGACGTTAGTGGTTGTCCCATCCCCATTGTCTGTTGACTCACTAGGGCCTGTGATTTTAACACCAACAATATTTCCGTCATCATCCCGAATAACATAATCCCCGACAGTGTCATTGGGGTCCGTGTAGGTTGTCAGGTTCGGCCCACTACTCCCCGGATCGCCATAACCCCAAGCATCGGGGGATATTTCAGTATCGGGTGATGCTAATATGGGGTCGGCCTGCATACCCGGCAATATCCAAACATCATCCGAGGAAACTATTGACCCATCGGGCAGTTCTGTTCCAACTAAATCATCGGGTGGTGATGTTGTTTGAATACATGTACTCCCGTCAAGAACATAACCATCAGGGCAACGAGTGACACAATCGACACCAGTAGTACCGCCACAATCTATCCCATCCTCATCATTGTCCTGAACGCCATTCTCAGCGGTCGGAACAAGACGTGTACAATACATGGATGATGTATTAATAAAATTATCATATTGAGACTGAGTAAAAAACGACGACGAGGACGTGCATGTCAGACAAGATGCGGACGCGTAAAAAAAGGAGTAACTTCCCGGCTGCCACTCATATGATGCAACTGCAATTGTATCAGGAACGTACGTTGGACAATCATAAACGCTAACACTATAACCGGATGATTGCCAATCCGATATTTGATCAGTAAGTGTTATCGCGTACGAAAAAGCTACACCGACACCAAGGCAAAGACCAAGAAGCAAAAAAAGAATATTTATTATCTGTCTCATAATGCACCAAAGAAAAAAGCGGGGATTGCTCCCCGCTCGTTGGCGTTCCGATTAGGAACGGTTGAGTGTTTTGATAACTTTACGGAAGCCCCACAGAGTGGCCAGACCGGCAACAACCAAGTTCATGATAGTACCGACATCGGTTGTGTTGAGCGTTACACCAAGCAAATCCATAACTTTGTCCCCCTTTCATTTATTTTCTTCCCTTGTCCTCTAGAGTATTGATTTGCCTATGAAAAAGGCGACCATCATCCCGGCCAAGACACCAGCTTGCCCCATCAAAAATTGATAATCTGCTTCTGTCATCGTTAAGACCTCGATAAAATCGCCATAATTGCGTAGCAAGGGAACATCACAAGCCCGAAGGCACACCCGAGGGTGAAAAAGTAGTCAAATTGAGCAACCCCGGTAATTGCAATGGTGTGTAGTGTGTATTCCCCAAACATTATTGATTACTCCGCAAAAACGAAGTTGGCGTCTTTGAAACGCACAATCAGGCCATTGATGTCATCCTTGAGAATTGCAGCGTTTTTAGTGAAGATTTTCACGATCTGGTAGCCTTCGCGACCGGGAACCAAATAGGCGCGGGTGTAACCTTTTGCTGTTTCTTTGACGGGACCATTAGGCTTGGCGTCTTTCATCTGAGCTGTACCGAACATGATTTTTCCTTTCTGAGTGGTTGATATTAAAAAAGCCCTGTGCTTGTTAAGGAGCATAGGGCTTTGATTATGGGCTGTATGTATTACACTTGTATTACATCCGTATTCTCTCCTGATCCCTCAGGGATTGAATAAGGAGGTAATTGATTACAGATGTAACTGTTCCGCCTGAGTCGCGGGCAATCTTCTCTATTTCTGACTCCACATCACGATAGAGACGGACTGTCCGCGGCTCTCCTTTTTGTTGGACTGTTACCATATTAATCATCGTTTAAAGAACTCCTGTTTTATTATTTGATACCAGAGACGGGCAACGTAGACGACAAGAACAACAAACCAAAGCACCACTAAAACTTGAGACATCCCCCCCCTCCTTTTACTGGATCGACAAAATGGCCAAAGAGCGGCCCGAGTCCTCGTAAATAATGCCGCAATCTTGATGCTGTATGAGCGTTTCAATTACCCAACGACGTTCCACTGGCACATCAATAGAACCCCAGCGAACCCAAAAAAAGCGATACCCCATGCGCGGCAGCGCATCACGTAAATCACCACAAGTCTGAATATGACTGAACTTGGCACTTCTAACTTTCATTTTCCCTCCCTTAGAATGGACAATCTGGCGGTGCAGACGGCACCAAATGGCACCATCCTATTTTTTGTGGGTCTATATATGATCGCTGGAAAAGCCGTTTCCACTCCTCTTCCGTTGTATCTTTTGCACCAGCACGCATAATTTCAGATATTTTATCGGCACCAAGGATTGCGCCAACCTGACCTATCATTTTCCGCATATTCCTAAACAGATAACGGGCTTTTTCATCTATCGACTTAATGGCCTTTTTGCGGCCTGTGCGCATTATTTCGCCAAAACCGAGGAGCGTTTCCCACCATTCGCAAACCGTTCGGCGGTCTTGATGATCCACATCAGAATCCAGTTCGCGGAAATCAACCATACCCCGCAGCATGCCAGCAGCATTACCAAGTCCTGTGTCATATATTTCAAGGGCAATGTTTTTCGCACTGGCTTTTTTCCAACGACCCTCGACGCGCCACCAGTTGAACTGCGGGTGATCGTAAATCTCTGGGATAGGCTCTTTCTTGTCGATATGGTAGGCGATTCGTTCCAGCC
Source organism: Desulfuromonas sp. (assembly GCA_002869685.1). Taxonomy (GTDB): domain Bacteria; phylum Desulfobacterota; class Desulfuromonadia; order Desulfuromonadales; family Desulfuromonadaceae; genus Desulfuromonas. The sequence goes on from PKUE01000142.1 coordinate 52,589, forward strand.
GCTTATTATAAAAAGTGAGGAATCTTTGACTATCGGATTTACCAAAGGAGAAGGATTCACCGCGCCGGGACCCTGCTCTGTCACCGACCAACCAATAAGGCGTCCGTGGGTCACAATGCCAAAAACGTGTAACCAATTTGCGTTCTTCTTTGGGTTTCATGATGGCATCGAAAAGACCATCGAAAGACAAAACACCAGTAAAATCGTCGAACGCGATATCTATCCGAGCAAACGATATGTCCTGGTAAGGATCTTCTTCGGTGGGCTTATGAGCATAGCGGATCGTACGACGAATGATATTAACAGCGTCTACGGAGACCTCTTCGAGAGCTTGACCACCAAGAATTAACTTGGTGCCGCGTTCGGGTTGCGTCGATGAATAACAGGCAAAGACGTGGCCGTATTGTAGGCAATCCGGATAGCGGTGCATGCCATGATCAAGCTTGACAAATAGGTTTGGATCAAGACCTAAAAAATCATCTATGGCTTTCATTGGATCGATATTGCGAATCGTCACTTCAAGCCAGTCGACCTTAAAACCATTTTTAAAAATAGGTTGCGCTGGTTTAAGCGCCCCTGTTGTTACAGAGCCGGGGCGCTCGAAAGGCAGTCCCTGTTGTGCGGAATTAGACAGAGAAGTCTTGACAGACTCCGAAGGCTGGATTATTGTTTCCAAAGCGCAAAGACCTTTCTTGTAGAAGGGAAAGGAAAACGACCCTTGCCGGGGTCAGTAATACCGAGGGGAGTTGTTGCCGCAACTCCCCTTTTCTTTTGAGGTTTTCAGGTCTTTCTATTTGTCCATCTTTCTATTCCGATAGTTCAATCTTTATTTCTTATGCGACATTAGATTTGTACCTGTTGGAAATGGGGGCCCTCTCTTTCGTTTCTGCAGGACGATCTGAACATCACCCACGTTGATGATGATCGGGTCAAAGTCACTCTAGTTCTTCCTTTCGAATATCTATCCCAGTTTATCCACCTGGTTGATTCACTCTCTTGATTCGTCCAGGCATTGAGTCGCAAGTCTCAACATCAGAAGTTTACCGCCAATCCCGTTAGCGATTTCCAGATCAAGCAGGCCGAACAGAACCGAGCTACTAATGCGATCAGGCGAATCTCTCAACTAGTTGAAAACGCTTTACTCAGGACTTCATTACACATCTACTGGACACTGACTGTCTTGTGAATTGACAGAGAGTTTATCCACCAGCCTCAATTCACATTGTTTCACCTTTCGCTGATAAATCTAACTTTAGAGCCATTGCACACTTTCACAGGGATAAAATTTCTTTGAATGCTATCATAAAAACGTTTTATCTGGCGCTCGCCCTGCTGTCTTGTTAGATTATTCCCCTATTCTCAGGGCGGGGTGAAATTCCCCACCGGCGGTAACTCTTTCGAGAAGCCCGCGAGCGCCTTTGTCATCGGGACAAAGGGACAGCAGATCTGGTGTGAATCCAGAGCCGACGGTTACAGTCCGGATGAAAGAGGATATGCTCGGCGATGGCCTCACAGCCATTCGTCCTGTTTTCCTGTGCGCCCTGATTCCGCTTTGTCCCAACAGGAGACCTCGCATGAATCAGACCCTCGACACTCTTTTCGGCAATTCGTTCCAACGCGTCCAACGTGCTCTTGAATCCCTGCAACGCGGTCATGGCGTCATTGTTACAGATGATGAAGACCGTGAAAATGAAGGTGACCTGATCTACAGTGCTGAGCATTTAACCCACGGCCAGATGGCTCTGCTTATCAGAGAATGCAGTGGAATTGTCTGCCTTTGCCTGACTGAGGAAAAAGTTGATCAGCTTCAACTGCCTATGATGGTTGCCAACAACCAGAGTCATTACCAGACGGCATTCACCGTCAGCATTGAAGCTGCTGAGGGTGTCACCACGGGTGTATCTGCGGCAGACAGGGTTACAACAATACATACAGCGGCAGCGGCAGACTGTACCCCTGCCCAGCTTCACAGTCCCGGGCATGTTTTCCCCCTTAAAGCAAAACCTGGTGGCGTACTTGAACGTCGTGGTCATACAGAAGCAACTGTTGATCTGATGTCGCTCGCCAAACTCAATCCCTGCGGTGTGCTTTGTGAAGTAACCCTGGAAGATGGTACTATGGCCCGCATGCCCGATTTGATTACATTTGCACAAAAACATCACCTGCCTCTTGTGACAATCGAAGATATCGTTCGGTTCAAACAACTTGATTAATAATGGGTAGAGCTTTGATATGAATGAGATTTTTTTTCTTTCGTGTGGTATCTTGAACTGAGTATTTAATTCAAACGGAGTAATCCCAATGATGACACAGGAAGAGGTATTAACGTTCGTACTGAACTCAGATGAGCTGCCAACGCTCTCAGCGGTCGCGTCTCGTCTCATCTCCATTACCGCGGAGGAAGATACGACAATCAGTGATATCGCCTCACTGATCTCTAAAGATATCTCTCTGTCAACAAAGATCCTGAAGGTCGTCAATTCATCCTTCTACAGTTTTCCACAACAAATCGGCACAATACACCAGGCCGCATCGATCCTCGGAACCAATGCAGTGCGAAGCCTGGTGTTGTCGTTCTCATTCCTGAAACCTGACAAACAGAAGAAAGACGGATTTGATTACGCGACATTCTGGGAGAAGTCCCTCTCCGAAGCGGTTGCTTCACGAATGCTGATGACTGCTCTTGAAGCTGAGGATTCCGAGGAAGGATTTATTGCCGGGTTGCTGCAGAACCTCGGCGTATTGATTCTGGCCAAAGCGTTTCCAGCCGAATACAAAAAAGTTGACCAGGCTGTTGCGGATGAAGAGTTGGACCGCAGTGAGGCTGAAATCAAATATATCGGCGCCGACCACTGCTACATTGGCAGCGAAGTCGTCCGCAATTGGGGTTTCCCCGCGTCGATTGTCGAACCACTGCGCTATCATCACGAACCTCACAAGCTACAGACCAAAGACCAAAAACTCAAATTGCTGTGCGAAGTCGTCTGTCTTTCCGGAATCATTTCACGGGTCTACAGTGCAAAAAAACCGGATGAACTGGTTGGTCAGTTTAAATCACAGGCCAAACGCCGCCTTCAACTGACAGAGAAAAAGCTGGAGGATTTCCTTGATCGTGTCCACACCGAAGTTGAGGAGATTGGCAAGTTTTTTGACATCAAAATCCAAAACCAGAAATCAATCGCCGAAGTTCTACAGATTGCCAACGCTGAGTTAAGCGTTCTGAACCTGAGCTATGAACAAATGAATCGTTCACTGGTGGAAAAAACGGTTCAGTTGGAAATGCTGACTGCCGAGTTAGAAAAAAAGAACAAGCTACTTGAACGACTCGCCAACGTCGATGGACTGACAGAAGCGTATAACCACCGCTACTTCCAAAGCTTTCTTGATCGTGAAATCAGTCGCGCGGAACGGAACGACTATACGGTCAGTGTTGTCATGGTAGATATCGATAACTTCAAGAAATTCAATGATCTGCATGGCCACCAGATCGGAGATTATGTCTTACGCGAGTTTGCCGATGTTGCGCGCAGCCTGTTACGGGAATATGACCTGTTTGCGCGTTATGGCGGCGAAGAATTCGTACTGGTGCTTCCTGAGACCAAAGCCAGTGATGGGGAAATCGTCGCCGAGAAGTTTCGCTCAGCCCTGGCAGAACACACGTTTAGCCACGAGCGGGAAACCTATCATATTACAGCCAGCTTTGGTGTGGCTTCACTAAGCCCTGCCAAGGAATCTTTTGACAAAGACGAGCTTATTTCCCGTGCTGATTCGGCTTTATATGAATCAAAAAGAAAAGGCCGCAATCGGGTTACGTCCTTTTCCCAAAAGAAGAAATGGTTCGGCAAGTAAACACTGAAAACTGCGTTACAACTTAGGTGGTCCGCAATCGTAGATCCCCTGATCACGTAAAAAACGCCCCAACGCCATGTCCGTTTCAACAATATGATCAAGCAGCCAATTGCGAAGAAAAGTCATCACCTCTGCGGAGAGTCTCTCTTTGCCCTGGTTTAGATCCCGTTGAAATTGTTTTATCTTGTCGACGAGTTGGCGATGTTCTGAGCAATGGGGATCCACGGCGTCAAAACGGTAACGATCCATCACCTCTTCTTCATGAGCAAAATGAATTTCAGTGTAGTGAATCAGATCCTGTAATAACCCCTCAAGGGTCGCATCTGCCCTTTTCTCCCTCATCGCACCATAGAGTTGATTGATCGTTCCGACCAGTTGATGATGTTCGTCGTCAAAGGTGGCAATCCCGATGTCGTAGCAACTTTTCCAGGAAATCATACTTATATCCAATACGATCTAGGTGCGATCCGACAATGGTATGTCGCACTGTTCCACCTGAAAGTCACGGGAACAGTCTCGATAACCATCCTTTTCATTCCAGGACTTTACCCACATTTCTTGAGGAAATGCTTGAGCTTTATAAATTGATTTACCGATCAATAAACGCAGGCATTCCTGGGTTGTTTCTGAAATGCTCGGATGGGGATACACCGACTTGAGCACATCGGCTGCTCCTTTGTTGTGATCCATAAAATGCGCAATGGAAAGTACGACGTTTGAAACTTGTGGTCCTGCCGAACGCATTCCAAGAATTTTCATCTCGGGATCATCTGTTACCAAGATTTTGACGAAGCCGCGTCTGGCCCGCATGGCGATAGGACGACTCGACATCGAATATGAAACGTATCCTACCCGATAGCTGATCCCTTTGGCCTGGCACTGATGTTCACATAATCCAACCGTTGCAACAGATGGATTCAAAAACATGATTGCCGACATATTGCTGTAATTAAGAGGATGAGTTGAGCGACAGAACATCTCCTTAGCCGCCATGCGTGCTTCCATCTCTGAGATATTCACCATATTCGGGTGACAGGTCACGTCCCCACAGGCAAAGATATTACCATCAACGCGACAATCAACCCCGGTGGTTAAAAAGCCGTTCTCTGAGATCTCGATACCAACTTTATCGAGACAGAGATGTTGCAGATTGGGTTGCCGTCCGACAGAGATTAACGCCGCATCCACTTCGATCACTTCACTGTGTCCATCGGGAAAATCCAGAACAACAGCCAAATACTCCTGGCGGCGATGGATATCCTTGAGTGTTGCCGACTGATGTAAAACAACACCGGCAGCCTCCAGACTATGTTGAACAAATTCACTGACATCGCGATCCTCATAAGACAACACGCGGTCTTTATGGTCGACAAGGTGAACCTGGGTTTGCCCGAAGTTGGCAAAAATAGTGGCATATTCGCAACCAACCACCCCAGCACCAAGAATCAATAAACGTTTAGGGAATTTTTTGAGACGATGAATCCCGTTCGAGGTGAAAATCTTTTCCTGATCGATCTGGATTCCAGCATAACCGCGCGGATGACTGCCTGTCGCAATGAGAAAGTTTTTAGCCCGGATGGTCTGAGTAGAGCCGTCTTCAGAACAAACAGAGACAGACTGGCGATCGACAAAAGATCCCCAACCATGAATATAGGTAATCGACCCTTGCCCTTTCCAGCGCCGCGGAGAAAAGGTTTCCAGCTGAGTAAACATCTGGTATTGCCGTTCTTTAACCGCCTCTTCAATTGTTGCATTCACCGCA
>PKUE01000142.1:58217-81360 GCA_002869685.1 Desulfuromonas sp.
TGCTTGGATGCGATGGAATAATCTTTGGATAGCTCCCACATGGTCTTTGATGCCAGAGCACCCCACTTCACCCCGGCACCACCAATTTCACCACCCTCTATAATGCAGACATGTTTACCAAAATCAAAGGCACGCATTGCTCCGGCAAAACCACCAGGTCCACACCCTAAAACACATAAATCATATTCCATTATCGGTTCAGTCATGAGCAGGCCTTTCATCTCTGGGTTAAGTCCAGAAAAGTATACACTATTTTCTGCTGTCGGCACCAGATTGGATACGCACTATTTAAACGGCAACCGCAGTAGATACAAAAGCGTATGGTGCGAAAAAGACCTGTAGCCACGTAATCCCAATTCCATTGAAATATGCCCTTGTTCAGGCTGTGCGGTATAACTGAAAAACAGATAATCCCACCAGGAAAGGCAGAAGCCATAATTGGAATCAGTTTCCGACCTGGCAACGGAATGATGGATTCGGTGCATATCGGGTGTCACAATAATCCGTCGCAACCAACGATCCAGTCCCAATGGCAATGCGATATTGCCGTGATTGAACATGGCTGCACCATTAATCACCATTTCGGAGATAAGAACTACACTTGGTGACACCCCCATGAATAAAACGGCTGCGGCTTTAATGCACCACGACAGGATAATTTCAATGGGATGAAATCGCAGCCCGGAAGTGACATCAATATCAAGATCCAAATGATGGACTTTATGAAAACGCCACAGAAAGGGCAATCGATGAAACCAGCGGTGTTGCCAATAGACAACCAAGTCCATCCACACCAAGCCAACGATCACGTTAGTAGCTGGACCACTTTGCAGCTGATTTAACAGACCAAGGTGATCCGTTTGCGCTCGCAGGGCAACCATACTTAAACTGATTGGCATCAGCAAACCGAGGATAAGAGCATTCAGACCGATAAGGCTGAGATTACGTCGCCAGCGCACCCATTTCGGAAAGTGCAGTTCTCGCCTTGGCCAAAGCAACTCGCCTGCCACAATCAACAGGAAAAGCGTGATAAAAACGAGAAAACGCCAACCGGACTCACTCAGCACAAAACCACCTATTCCTCAGTAATTAATCAAACAAAGCGTCCACAGAATCAAAATCAAGTTCAACTTCTGCAAGATGACCAATTAAATCGATTTTTTCCTGATCCTGTGCCGTGATTTTTGATACATCATTTTTTATCCGGGTAAATGCTTCAGAATTGGTCAGGTGAGTCCGCATGTAGGGAATATTACTGTCATCAACAATTTTACAGGTAATGGGAGAAACCGGAGCATGGCCGGGGATAATCATCCCGGCAATTTTATGTCGATATTCGGGAAGATGATAGAGCGATGCCAACATAACCAGCAGTTCATCACGGCTGCTGTTTACCAACAAAAGACTCGATTCTTCAAGCAAATCAGCCACACGTTGGGCTGAGGCAGCACCTAATTGGACGTGATGAACAATTCGATGCTGTTCATCAAGGTTACCTTTGAGTGGGCTGTCAAGCAGGCGACTGATACGACTGAGAGTCGGATTAGCCAGAATGGGAGAAAAATTGAAACCTCCCTGCACATGGATATCCTCGTTGGCAAATGCTTTTCTGAGATAATGCAGCGTCATCTCGCGCTTTTCAGCAAGCAACTTGTTCGCCAGCAACATCCGGACCGGTGCCCCCACCAATTTAAATGCCCCGAGATTGAGATTTACCGCATCAATAGCTCGACCAATTCCCGCATCGACAACCATCATAACCGGAGCATCGAGTAATTTCGCCACTTGAGCGTTATTAAGACCGAGAACGGACCCGACACCCGCATGCCCTGCCCCTTCAATCACGAGGAAATCGCACTCGCATTCAAAGAAACGACAGGCCTCAACCATCTTTTCAGCCAGAGATTCAGGACAGAGCTTGCCATCGAGAAACCGCCTGGTCGTATCGGCAAACAGGGGAACAGGGTTCATGTGACGGATATGGTCTTCCAACCCGAACACCTGAGCCATCAGTACCGCATCCTTATCGACATGGTAGTTATTGAATTCGATCAGTTTTGGGCCGAGCGGCTTGATAAAGCCTATTCTGGAGTATTTCTTTGCCGCACGATAAAGCAGCGACAGACAAACGGTCGATTTACCACAATTCTGCCCAGTTGCCGCGACGAAAATCTTTTTTGCCATAGTTCCCCCATATCATCAACACAACATCACATCAAAAATATGTCAGCCCAACAAGAGACGCCACATCAGAGATAAGCAGACAACGTGAGCGCTCTGCTACCAACGCGACTCAAATTCATGAACGGACAGTGCCAGCAGGCACCAACCACACAAAAAGGCCACCCCACCAACGGGTGTGATAAAACCGAAACTTTTGACCTCGGTCAGAACCAGGATATAAAGACTGCCGGAAAAAAGAACAATACCAACGAAAAAAAACAACCCGGCAGTGCGCACTCGACGAACTTCTGGCCACAATTTTATACTTAGAGAGATCAAAATCAATGCCAGCGCATGGTACATCTGATAATCGACCCCTTTCTCCCAGGTCATCAACAGATCGCCACTCACCCTTTCTCGCAGACCGTGGGCGCCAAAAGCCCCCAAGGCCACAGAAAGAAAAGCATTTATACAACCAAGAACAAAAAACAATTTCATAGCGGCCGACTCCAATCGATTGGAAAATATTATCGCGTCAACGAACGTAAAGAGATGTCACCCTGTTTTTCAATTCTCACTGCGGGGACCGCCCAGCCAAGATCCAGCTTGGCCGTTAACAGATAGGTAAAATCATCATGCGGCTGCCGTGTCAGTTCAGAAATCAATCTCAGGCTATTGATTAAATCGGCCGTAACCGTCAACGTGACATCCTGCTCAGCATAACCGGCGACCACGGGAATATTATTTTTCACCCCACTGAGTAACGTAATCCCTTCAATATCAATGGTGTAACTTAAACCGGCAATGTCCAAATCGCTTCGATTGGGATTAACAACATGAAGGGTAATGGCAAACTGCGGTGCCAACCCTTGACTTTCCAAGACGACAAACCGGGTCACCTGGACCTGAGGAGTCTCAAATCCGGGCCTCATCCATGCACAGGAAGAAAGCACAACAACCAGAAAAACATAAATCAATCTCTTCGCCACAAAAAATCCTTTCTTTTGTAAAATACGTTTCATTGTTAACCTGAAAAGGAAACAATTTCAATCATCTGTTAGCCAAAAGCCGATTTGTTCGATTTTCCATGAAAAAAAACATACCAAAACAGGATTTGTTATACTTATAGGGTTAAAAGACATTCCCTGTGACAGGAGGACACCATGATTGACGCATTGAACACATCAAGTTTGGACAGTTTTAAAACGGAAGCACGACAACTGCTTCAGGCAGCGGTTGAAAAACGTCAAAAAGAACAGGACGCCACCCCATCACAGCAGTCCAATCAAGATACCGTTTCTCTGGGGAATAAACCAACGCAAAGCGTTACTTATTCCGCCACGGTAACAGATCAAGATCTCGGAACCACCTTCACTCTGTTACGCGACCTTCTTGCGACAACCCTGCAGGAGCAGGGGATTGCCCTTGAAGTTTCAACCGGAGACAACACCGTCAGTCTTGAGTCACTGACTCCGGAACAGGCTCAGGACCTGGTTTCTGAAGATGGTTATTTCGGCGTTGAGAAAACCGCCCAGCGGATTTTCGACTTTGCCGTATCCATTTCCGGAAATGACCCGCGCCGAATTGAAGCAATCCGGGCGGGGATAGAGGATGGCTTTGCTCAGGCCGAAGAAGTCTGGGGAGGTGCTTTGCCGGATATTTCCTATGAAACCAGAGATACCATCATGGCCAAACTGGATGAATGGGTAAACAACGCCACAGAAACAGGATCAGAATCGGAGTCGTGACGGGTTGCTCTTTTCATTCTGAACAAAGAGCGGTAAAGTGACAGCTTTACCGCTCCTTCACGCCTCATAATAAAGAGAAACCGGTCATACTATGCCGCACATCACAACGTCCCAGGGAGTTTGGGACCTGCACCGTTACCCGTTCAGAGAGAATGATCCTCTGCGCGCCTGGGATGCCGCAGATGAATATCTGCTGAACGAAGTTGCCACACTCACCCCAAAGATTGAAACACCCCGTCTGGTCATCCTCAACGACAGTTTTGCCGCCCTGTCCTGTTGCCTGCACTGCTTTCGGCCCACAATGATCAGTGACTCGTTTATCAGTCGTCAGGCACTCAAACAAAATCTGGGCGGCAACCAACTGCCCACAGACAGTGTCAATTTCGTTGACACACTCAACTATCCTGAGGGGATTTATAACATTGTCCTGATCAAAATCCCCAAAAGCCTGGCGCTGCTGGAGGATCAACTCCTCCGACTACGACCTCACCTGACATCAGACAGTACGGTGCTGGCAGCGGCAATGGCCAAACATCTTCCGTCAACAGCCGTCGCCCTGTTTGAGAAAATTATCGGACCGACCACTGCGTCATTGATGCGCAAGAAAGCTCGACTGCTCATAAGTAGTTACGATGCGGGCTTAGAAACAGCTCAACCCGAACCGGCTTGTCTAAACCTGGATGAATTCGCGTTGAAGCTGGTTCAGCATGCCGGGGTTTTTTCCATGAATAAACTGGACCAGGGCAGCCGTTTTTTTCTGGAACACCGCCAGAAGTTACCACCTGCTGCAACGATTATTGACCTCGGCTGCGGCAACGGTATCCTTGGTCTGGTGGTTGCCGGAATGTTTCCTGATGCCCACCTCACATTTGTCGATGAATCTTACCGGGCGGTTGCGTCAGCAAAACTGAATTTTGAAACGGCCTACCCTGGGCGAGATGCCGATTTTACCGTGACAGATTGCCTCAATGGCTTTAAAAACGACAGTGCCGACCTGATCATCAACAACCCGCCGTTCCATCAACAGCAGACCATTGGCGATCACATTGCCTGGCAGATGTTCCGCCAGTCGCGCAAAGTCCTCAGCAGTGGCGGACAGCTCTGGGTTGTCGGCAACCGCCATCTAGGTTATCACACCAAGCTCAAACGCTTGTTCGGCAACTGTGAACTGGTCGCCGGCAACAGTAAGTTTGTTGTGTTACGTGCCACCAAACACTGACGATCAAGACTCGCGCCAAACCCGCTGTTGTTCCTCTTCGAGAGATTCGTAGTATTGACGCATCCCCAACAGTGAGTTGCCCATAAAGTAACGCTCACGTGCATAGATATCTTTCTCCAGCTGCTCTATGCCCGAAAACGTCGGATCATTGTTCAGTAGCCAGTCGTAAAGAACATCATCACGCTGTTCTTCAACAATATGTGCCGTTACCGCGACGGCTTTTACCCACAGGGCCAGTTGCTCACGAGCCGTCTCGAGATAACTGACCGCCGGTTCCACCAGACCATGGTGAGCAATCACCAGATAGCGCGGTGCCAGTGCAATCATTTTGTTGATCGATTCAAGCGCCACGTCATAGATAAAACGTGGTGGCGTTGCCGGACGCATATAGCGACCGCTCTCTACCGGAATGTGCACACCGGCCACTTCGCCGCCAAACAGCAGATCTTCGTAGCCATAGCAGACATGATGTGGAGCATGTCCCGGTGTCATATAGACATGAATGCCGGTATCATCCACCATCGGAGCATAAGAAATTGCACTCGCTGGGACGGGTATAATCTCACCGTAAACCTGGGCAGTTTCCCCCAGAACCGCCAGGGACCCCTGCCAGAGCTTGTCGGGTGAAACCATATGGCGAATGCCATCAGGGTGACAGATCACCTTCGCCGCAGGATAATATTTCAGCAGTTCTCCGGTTCCTCCGGCGTGGTCAATGTGGATATGGGTCAACAAAACATAATCCAGTCGATCAACCCCGGCTTCACGCAATGCATTAACCAAAACCGGAATTGTCGATAAAGGGCCTGGATCGACAACCGCGGTAAAGCGATCCGTTTCGAGATACCAGCTACTGATAAAATTCCGAAAGCCTTCGAGGCTGGGCTGATCGAGATAAATACACTTTAACTGTTTAACATCCATAAGGTTTCTCCATAAGCACGCTAAAAACATCACTTTTTATTGTCCCGTTGTCATCCTGCTTTGTCAATACATCCAGCTCCCTGCCATGACAGAGAAAAATTTATGTATGCAACAAAAAGCATAATTGACGAGGGTCAGTAAACGTGAGAGTTTATTGGTCTTCCCTGCTCTGACCGGAGGCTGCAAGGTGATCATCCTGACTTTAAACTGTCGTAGTCAAACCATCCATTACCACCTGTTTGACTACCCGAATCCGATTCCCCTTACCAGTGGATACGTTGAAGGTATCGGCACACATACAACAAATGATGTCCTTGATGGTGCACCGCTTCTGCTCGAAAACCATCACGACGCAATCAATTACATCCTCGAAACACTCTGCCATCCCGACTATGGCGTTCTGGAATCGTTGGAACAGCTTCGCGGTGTTGGCCACCGTGTTGTTCACGGTGGTGAAAACTATCACCACTCTGTCAAAATTGATGTCGAAGTGCTGCACAATATTCGCAAAGTGGAGCGGATGGCCCCCAAGTACAATATTCCCAGTCGACAGGCAATTATTGCGGCGATGGAATTGCTTCCCGACATCGATCATGTCGCTATTTTCGACACAGCCTTTCATCACACGATGCCCCCCAAAGCCTATATGTATCCCCTGCCCTATGAATGGTATGAGAAGCATCGGGTGCGTCGTTACGGTTTCCATGGCAGTTCCCATCTGTATCTTGCCCATCGGGCAGCGGCCCACCTAGGCAAGCCGTTGGATCAATGCAACCTGATCACCATCCATCTTGACCTGGGAATTTCATTGTGCGCAATCCGTCAGGGACACTCTGTTGACACCAGTACGGGAATGACGCCGGTTGAAGGAACCGCACAGGAACGTCGCTGCGGCAATATTGATCCGGGCATCCCCGGATTTATCATGGATTGGGAGGAATTGAGTCCACAGCAAATTGAAGAAGTTCTCAATGAAAAGAGTGGATTGCTCGGCCTTACCGGTGGAGACTGCACCACCCGCCAGGAAGTGTTGATCAAGGCAGCAGACAATGAACCGCGTGCCCGACTGGCGGCAGATCTTGAAGCTTATCGCTTACGTAAATTCATCGGTGAATACCTGTGCGTCCTTGGTCAATGTGATGCGATTGTTTTTTCGTCCGGACAGGGCACGATTGAAGCCGATGTAAGGCAACGCGTTCTTCACGGACTGGAATGTTTTAATATCTTCCTCGATGAAGAGAAAAACATCCAGGAGCGCTGCATTCACAGTGAAATTAAAATCAGCCAGCCTCAATCCGCCGTTGCCCTGTATGTAATCCCTTCGGATGAAGCACGTGTTTTTTGTGAAGATACCGCAAAAATCGTTCTCAACAAATTCACCCCTGCCCGGCCCGATTACACCTTTGACGACCTGTAGGGCGACTAAAAATAACTGACGCAAAAGGGCCACCTTCTCAGGTGGCCCTTTTGCGTTGCATCAGTATTTGCCAAACTCGTCATCATCAAGAGCAATTTGAACTGCAGAGGATTCTCCACGACCCCACCCTGAACTGTCCGCTTTAGGTTCCTTCTTGCGAACAGGTGGTGCAATTTTCTCTTGCGCGACAGGTGGTGGCGGCGTGTGTGTTCGCACGGCAGCATCATGTCTGGGCAATTGAAAATGACTGACCAGTTGGCGTAATTGAATCGCTTGACTGTTCAACTCCTCACTCGCGGCGGCGCCTTCTTCTGCACTCGCGGTGTTCTGCTGTGTCACCTGATCAATCTGACTCAGGCCGATATTAACTTGGCCGATCCCCTGAGCCTGTTCATTGCTGGCTGCGGCAATGTCTGCAACCAGATCCGTAACCTTGGTGATTCCCTCAACAATTTCGTTAAGTCCCTGAGATGTCCGACTGGCAATTTCAGCACCATTTTCCGCTTTATGGACAGACCCTTCAATGAGCTCAGCAGTCTCACTGGCCGCTTTGGCACTGCGAGCCGCCAGATTGCGCACTTCCTCAGCAACGACAGCAAACCCCTTACCGTGTTGGCCGGCCCGGGCGGCTTCAACGGCGGCATTAAGGGCCAGCAGGTTGGTTTGAAAGGCAATTTCATCAATAACTTTGATGATTTTTGAGATATTCTGCCCCGACTCATTGATTTCAGCCATGGCCCGAACCATCTCCTGCATCTGCGTGCTGCCACGGTCCGCGGAAGTTCGCGACTGTGAGGAAAGCTGGCTGGCCTGGGTAGCATTATCGGCATTGAGTTTTGTCTGCGAGGCCAGTTCATTCATCGAAGCGGCGATCTCTTCCAATGAACTGGCAGATTCTGTCGCCCCTTGCGACAGCGCCTGACTGGTGTCGGATACTTCCGTCGAGCCCGCGGCAATCTGATCACAGGCCGCCCGAATCTGTTCAAGAATGTGGCTGAGATCCTGCGTCATTTTCTGCAGAGCCAATCCCAGACGATCCTCATTGGACGCCAGTTTCACCGCAACACGCAGATCCCCTGCGGCAACGGTTTCAGCGAGAATCGCCTTCTCTTCCAGACTGTCCGCCATATGATCCAGCGCCGCAGTCAAAGTCCCCAATTCATCACTGCGCTCAATGTTCAGGCGAGTTGAAACATCACCCCGGCGAATCTTCTCAGCAAAAGCGACTCCTGTCCGGATGGCTTTGACAATGTTATTGACCGCCAGATAAATCACCAGCGCAATAATCGACAGCACCAGTAATGTCAAATAGGCACTGGTATTACGCACCGTCACAATTGGCGCAAAAATATCGTCGAGTTCGGCGCCAAAGGCGACAATCCAGCCAGTGCGGTCAACAGCATCATAGCTGACGATTTTATCCACGCCATTCCAGGGATATTCCTGAAAACCACTCTTCTGGCGCAGCATAGTCTGGCCCCAATCATACGTGCTGATGCCAGCATTGATCAGTTTCGTCTTATCCGGATAGGCAATAAAACGCCCGTCCCTGTCGACCAGATAAGCATAGCCCCGTGTGCCTGCTTTGACCGGTTTAATAAACACATCTGAAAAGGTATTCATATTGACAACACCGATCAGAACACCGGTCACACGTCCCTGCTGTTTTAATGGAATTGCAATCGAAAAGATCGGGCCACCACTGGCCTTGCTGATTAAAACTTCCGAGAGGGCTGACTGCCCTTTAAGGGCCTGGCGGAAATAGTCCCGTGCCGACAGGTCCAAATTGATCAGATCCGGCGTTGACGCCGCGACAATACGGCCTGAATCATTAAGAACGGCAAGAACTTCATAGGAACCATACGAAGAAGAAACATCTTCAAGAATCGCATTAACCCGCTCGGTTGCCTCATCTGAGGACAGGACAGCCAACAGCTCAGGAGACAGTGACAATACGTGCATATCATGCTCGTGATCGATCACCCAATTATTGATTTGCAACGAGAGTGACTGACTCACCTGAGTCATCTGACTGCGAATATTCTCCTGTAGTGCACTTTTCGATGCGTTGAAACTAACGAGGGTAACCACAACCATACCCACAATTGCCACCGACAAAATCGGCACTAAAAACTTCATCTTCAAATTCAACTTCATAGACGTCTCCATCCCCCCAAGAGAAAACCAGATTTGACACAAACCAACCAGATAATAACAGAGATAATACCACTTTTGACGTATACTGATTGGTTGAGGCAAATACTAGCTGCAGAGAGGTGTATTGACAACTCACCAAACGATTATTTTTTACACATCTATGAATTTGGTACAGATATCTATTTGGCTAGTACGGGCAGAAGCCGAGAGATTGCAATGCTGAGCTCTACAAGTTCAAGAGGTAGAACATTTGGCGGGATCAAGATGGCGCAGTGAATCAGGGAAATAATTAAAGACGTCCTGATATGCTTTAATCAAAGGAGCCAGATGATGCTCATTGTACGTGCCCATGGCATTGAACATTTTTTTCAGCGGCCCGGATGTAAAGTGTAATGCATTGCACGCATGAACAGAGGCGGTTCTAGCTTCCAACTCTACGGCCAGCTTCAGGGCTTCGTCATCAGAAAGTGTCGATTGTAAAACACCGGCAAGCTGTGCCTCGATCTCTGTGCACAACTGATTGAGTGAATCGAGTGGAATCGCGACAGAAAGAGATTCATTCTTCAACGAAAGACGCGAGGCCATCTCAATTTCCAAGGCATGCCCTTCTTCGTCTTCGCTGAGTTTTTTCCACATCCGGCGGCGCCCTTCCGAATAAGACGTTTCTTCAGACCAGTGCTCATATAATTTCCCAATAGAGCGTTCAATCTTGACACAACGAGCAAAAAACTGGCTGGGAATCATCTTATCTCCGCACACACGACAGGTGACAAACATCTAAAACTGCGATTTTATTTCCGTCCAACATACCTGAAGTCGTGCAAATAAAAAAGCCCCGAAAAAAATTCGGGGCTTGAAGAAATTTAATCGCTACCGAATTTCCAATCTTCATCGGTAGTGCCGGTGCTTAAGTAGCACACGTCTTCATCCAGATCAACTGGAGGAGGCGGAGGATAGAGTCCTTCGGGCCAATTGTAGTACTCCTGAGCCAGCTCTTGTACAGCGTTTTCCATTTGGCATCTCCTTTTGTACTTCCTGGTACTGATGGCGAATAAGTCCTGTCGGAGAAGTTGTATTTGCGACAAATGTGCCAAAATATCAAAAATAGAATAAGTGTTCTAAATCATTACCTCCCATGGAAAATCGCGATAACTATTTGATTTTGTATACTAAATATGTCAATGCTCCATCACGCGACAAAGTGCCACACATCCGAACAGCAACGCACCGTCTTGGCACACACCCCCAAAAAGATTGACGCTACCGACACACAAGGAACACAAACATTTCCCCTATTCTCTTGACAAGATTCCAACTTTCACCAACCCTGTAGCAAAAGACAAACCCACTTGAAATGAGTATGCATGATGCCGGTAAAATATCTGGGGAAAAGCGATGAGTTCCCCTCTCTTGACATTCCTCTTTTTCTTGAGGCGGTTCCGGCGGGATTTCCCAGCCCCGCATCAGATTATTGCGAACGCACCCTGGACCTTAACGAGCTATGCGTAAAAAAACCGGCGGCCACCTACTTTGTCCGCGTTCAGGGGGATTCCATGGTGGAAGCAGGGATTTTTCCCGATGACATTATCGTTGTCGACCGGTCCCTTACCGCCCAGCATGGTGATATTGTTATCGCCTCATTTAATGGCGAGCTGACAATCAAAAAACTGGAGACGGCCCCCCGGACACGTCTGGTTCCCATGAATAAAAACCACGCGCCAATCCCCATCCCGGAAGGTGCCGATCTGGAAATTTTCGGTGTCGCAACCACCGTCATCCATTCGTTGAGAAAATCATGACTCGAAGCTATGCTCTGGTAGACTGCAACAATTTCTATGTCAGCTGCGAGCGTCTGTTTCGGCCCGAGTTAAAACGGCGGCCCGTAGTCATTTTGTCCAACAATGATGGCTGTGTGGTATCGCGCAGTCAGGAAGCCAAGAAATTGAATATCCCGATGGCCACTCCGCTGTTCAAAGTGGAACAACTGTTGAAGCGCCACCGGGTTGAAATTTTCTCTTCCAACTATACGTTGTATGCGGACATCTCCTCACGGGTGATGCAGACCCTTGAAACCTTTTCGCCTCAGGTGGAAATCTACTCGATTGATGAAGCATTTCTCGACCTGACCGGGTTAATCACAGCGGAAGCGCGTTACGACTATGGTCAGGAGATCCGCCAGACAGTCCAGCGTCATGTCGGGATTCCGGTGTGTGTCGGCATTGCCCCCACCAAGACGCTGGCAAAACTGGCCAACCATGGGGCGAAGACTTATCCAGCGACAAATGGCGTCGTCGATTTAAGTCGGCCGGAACGCCGCGACCGCCTTCTGAAAATCACTCCGGTCAGTGAAATCTGGGGGGTGGGAAAGCGCACGTTGTTGCGCTTGCAGCACATGGGAATTCACACCGCTTGGGACCTGTCGGCATTGTCGATAAAGACGGCCCGACGACAGTTTTCAGTCGTCATGGAACGAACTATTCGTGAATTGCGCGGTGAAGCCTGTATCGATATCGATGCGCAACCGGCCCCTCAACAACAGGTTATTTGTTCACGCTCTTTCGGAGAAAAAATCTCGGCCTATGCGCCCCTGCGCGAAACCGTTTGTGAATTCGCTGCCCGAGCGGCAGAGAAACTCCGTCACAATCGGCAACTGGCTCGCATGATCACTGTGTCCGTCCGCACCAGCGCTTACAGTGCCGAAGACCCCTGTTACGCCAACTCAGCCAGCGGCTCTTTACCCAGCTACAGCAACGACAGCCGCCAGATCATTGCCCGCGCAACCTCTCTGCTGCAAACCGTGTGGAAAGACGGCTACCGCTATGCCAAGGCGGGTGTCATGCTGAGTGATCTTTCCCTCGACAGCCCGTTCCAACCCGACCTGTTTGATGACCCGTCCTGTCGGGCACGCAACACCGCCTTGATGAAGGCCATGGATCAGATCAACCATGGGGGTTCCGGGTCAATCTGGCTTGGTGGGCAACGCCCTCAGCGTGACTGGTTCATGAATCGAGCCCATCTTTCCCCAGCATACACAACGCGCTGGGAACAACTTCCCATTGTGTCATAGCCGGAAAAACGAATGCAGAAGAAACAATCATCCCTGGGCACGCTTATTAAACTGAAACGGCGCATTCTCGAATACATCGCGGTCATTCGATCTCCGCATACGCCCCGCCATGTCAAATGGCTCACCGTTGCCACCGCCATCTACTTAATCTCCCCCATCGACCTGATTCCCGACATGATTCCGATCCTCGGGCTTGGTGATGACGCCGCAATCCTTAGCCTGATGTTGGGCTATATCAATCGTTTTATTACCGATGACATTCGCCGCTCAGTCGCCAGGAATGATTCGAAAACGCCATAACAGCATTCCAATCTTTGACACTCAAAACATTAATAACTACAATTATAACACATACTTCCCAAAGATTTATGCTATGGTGAGCGATACGGTTATGCAGTTATATCGTAACATCGATGAAAGACGGTCGAATGAAAGCCTACTATTCCATCACCAGACGGGTCGCCATAGGTTACCTGGTTATTGTTTTTTTCAGTGCCCTGGCCATCGGCTTTGCTCTCACACGTCTTCATGATCATACCGCCCGTACCAAACAACTGGTAGAAACCCAGTTTCATGCGTTCACTCTGTTACGAGATATTCGTCAGAACCTGCTGGCTCAGGAAAACCTGGAAAAACAGATCCTTATCCTTGAAGACAATCAACTTCTTGATCTGCTCCAACGCCGCTGGGATGATTTTGACCTGATTATGGCCAAAGCCAAAGCGCCCAACCTCCCAGAGCACTTTCTGTTTATCCCCCGGGCATTGATCAGCTACAAAAAAAAGGGCGAGACACTGCTGCAGGCGTTTGCTGACAAAGACTGGAAGCTGGCACAAAAATACAGCAAAGCCGCCACCGTCCACCGTAGTCAACTTTTTGAGATGCTCTCCAAAGTTCGCAACCTTCACCAGATTTCCATGGATCAAGACCTCCATGCCCTCTCCGAACAGAGCAACCGGGCGTTCTTCCTGACCCTGTTTCTCGCTTTTGCCGGTCTGATGCTGTCGGCTCCCGTCGCGTTAACGGTCATTCTCAGCATTCACCGCTCTCTCAAAGCGCTTCAGGATGGAACACGTGACATCGCTCAAGGAAACTTCAACTCCAAACTCGGCATTCGCAGTAAAGACGAGTTTGGTCAGCTGGCGCTGGATTTTGCTGCCATGGCACGAAAGCTTCGTGAGCTCGAGCAACTCCACCTTGATGCCAATCCGTTAACACGCCTGCCAGGGAATCTGGCGATCGACCGCGAACTGGAACGACGCATCCAGGAACAGGAACCCTTTGCCCACTTATATATCGATCTGGACAACTTCAAGGCCTATGGTGATCGTTATGGCTATAAGTCAGGCAGCGACGTCATTCACGAAGTTGGCACCATGCTCCAGCAAGTGGTCAAAAATCACGGCACCGGCGCCGACCTGGTCGGCCATATTGGCGGGGACGACTATGTTGTCTTGACCTTGCCGGAGAAAGCTGAGCCTATCGCCAAAGAATTAATCCGGGATTTTGAGAACTATGTCCCCACTCTCTATAACGAAGAAGACCGCAAGGCGGGATATTACACCGGAATCGACCGTTATGGCATGCAGCGTTCATTCCCGCTGCTCACCATGTCGATTGCCATTGTTTTGTCAGAAAATATGGAAACGCCCTCAATTCTTGCCATCAGTGACGATTGTGCAAAAATGAAAGAGCATCTTAAACGCCTTAAAGGCAGCAATTACCTCATTGACCGAAGAAAGCATCCATAAATGAACGTGTTCCGCGCACCCAAGATTTTTTTACTTATGATCCTGTTTCTGCTTGCTGGCTGCACACCACCAACGTTCTTTCAAGCACAACACCAGCAAGACGACTTCATTCAAGCCCTTGATCTTTACCTGCTGGAACAGAATCACCAGCAATTAGCCGTATTAGCAAAAATCCAGCCGGAGACGGAATGGTCTCAACGAGCGGCAAAACTGCTCGAACATATGGCAGCTCTTAAAACAGCGCAGAAGACCGTAGATCAACTATCAACAGAACAACACATCTGCACCCAGCAAGTTCAACTTTTAGAGCAGGAGAATCTGGATCTTAAAGAAACCATGGAGCAATTAAAGCAATTATTTATTGATATGGAACTGCGCGAATAACCCCTCCCTTACCAGCCCTTCATTACCATACTTCCAATATAGCCTATCGCTTTTTATTAAAAACAAACTTGACCCTTTCTTGTTTTAAATTGTAAAATTTTGCAAATAAATAGACACTGGTTTGCACCAACTAAGAAAAAAATCATCAAGACACAAAAAAACTTTTATATTCAGATATTTACACTGAGAGATTCAACACTCAATGTACGACAGGTTAACGTCATGAAAGCAAAAAGCATTCTGATCATTCTATTCCTCCTATTGCCTCACGCTATTGCATGGGCCACACCTCCCCAAATAAATTATGATGCCGACCATGACCTTCTAAAAGTTTCTGCGGATGATTGTTCGCTCTCAACCTTAATGGAACAGCTCTCCAAAATTACGGCAATTCAAATCGAAGTTGTCTCCGGCGCTGAAAAAACATTTTCATTTCATTCGTCAGGACTCAGTGCCGAAGAAACCTTGAAAAACCTGATCGCAGACAACCACCTCAGCCACATGTTTGTCTATGCTACAAAGGCAGGAAAGAAACGTCTTTATCAGGTCAAGATCCTTCCGGTTTCTTCTGCCGTTGAGAAGACACCACCACAAAATACAGGCATGACGGTCGAACAACGTCGCCAGTTTCTTGAAAAGATCAAGCAGCAACGCGAAGAGGAATTTGAACGTTCACTCCCCAACCTCCCGCAAAAGCCGGACTTCAACAACACTCTGCCAGCCGAACCAGTCATTCCGCAACCGCCGAGGGTTTCACATGACCGCAACCCTTTACTTGACCCTGGCTGGCGCCCAAAAAGTAACAATCCAGATCCAACGGATTTATCACAGCAACCAACATCTGACCAAGGAGAATGAAAATGAATCTAACCAAAAGGTTACGTAACCTGCTGGGACTCTGTATTCTGACTGCCATTATTTCAGCATGCAGTAGCGGCGGCAGCTCCCACACGGCCACCGGAGACGCCACCACCCTGCCATTTGGCGCCGAAGAGATCAGTTCTGAAGTCGATTACGATGGGGATGGAAACTGGGATGCCAGAACAACCTATTCTTTTGTTTACAATGACAAACTTCAGATGACTGAAGTTACGATTCTTCGTGAATATGATGACAATGCTGACGGGATTCCAGATTCCAGTACTGTTGAAACAATGACGTACGATCCAGATATTACTGCTGAAGAGACAATGAGTAAAAGCGTCGCCAAAGACGCTGGGCCTTCTATGTACACCGACGGACTCGGCGCTATAATTTCAAGAACTTATGAGCGCTACATCTATGACGAAACCAGCGGTCAAATCAGTGCATATCCAGAATACAGCCGTGAATATCTCTATTCATACTCAGCTGAAGGGGTATTGTTAAATTATTCCTACACCCGTTCATACTTCAACATCTCTGACGGTACCCTCCAAGAGAAGTACGCCAGTGTGACCACATACACTTACGACGACAATGGCAACCAACTCAGCTACTTTTACCAATATGCTGAAGATTCGGATGGGGACAGTACTTTCGACAGCAGTAACTCGGAAACCTGCACCAGTGAATATGACAGCAATGGCTACATGACCAGCCAAACCTGCACCGACATGAGCGATTCAGATGGCGACGGGCCGGGCGAATCAGTTGTCGATTACACCGCAACAACAACCTACACCCATACCTACACGGATGGGTTGCTCACTCGCACAGATATTGAAAGTACCGACGGTACGCCATCAACATTGGAGTTCACCTACACTGACAGTAGATTATTGGCGACAAAAACCAGGTATTATACATCAGGTTCGTACACAATTTACGACTACCTGACATTCGGATACGACGACTCGGACCGGGTCAATACATTGAGCTACCGTTACGAAGAAGATTATAGCAGCGACGCAACCATTGACTATCGTAGCGAAACACTCTACACATTCACCTATGGTGAAAATGGTCTCGTTGCTGAACAGACCTATGATTCCCGCTATGATTATTCCCCCGACATTATTGGCTACTCCGGGCATAGCTATTATACCTATAGCTACTAATACACCGCTTACAACCTTCTTGCCGCCTACGAGAGAATCTCTTTCTACGACTCGGATTACGATGGAACCATTGATGGCTCGTCGGACACTAAACGCTACGAATTCACATACAATGATGGTTTTATTGTGTCATCCACATATGACTGGCTCTATACCGGTGATGATGACATTGTTGATGATGAGGACCATGAGAACGAGCTCTACACCTATGAAAACGGTCTACTTAAATCGATGACATGGGAAGAAGACAGTGACAATGATGGTACGACAGATGATGCCACAACGATCGAGGTCACGTACAATGCTTCGGGTCAGATTGTCGCCTATGAATCCAGCAACTTTATCGGCGACTACGAAACTCTTGATACGACTCAAGCTGTCTCTGTCACCTATAATGCGGATAATACGGTTACAGGAACAATTACTTATATCGATTATGGTGACGTGGAACCCCAACCTGAAATCATCCCGTTTAATCTTGATTTCTCCGCAAATGGAATCCCCAGCGGCGGGACAGCTTATCTGATTGATCAGTTTGACGTTAAAAAAGGTATGTCTCCATCAACAAAGAACTTCCTTGAATTCAGCACATACGATTTCATTGAAGAAGATACATACTCCATCACGACCAATATCCCGAAAGTCTTAGGAGTCATCTGGGCCGTTGCCATGGGTAGCGAGAGTTAATCAACTCAAAGGTCGGACACAGATCTCTGTGTCCGACTTTTTCCATTCACATTCCCTCGCCGCCGCTACAGCACCCTCTCCCCGTTCCTTGAATTGTTACTCCAACATGTTATAGTAAATATTTACATCCATTAACGAACTGGAGCGTAAATGTCTTTACAGAGCAGCACACCTCTTATTTTTGGTGAGGTTCTCTACGACATCTTCCCGGACCAATCTGTTCTTGGTGGTGCCCCGTTCAATGTCTGTTGGCACCTGGCGGGGTTCGGTCTTACTCCGCTTTTTATCAGCCGTGTCGGCAGAGACAAACTCGGTGAACAGGTTCTACAATCGATGCACGACTGGGGGGTTGCGTCCGCGGGCGTTCAGCGGGATGAAACCCATCCGACCGGTCGGGTTTGCGTATCATTGCGACAGGGACAGCCCCACTACCACATTGAAGAAAACCAGGCTTACGACCACATCACTCCCGACCTGCACTATCCACCGTACCCGAATACTCCCTTGCTCTACCACGGCACTTTGGCGTTACGCTCCGCCACCAACCGAAACGCCCTTCATCACCTGCTTGCTACGACTCAGGCGCCTTGTTTTGTCGATCTCAACCTGCGTGCCCCATGGTGGGATACCGAACTGATTTGTGCGCTGTTGAAACGATGTCGCTGGGCAAAAATGAACGCTGCAGAGCTTGATCTCATCACTCCCTCTCAGAGCACACAATGCTCCATCGAGGAACGAATCAACCATCTGGCCACCTGTTTCAATATTGATCACCTGATTGTAACCTGTGGTGAAAACGGCAGTTATTGCACCCACCAGAGCGATGTTGTTTTTCATCCTTCACATGCAATCACCAATGTCGTCGATACCGTTGGAGCCGGTGATGCCTTCAGCGCCGTATGCATTATCGGCCTGCTGCAAAACTGGGCCACGGCAACTCTGCTGCGCCGTGCCAGTCAATTTGCCGCCCGCATCTGCACTCAACGTGGCGCCCTGCTCTATGACCAACAGGAGTATGCAGATCTGTTACAGCAATGGGATGGAACCGATGACCAATAAACGTGGATTATACGTAGTCCTTATCAGTATTCATGGCCTTATTCGCGGTCATGAGCTTGAATTGGGTCGCGATGCCGACACCGGCGGACAGACGAAGTACGTTGTCGAATTAAGCCGGGCGCTGGGGAACCATCCCGACATTGAAAAAGTGGAACTGCTCACGCGCCAGATTATTGATGATCGTGTCGACGGAGACTATGCGGAAACAAACGAAAAAATCAGCGATCATGCTCAAATCGTCCGGTTGCAGTGCGGTCCAAAGCGCTATATCCGCAAGGAGAACTTGTGGCCCCATCTCGACGTGTATATTGACAATGCCATTAAATACTTCCGCCGCCAACGGCGTGTCCCTGACATCATTCACGCCCATTATGCCGACGCTGGCTATGTCGGTGCCCACCTCTCCAATATGATGGGAGTTCCACTGATTTTTACCGGACACTCGCTGGGTAGAGAGAAAAAACGCCTGCTGATGGCTCATGGTATGGACGAAGATACCGTGGAAAAAAAATATGAAATCTCACGGCGCACCGAGGCAGAGGAAGTTGCCCTGGACAATGCGCTGATGGTAATCGCCAGCACGTATCAGGAGATTAAGCGTCAATATTCCAGCTATGAAAACTATCGCATCAAGCAGATGCATGTCATTCCACCCGGCGTTGACCTTGATCGCTTCCACCCCAGCAAACGCCGCGGTCGCTATCCCGCTATTTTCAACATACTGAAACGATTCCTGGCAGAACCGACCAAACCGTGTATTCTGGCCATTTCCCGCGCGGATGAACGCAAGAACATCCAGATCCTTGTTCATGCTTACGGTAAAAGTGAACAGCTGCAGGAACTGGCCAATCTGATCATCATTGCCGGGAACCGTGATGACATCAGACAGATGGAGCGTGGTGCACGCAAAGTTCTGCAGGAACTACTGATCAATATCGACAAATACGACCTTTATGGAAAAGTCTGTTATCCCAAACATCACGACCCGGACAACATTCCCGAGTTCTATCGTCTTGCGGCACGCTTGCAAGGTGTCTTTATCAATCCGGCCATGACAGAACCCTTCGGGCTGACCCTTATCGAAGCCGCGGCCAGTGGTCTGCCAATTGTGGCCACCAATGATGGCGGGCCCAGGGACATTATCGCCAACTGCCACAACGGCTTACTGATCAATCCATTGGATGAACAGGACATCACCCAGGCATTGTTACGTGTACTTGATGACCCGGATCAATGGAAACGCTACGCGACAAATGGCATCAAGGGAGTCAAAAAGCATTACTCCTGGGACAGTCACGTTCGAAAATATCTCAGTACCCTGAAAAAGAAATTGCGGCTTAGACGCGTCAACCGATTTTTTGAAGCAAAACGTTCCCAGATTCCCACGGCAAAAAAATTCCTTATTGCCGACATCGACAACACCCTGCTGGGAGATGTCGAGGCCGCCCAACGCCTTATCAAGGTGCTGGACGCTCATCATGGTGAACTCGGTTTCGCGGTGGCTACCGGACGCCGTATCGAAAGCGCCCGCGCCGTTCTCAAAGAATGGAACATGCCGGAGCCGGAAGTGTTCATTTCCTCTGTCGGTACGGAAATCCATTACAAAGGAGCCAACCTGCCACTGGATGAAAGCTGGGCAAAGCATATCTCTGATCAGTGGGAACCGGAGAAAATACGTGAATTGATCACCCCCCTGCCCGGGATTGTCAATCAGGAAAAATCCGCTCAGCGCAGCTATAAAATCAGCTATTTTTACGACCCGAAGAAGTCTCCCAATGCCGGAGAACTACGGCGTATCCTGCGCCAAAACAATCTGCACGCTAAAGTGATCATGTCCCATGGCCAGTTTCTCGACATCATCCCGATTCGCGCGTCCAAAGGACATGCGGTGCGCTTTCTCGCCATGCGCTGGGGAATTGAACCCGAAGATATTATCGTCGCAGGTGATTCCGGTAACGACGAAGAGATGCTCAACGGCAACACGCTGGGTGTTGTGGTTGGCAACTACAGCAAGGAATTGAACAAGCTTCGCGGTAAACATGCCATCTATTTTGCAGAAAAAACATACGCAGACGGCATTCTCGAAGGGATGGAGCACTACGGTTTTCTCAAACAGTTGGAGCACACATCATGATCAGAGCATTAAAAGAAATATTCAGTGAACAACGACGCACCCTGTATCTTTTATGTCAGCAGTTTTACGCCCATGAAGATTCGCCATTTTTACTCCGCAGCGACCTGCATCAGTTATTCGAGCAGTTTGTTCAGAGTGAACAGGGCCAGATTCTGGCCAACAGTGCGGTCGAAGACCTGTTCTGCTCCCTTCAGGAAGCATCCAAAAATGAACCATGGATCTATCTGGCTGCCAGAAATGCCATAGGCCACTGGTGCTATTACCGGATTCACAGTGAAGAGATTGAAATCGATGACATCGATGTCTCCGAGTATCTGGAGTTCAAAGAACGTCTGGTGGGCTATGAAGCGCCATCCGATGAATACCTCCTCGAATTAGACATGACCCCGTTTAACCGAGAGTTCCCCAAACTGCAGGAAGCACGCTCTATAGGTCGCGGCGTTGAGTTTCTCAACCGCCATCTGTCGAGCAAACTCTTCGTTGAAAAAGGCGCTGGCAGTCGCAAGATTCTCGACTTTCTGCGCGTCCACCAGCACCGCAACACCCAACTGATGCTCAACGGCATCATTGAAGATGTTGCGGGATTACAAAGCGCCCTGCGTAAAGGGGTTAAATTCCTGAAAAGTTGCGATGAAGAAACCTGTTGGAATGATGTTGCTCCAACCATGATGTCGTACGGTTTTCAGCCGGGATGGGGTCGCATACGTGATGATATTCTCGAAATGTTCCATATGCTGATGGACATTTTAGAAGCACCGGACCCGCAGGTTCTGGAAAAATTTCTGGGGCGCATTCCGATGATTTTCAGCATTGTTATCGTTTCACCACACGGCTATTTCGGGCAGGAAAATGTTCTCGGTCTGCCCGATACCGGCGGTCAGGTGGTCTACATCCTCGATCAGGTCCGTGCTCTGGAAAAAGAGATGAAAACCCAGATCTACCAGCAGGGACTCGACATTGAACCCAGTATCATCGTATTGACTCGGCTGATCCCCAATTGTGGTGACACATCCTGTAACCAACCTGAAGAACAGATTGCCGGAACAGCCCACGCCACCATCGTCCGGGTACCCTTCCGCACGGATCAGGGTGAAGTGATCAATGATTGGATCTCCCGCTTCAAAATCTGGCCCTATCTGGAACGCTTCAGCCGCGAATCTGAACGCAAGCTGCTGTCAACCATCGGCGCCCGTCCTGATCTGATTATCGGTAACTATTCTGACGGCAATCTGGTGTCCTTTCTTCTGTCGCGCCGCTTGCGCGTGACCCAATGCACCATCGCTCACGCTCTTGAAAAAGCCAAATACCTGTTCAGCGGTCTGTACTGGAAAGAAAACCCCGAATACAACTTTCAGACTCAGTTCACCGCCGACCTGGTCAGTATGAATGCCGCTGATTTTATCATCACCAGCACCTATCAGGAGATCGCAGGGACCGAAGAAAGTCTGGGACAATACGAGAGCTACAGCGCATTCACCATGCCTGCTCTGTACCGGGTGATCAATGGCATCAATATTTACGATCCCAAATTCAACATCGTCTCTCCAGGTGCCGATGATCGTATTTACTTCCCTTACTATGATCAGGACAACCGTTTAACCGAACTGCATGAAGAGCTGGATACACTCATTTACGGCGACCACATCGAAGGCTCGCGGGGCCAGTTGCACGACAAGGAAAAGCCACTGATTTTCACCATGGCCCGATTGGACAAAGTCAAGAATATCACCGGACTCGTCGAGTGTTATGCACGGTCACAGCAGCTGCGTGAACAGGCAAACCTGCTTGTCGTTGCCGGCAGCGTCGATGTCAACCACTCTGCCGATGCAGAAGAACGTTATCAGATTGAAACCATGCATCGACTGTTTGACGACTATCAGCTTGATGGTCAGGTACGCTGGTTAGGCAAGCATCTGCAAAAAAATAAAGCCGGAGAATTGTATCGCTTCATCGCTGACAAAAAAGGGGTTTTTGTTCAACCGGCCCTGTTTGAAGCCTTTGGTTTGACCGTTATTGAGGCCATGGCCACCGGTCTGCCTATTTTTGCCACACATTATGGCGGCCCCTTGGAAATTATCGAAGACGGCAAAAGTGGTTTCCATATTGATCCGAACAACATGGACGAGATGGCGGGAAAAATTGCGACATTCCTCGAACGCTCAGCCCAGCATCCCCAGTATTGGAAAGTCATTTCTGATGCCTGTATTAAACGTGTTGAGGATAACTACACTTGGTCTCTGTATGCCAAGCGCCTGCTGACATTGTCGCGTGTTTATGGATTCTGGAAATATGTTTCCAATCTGGAACGGGAAGAAACCCGCCGTTATCTTGAGATGTTTCATGGACTGATGTACCGCTCTCTCGCCGCAGAGATCCACTAACACTTTCTCACAA
>PKUE01000038.1 GCA_002869685.1 Desulfuromonas sp.
CTCGGCGGTTTTGATTTTGGTTTTGAATCAGTGCTCTGAGAACTAATGTATCCTTCATTATTCGCTGGCATGGTTGTGCTGTACTTGATCCATCGCAAGTGCTATGAATATTCTTTCATGTTGAAAATTGTCACGATCCGCTGGCCGATGCTGTTTAGGGCGGATGAATCCTGTCTTGGGTAAGAAAGGAGCAACACCATGGAAAGCTTGTTGACCCCGTGGCTGCTGTGGTTTGTCGCTGGCGTCGCTCTGGCTCTTTTTGAGCTGGCCGTGCCGGGCTTTATTCTGATCTTTTTCGGTGTCGGCTGCCTGGTCGTTTCCGGTGTTCTGCTGGTGGTGGATTTGACTGTGACCGAGCAGGTATGGCTGTTTGTCGCGGCGACGATTATCAGTCTGCTGGCACTGCGCCGCTATGCCATGCGCGTGTTTGCCGGAGCTCAGGATGTCAATCCGGAAGACCAGCTGATCGAGCAACCTCAGGGCACTGGCAAGGTGGTTGATCCCATTAGCCCTAATGCACCGGGACGGGTGGCTTATCGTGGCTCCTTCTGGGATGCCGTGTCCTCGGTGGCTTTGCAACCGGACACCATGGTTCGAGTGTGCGGCTATGCTGAAAATTCCCGAACTATTCTCAAGGTGGAGCCGCTGAATTCTGGCGAAAATTGATCTTCGTTGACTATCCCCGCAAATTACACTGTTCGTTCTCTAGCGTAAGGAGACCTGTATGAGCCCGTCATTGGTTGCCGTCATTATTTTTGCTGTTCTGGTTGTTGTTGTCCTGGTCAAAACGGCGGTCATCGTTCCGCAGAAGAGTGAGTACATCATTGAACGTCTCGGTAAATACAGTCGGACCCTCGGCGCCGGATTCCATATCCTGCTGCCGTTTATCGACCGGGTGGCCTACCGCTTCATGCTCAAAGAAGAGGTGGTCAATATCGCCAGCCAGACCTGTATTACCAAGGACAACGTCACTGTCGAAGTCGATGGCCTGATCTATCTGCAGGTCCAGGACAGCAAGCTGGCGGCCTACGGCATTAATGATTATCGTATTGCTGCTGCACAACTGGCGCAGACGACGTTACGCTCCTGTATCGGTCGCATCGATCTGGACAAGACCTTTGAGGAGCGGGAAAACATCAACGCTCAGGTCGTACAAGCCATTGACGAGGCGGCTCAGAGTTGGGGGATCAAACTTCTGCGTTACGAAGTGAGCGACATCGTGCCGCCGCAGTCGGTTAAGCAGGCCATGGAAGCGCAGATGACCGCCGAGCGCGCCAAGCGGGCTGAAATCGCCAAGTCGGAAGGGGATCGCCAGTCAACCATCAACCGAGCCGAGGGGGAACGTCAGGATGCAATCCTGCGCTCCGAAGGGGAAAAACAGCGGATGATCAACGAAGCCGAAGGTCGGGCGGCACAAATTCTTGCCGTGGCGGAGGCGACAGCCAACGGGCTGAAAATGATCGCCGAAGAGTTGAAAGCTCCCGGTGGACTCGATGCGGCCAATCTGCGTGTTGCCGAGCAATACGTGGTGGAGTTTGGCAAGCTGGCCAAAGAATCCAATACCCTGATCGTGCCGAACTCGGCCAGTGATGTGTCGTCTATGGTCAGCCATGCCATGGCCACCCTTAATACCCTGAAAAAATCGTAAGAGGCAATAATGGTTACTGCTGAAACCCTGTGGCGTGATATCGAAGCCATCCGCCAGCAGGCGCCGCTGGTGCACAATATCACCAACTTTGTCGTCATGAACACCACGGCAAATGCGCTGTTGTCCCTTGGTGCCTCGCCGGTGATGGCGCACGCCGCTGAAGAGGTGGAGGAGATGACCGCGCTGGCTTCGGCCCTGGTGGTTAATATCGGGACCTTGAGCCGGATGTGGATTGACAGCATGGCTTTGGCGATCCCGGTGGCGGCGGCGAAGAATGTTCCCATTGTCTTTGATCCGGTGGGGGCCGGTGCCACGCGTTTCCGTACCGAGAGCTGTTTGGAGCTGATGGGATTAGCTCAGCCGACGGTCATTCGTGGCAATGCATCAGAGATTATGGCGTTGGCCGGAGCCCGGGTGCAGACGCGCGGAGTGGACAGTGGCGCAGAGGTAAGTGATGCACAGGTTGCGGCTCGTCAGCTGGCTTGTCAGTGGCGCTGTGTGGTTGTGGTCAGTGGTGCCAGTGACCTGATTACGGATGGCGAGACAACCTGGTGGGTGGACAATGGTCACGTCATGATGCCGCGAGTCACCGGTCTGGGCTGCACGGCTTCGGCTCTGGTGGGGGCGTTTTGCGCCGTCAATGATCAGCCGTTACAGGCCGCTACGCAGGCGATGTTGACTCTGGGGATTTGTGGTGAGCTGGCGGCTGAAAAAAGCTCCGGGCCGGGATCACTACAGGTTGCGTTGCTGGACGCTCTGTATGGCCTGTCGCTGGAACAGGTGGGCGCAAGGCTGAAATGCCGCTGCCCGGCATGAGCCGTTTGTTGCCATCGGGGTGTTATCGAGAATATCGGGTCAGGATCTGACAGGCTTTGCGCTGCTGGACGAGTTTTTTGGGCACGGGGGCATTTTGTGATGCCCCCGTTTCTGTTTTTTTCAGTCCCTACAGGTGTTTTTTCGGGACAAATTTTTTGCCGCTTTTCTTTGGTTTGTGCGGGGTTGGCAGGGCGCCCCGTTTGCGTTCCGGCCGCGGAGCGCTCTTCTTTTTGTAGGGGCGCTTTTCATCGCGGGGGCCGTCGTCATCAACCCGTTGTAGCTTGATGTCGTGATGACGCAGTTGAATCGTTTTGAGCTTCTCAATGGCCTTGGGGGGCAGGGTCTGGGCCAGTTCAACCGTGCTGTGCTCATTGTAGAGGCTGATGCGACCGATGGAGTTCAGTTGAATCCGACCCTCATTACTGAACGCGCCGACGATATCGCGCGGGGTAATGTTGTGGCGGCGTCCCACGCTGAGGCGGTACCGATACATGGGCGGAACATTTTCGGGTGTTCTGCTCTTGCGTTCGCTGACGTTACGGGACTTGCGATCATCCAGTGACGGTAGCTGAATGGTCGTCAGCTTGGGGAACAGGGTTTTCTGGGCCTGTTGGCGATAGGCCAGCGCTGCAGCAATGTCGAGCAGGTCCAGGTCGTCCTCGGATGCCATCTGAGTTAACAGTTCACGCAGGGCAATAAGGTTAAATTGGTCGATGGTGTCGTGGATCTGTTGCTTAAACGAGGCAATGCGGCGCGCACCGATCTGATCACTGCTTGGTACCTCGATCGGTTTGATCTCCCGTTTAGTGGCGCGTTCAATCCCTTTGAGCAGGCGGCGTTCCTGAGGAGTAACGAACAGAATCGCTGTGCCGGTTCGTCCGGCGCGGCCGGTACGGCCGATGCGGTGAATGTAGGCTTCGGTGTCGAACGGAATGTCGTAGTTGAAGACATGGCTGATCCGCTCGACGTCGAGACCGCGCGCAGCGACATCGGTGGCAATGACAATATCGAGACTGCCTTTTTTCAAGCGGTCAATGGTGCGCTCGCGCACCTGCTGACTCAGGTCGCCGTTGAGGGGGGCGGCGTTGTAGCCCCGTGCTTCCAGGCGCTCGGCCAGTTCGGTTGTGGCTGTCTTGGTGCGGACAAAGACGATGGTGCCGTCAATATCCTGTGCTTCGATCAGTCGGGTCAGAACATCGAATTTCTGATTGGCGCGCAACATCAGGTAGCGTTGTTCAATCTGTTCGACGGTGGAGGTGCGAGAGGCAATTTGCACTTCCTGGGCATCACCCAGATATTTTTCGGCAACCCGGCGGATGGCTGGCGGCATGGTCGCGGAAAACAGTGCACATTGGCAGCGTGGCGGGGTGGCACCGAGGATCGTTTCAACGTCGTCAATAAAGCCCATGCGCAGCATCTCATCGGCTTCATCCAGAACCACTGCACTGATTTTTTCAAGGTTGAGGCTTTTACGGTTCATGTGGTCCATGATCCGTCCCGGTGTTCCGACGACCACTTGAACCCCATCATGCAGGGCTTTGAGCTGCTGGTACATGGGCTGGCCTCCGTAGACGGCCAATACCTTGATTTTGGGCAAATATTTGGCAAAACTCTGCAGGGCTTCAGACACCTGAATGGCCAGTTCGCGAGTCGGGGCGAGGACCAGCAGTTGTGGATGGTTCAGGCTGGTATCGATTTTGCCCAGCAGGGGCAGGCCAAAAGCGGCTGTCTTCCCAGTGCCTGTTTGAGCCGTTCCCAGCAGGTTTTGTCCCTCGGCCAGGATCGGAATACTTTGTTCCTGGATTGGTGAAGGGTGCTCATAGCCCAGATCGGTCAGAGCTTTGAGCAAGGGAGTGTCGATGCCGAGGGCGGAAAAATCAGGTAATGTCATGGGGTGTCGCCTAGCTTTCATAAAAGTGTGGATGGCTCATGAGTGAGCACAAGCCTTACAGT
The DNA here is from genome assembly GCA_002869685.1 of Desulfuromonas sp. Classification (GTDB taxonomy): domain Bacteria; phylum Desulfobacterota; class Desulfuromonadia; order Desulfuromonadales; family Desulfuromonadaceae; genus Desulfuromonas. The sequence continues at coordinate 4,418 of PKUE01000038.1, forward strand.
ATGAGTGATCTTGTGCCAAGAGTGCAATGTTAAAGTGTTGACAGGTGGTGTTTTTTTTCGGCAAAGCGGCGGCGGCGACCCAGAATGATATTGTTTACGGTGGAGCGGTTGGATTCCTGGCGGTGACGCGGTATAGTTGAGACTCATTTTTTTCGATGGTCAGGCGAAGCACAATGTGTCGCGAGAGTTTTTTTTCAATGGGGGGTTCATGAACATTCACGAGTAACAGGCCAAGGAGATTCTTGGAGCGTTTGACATCCCGGTGCCGCGCGGACGGGTGACCGTCACTGCGGATCAGGTGGAACGTGCTGCCAAGATGATGGGTGGGCGTTGTGTGGTCAAGGCGCAAATTTACGCTGGTGGCCGAGGCAAGGCGGGGGGGGTGCAGATCGCACATCATCCAGAGCAGGCCCACGAAATTGCCAAGGAGTTGTTTGGTAAAAGAATGGTTACCCATCAGACCGGGCCGGAAGGACTGAAAGTCCGGCGTATTCTTGTCGAAGAAACGGTTGAAGTCGGCCGGGAATTTTATCTGTCAATCACGCTGGATCGGCAAAGTTCCCGTTATTGTCTGATCGCCTCGGCGGAAGGGGGCGTCAATATCGAAGAAGTGGCCGCCACCACGCCGGAAAAAATCCACACGCTGACCATCGATCCCTACACGGGGTTGCGCTCCTATGAGGCGCGACAGATTGTGTTGAAACTGGGCTTGACGGGTGGCATTGCCGAGGACTGCGTGCAGTTGATTCTCAACCTGTATCGTTGCTGTCTGGAAAAAGATTGCTCGCTGGTGGAGATCAATCCACTGGTGGTGACCAAAGCCGGTTGGTTACTGGCGTTGGATGCCAAAATCAATTTTGACGACAATGCGATTTTCCGCCACTGGGAATACCATGAGATGCAGGACTATTCGCAGATGGATCCGCTGGAGATCAGTGCCGGGAAATTTGACCTTTCCTATATCAAGCTCGATGGCAATATCGGGTGCATGGTCAATGGTGCCGGTCTGGCCATGGCGACACTCGACGTGTTGAAAGAGAGTGGCGGCGATCCGGCTAACTTCCTCGATGTCGGTGGCGGAGCTACCCGAGAAAAGGTGGCGGAGGCATTCAAGATCATCCTGCAGGATAAGGATGTTGAAGCCGTGTTCGTCAATATTTTCGGCGGGATCATGCGCTGTGACGTCATTGCCCAGGGGATTATCGAGGCGGCCAGTGAAGTGTCGTGTCAGCTGCCCATCGTGGTACGGATGGATGGCTCCCAGGTTGAAGAGGGCAAGGCTCTGTTGACAGAATCTCCCCTGAATGTGCAGTGCGCCGATTTTCTCGGAGAGGGCGCCAAGCTGATTGTGGCGATGATGAAGCGGGAAGAGCCCTAACCTGATGACGGAGAAGATGACATGTCCATATTAGTCAATGCGCAGAGTAAAATTATTGTTCAGGGAATGACCGGAAAAACCGGAATGTTTCATACTCGTGAGTGTCGTGATTACGGCACCAATATTGTTGCCGGAGTGACACCGGGCAAAGGTGGTATTCATGTGGATGGTATTCCGGTGTTCGATACCATGGAAGAAGCGGTGCGGATCACCGGAGGCAATGTGTCGATGATTTTTGTCCCGCCGCCGGGGGCCGCCGATGCCATCCTCGAAGCGTGCGACGCCGGTGTCGATCTGGTGGTGTGCATCACCGAGGGGGTGCCGGTACGCGATATGGTGATGGCACGCCAGGTGGTGGCCGACAGCAAGACCAAGCTGATCGGACCCAACTGCCCGGGGTTGATCACGCCCGGTGAATGCAAAATCGGCATCATGCCGGGTTATATCCACAAACCGGGTAAGATCGGCGTGGTTTCACGCAGTGGCACCCTGACCTACGAGGCTGTCAAGCAATTGACCGATGTCGGCCTGGGTCAGTCCACCTGTGTCGGGATCGGCGGTGATCCTATTATCGGCCTGAAATTTATCGATGTGCTCAAGTTGTTTAATGACGACCCGGAAACCGAAGGGGTCTTGATGATTGGCGAGATTGGCGGCAGTGCCGAAGAGGAAGCGGCGGCCTGGGTCAAAGAGAATATGACCAAGCCGGTTGCAGCCTTTATCGCCGGGGTGACGGCCCCTCCGGGGAAACGGATGGGTCATGCCGGGGCGATCATCAGTGGCGGCAAGGGGCGTGCCGAAGACAAAATCGCTGCTCTGACCGAATGTGGCGTGACCGTCTCCACCAGTCCTACCGCCATGGGGCAGGCCATGCTCAAAGCCCTGGGTCGTGAAAGCTGATCCTCTCTACAACGCGTTCTAGAAAAACGACGCCCCTTGCTGTTACAGCAGGGGGCGTCGTTTTTTTAACGCCTGCCGGGTGTTGACGGCACCCTCTTCCCCCTCAGACCGGCCAGATCCATTTAGCACTGGAATTTCTCGGTAAAATGGGGTGAGATAGACGGATGTGCTTTTTCGTAGAAATTCCCCCGCAGAGCGCCACTGAGGTGGCACGATGAAATCGTTGCGTCGGCTTTGGCCGTGGTTGCAGCCGTATCGTGGACCATTGCTGTTCGGTGCCCTGCTGGTGGTTGTCACCAACGGTCTGATCCTCATGGTGCCGCAGCTCTTGCGGCTCGGCATTGACGCCATCGAACAGCGACAGTGGCAGGATGTGCAGTTTTATGCGGTGGCCATCGTCGTTGCGACATTGCTCGGCGGTGGAATCCGCATTGTCTCGCGCCTCCATTTTCTTCATAGCGGACGGCGGGTTGAAGTCGATTTGCGCCAGGCGATGTTTCAGCGCCTTCTTTATCAGCCCGGTCCATTTTTCAATGATCACCGTATCGGTGACCTGATCTCCCGTTTTACCAATGATTTGACCAATGTGCGCATGGTGGCCGGGTTTGGCCTGGTGTCGGTGGTTAACGCGGTTGTTGTCTATGCCATTGCTATCACCATGATGGTGTGGATGTCGCCCACCCTGACGGTGGCCGCGTTGTTGCCTTTCCCGCTGATGTTGCTGGCGGTCAAGAAAATCAGCCGGCGGCTGTTGTTGTTTTCCACCCAGGTGCAGGAGCGGTTGGGCCAAATCAGTGACATGGTGGAGGAATCGGTGCGTGGTCAGCTCAGTCTGCGCAGCAGCGGCTTTGAACAGGTACGTTGTGGTCAGTTCGATGCCCTGAATGATCACTATCTGGACGCCGCAGTCGGGATGGCGCGGATGCGTTCGTTGATCGGACCGGTGATGAGTGTGGTGACACCGTTCGGTATCCTGATGGTGTTGTATTTCGGTGGCCGCCAGGTGGTGGCCGGAACGCTGCAGCTTGGCGATCTGGTGGCGTTCAATGCCTATCTGGTGCAATTGACCATGCCGACCATGTTGCTGGGCTGGATTCTGACCCTGATTCAACGCGCGTCGGTGGGGATGGACCGGATCAGCCTGTTGCTTGATCTGACGACCCCGCAGCCGTTACTCACTGTTCCGGACAATGCCGACAAGGCGCCGGAGATCGTTCTGGACGGGTTGCATTTCTCTTATCTGCCAGATAAGCCGGTGTTGTCTGATATCCATCTGACCATCCCGGCCGGCGTGACCATCGGGGTGACCGGTGGCGTTGCCAGTGGTAAGAGTACGTTGTTGCATGTGCTGACCGGGCGTTATCCGGTTGCCCATGGTCAGGTGACTGTGGACGGCGTGGATTTGAGCGCAATCGATCCTCAGGAACACAGTCAAAGGTTGTGTGCTGTTTTGCAGGAAGGGAAATTGTTCAGTGGCAGTGTGGGCGATAATTTCCGTTTTGCCGCCGCTGATCTGGATGACGCGGCCCTGCAGGAGCTGGCGCAACAGGTGGCGTTGGATGGCGAGATCCGTCAGTTCTCCAAAGGGTTTGACACCCTGATCGGGGAAGGTGGTTTAACTCTGTCCGGCGGGCAGCGGCAGCGGGTCGGTGTTGGCCGCGCGTTAGCCCGCAATCGTGGTTTATGGCTGTTGGATGATCCGTTCAGTCATCTCGATACAGTGACGGCCCGCAAAGTCTGGACGGCATTGCGCCGGGCGGTTGCCGGGCGCACGGTGTTGTTTGCTTCCAGCCGGGTAGCCATTCTTCAGGGTGCGGATCTGATCATTGTGTTGGATCAGGGGCGGATCATCGAGCAGGGTGACCATGACAGCCTGATGGCGCGTGATGGTGAATATGCCCGTCTGGTGAAACGGGAACAGTTGCATCGAGAGATGGAGGGGCTATGAGACCGGTTATCGGTGATGAGATTCGTGGCCGCCATCTCGATATGCGGATGCTTAAACGGTTTCTGCCTTTTGTGCGCCCTTATCGCAAGATGGCGGTGACCAGTCTGGTGTTGCTGCCGTTTATTTCACTGGTGCGGATTGTTCCGCCGCTGCTGATTAAAAAGGCCATCGATGACTGCATCGTGCCAGGGCAGCTGGCTGGCTTGTTTCCGATTGCTGCTCTGTTGCTGGCAATCCTGTGTACGGAAGGGTTGCTGGTGTTTGGCCAGTCGTGGTGTGTCCAAGTGGTTGGTCAGTACATTATGGCCGATCTGCGCCGCGTCAGTTTTGCCAAGCTGATGCGCCTGCCGCGACGTTGGTATGATTGGCAGCCTTCCGGTCGCATTCTCACCCGTCTCACCTCCGATATTGAGCACATCGGCGATCTGTTCGGCTCGGGAATTATCTCCGCGATCGGTGATCTGGCGACACTGGTGATGATCTTTGCGATTATGCTGACCATCAATGTTCCGCTGTCGTTGGTCGCTTTTGCCGTTGTGCCATTGATGGTGGCAGTGATTGTTCTGTTGCGCCGTCCCATGCGCCGGGTGATGCGGCAACTGCGGGCACGGCAGGCGACCCTGAATGCCTTTATTTCAGAACGTACCAACGGCATTGCCGAGGTCCAGATTTTCAGCCAACAACAACGCAGCCACGATGAGTTTGATCTGTTGCAGGATGATTATCGGCGCAGTGCCTTGAGTTGGGTAACCCTCGAAGCAGTTTTTTACGCCAGCGTCCATATTTTTGGCAGTCTGGCCGTTGCTACAATCTTGTGGAAAGGGGGCGGTGAGGTAATGCGTGAAGCCGCTACCTTTGGAACCCTGGTCGCGTTTATCGAGTATTCGCGCAAGTTCTTCATGCCGCTGACGGATCTGGCTTCCAAGTTTTCGGTATTGCAGACTAGTAACGCCTCGTTGGAACGGATCTTCGAACTGCTCGATCAGCCGGACGAGCCTCAAGGTCTTGAACTGTCTGCTGACGGGGAGGGTCTGGTGGAGTTTGACCGGGTCAGCTTTGCCTATCAGCCCGATGAGCCGGTACTGCAACAGGTCAGTTTTGCGTTGCAGCCGGGGCAGTGTGTGGCGCTGGTTGGGGAAACGGGCAGCGGAAAAAGCACGCTGACCCAGCTGCTGCTCGGGTTTTATGCTGCCGAACAGGGCTGCGTGCGGGTGAATGGGGTTGATGTGACCACGCTGAATCGGGCGGCCCTGCGCCGTCTGGTTGGCTGGGTGTCTCAGGAGCCGTTTCTGTTTTCCGGCTCGGTGCGAGACAATCTTGATCCACAGCATCAACTTGACGATCAGGCCCTGTTGCGGGCCATTGAAGAAACCGGCACCGGCAAAGTTGTTGCGCGTCTCGGTGGTTTGAACGGGCGACTGGTCGAGCATGGTAAGAACCTTTCCAGTGGTGAACGGCAGTTGCTCTGCCTGACCCGGGCCCAGATTCAGAATCCGCAGATTATTGTGCTGGATGAAGCGACCAGCCATCTCGATGGCGACAGCGAAGAACTCGTTTATGCCGGGATGCGCACTGTCGCGGGAGGCAGAACAACGCTGATGATTGTTCACCATCTACGACTGGCCGCCGAGGCCGATCACATTGTGGTGCTCCATCAGGGCAAGGTCTGTGAGCAGGGAACCCACAAACAGTTAATGGCTGCCGATGGGCGTTATGCCCGCCTGTGGCGGATACAGCAACTCGAAGCCCGGCGCGACCGGCAAACCGAGCAACAGGAGACCCATGGCACGAGCAACTAAAGCACGCCAACCGGCCCGCCAGCAGGGACAGCCCGGATTGATTGTCAGCCATTATGGTGTTGCGGTACTGGTCCGTTTTGATGCCGATGGGCGTGAAGAACCGGTAAAAGTAAAGCGTAATTCCGACCATGTCGTCGGTGACCGGGTGCTGGTTGCCGGGGAACGGGTCTCCTCCCTCGAGCGGCGCAATGCCCTGCGGCGCCGTGACCCTTTCGGTAAGGTGCGCACCTTGGCCGCCAATCTCGATGTGTTGGGAATTGTGGTGGCCGTGCGGCCGGAAACACCGCCCGGCTTGATAGAGAAGGCGGTGGTGGCAGCGCGGGCGGCCCATATGGAGCCGGCGCTGATTGTCAATAAATGTGATTTGCCGGGCAGTGAAGCGCTGGTTGCCCGGTTGCAGGCCGACTTTCCGGGCATTGCCTGCATCTGTCAGGTCAGTGCTCATCGAGGTGATGGTGTGGCCGAACTGCAGCAGTTACTTGCTGAGAGAGGTCGCGGGGCGTTCGTCGGTGTCTCCGGTAGTGGCAAAAGTTCATTGATGAACACCTTGTGCCCCGGTATTGCTCTGGAAACCGGTGAGCTCAATGAAGATGACCATGGCTGTCATACCACCAGCGTTTCGACATTGATTGCGTTGCCCTCGGGTGGCGAGCTGGTCGACACCCCCGGCTTCCGTGATTTTTCCCCCGTTGATGTCAGCAGTGAAGAGATTGCGTTGTGGTATCCCGGACTGATGACGATTCTGGAGCGGCAACCGTGTCGGTTCCGCAATTGCCGTCATCGCCAGGAACCCGGTTGCGCGGTGAAGCTGGCGGTCGAGTCAGGGGATCTGGCTGTTCAGCGCTATGACCTTTACCTGCAAACACTTACAGAACTGGAACAGGTCGAATCAGCCGCCGTGACGCGGCGCAAGGGCCTTCCTCCCCGCTAACTCCGGAGCAGCAGGTCGCGCTGGCTCATTTTTTCCCGCCGTTTTTCCACCACGAGTAGATAAGGTGCCTGGGTGCAGATAAATGGCACCATTTTGATGACGTGCCAGTCGCGCGGCTGTAATCGCTGTAGTTCTGCGGCGATGACCTGCGACTCCTCCTGCCCTTGATCGTGTCCGATGTAAACCACCACAATTAATCGTCCACCCGTGGCCAGCTCTTCGAGAGCCGTTTTGATGGCAGGCAGAGAGCTTTGCGCCTGAGTGGCGATGGTGTGGTCGCCGCCGGGAAGGTAACCGAGGTTGGCCATGATCACTTTAGGAGGGCGCGGTACGAAAAGCGCTAAGCGCTCGTGGCTGGCAGTGAGGAGAAAAACACCGGGTCCTTCGATCTGTTGCGGACGGGTGATCCGGGTTGCCGTGATGTGATTGTTCTCCAGCCGCTCTAGGGTGCTGGCGACAGCTTCCGGCTGGATGTCGAATGCCAGCACGCTCCCGTGGCTGTTGCTGTCGACACACTGGGCCAGGAACAGGCTGTCGTGTCCGCGGCCTGCGGTCAAATCGATGGCAAGGTCTCCCGCTTTGAGCACCTCTGCGGCAAAGGCGTGCGACCAGCGGGTCATGTCGGTGAGCGGTTGTGGGGTGTTCATCACGGTGTCGTCCGGCTTTTGGGGTGGAGGAAAGTGCTCAGATGATAGTGTATTTCTAGTCTCGGGACAATGTCAGCAAGTCTTGTGAACGATTTATGATGTGGTAGGTTCGTCGTGGATTTGTTTGAGGGATGAGCGTTTGCTATTGGTTTCTCACTTTTATTTATTTTTAATAAAATGTTGAGTTTTTTATTGGGAGTGTTCTAAGCTGGCTAAGTTGTTCTGTTTTTTAGGCACCTTTTACTCTTTAGCGTGAACGATGAAACCGTCGTTGAAATCGGTAGAAAGAACAGTCGGAAGGGGGAAAGCATGAGGCCGTTAAAAATGCTCTGGCCGGCGCTGTGCGTCACGTTGCTTACGCTTTGTTGGCTTGGGGACGGCGCAGCTCTGGCCGTTGACTACAGCGAATTTTATTATGGCCCGGATAGCGAAGTTCATGTCATGGGCGATGTGCTCGCGTCGTCTGAGTTCAGTTTGACGGGGGAACGCATAGATGTTGTTTTCTCCGATATTGAAGAGACTGGGGATGTGGAGAAATACGCAGTGTTGCTGGAGGATGATCCGGATATCGCCGAGCTTCAGTCTGCCGCGGTTCGCTTGACCGGCGCGACACTCTCTTTTGATACAAGTGGTGGGAATGAAGACGACAATGTTGCTGTTGCTATGTGGGGCTTTGACGAATCCCTCATCTCCCTGAGCGAAGGCTCTGTGCTATCCGTTGATATCGCCTCTTACATGGGTTACGGAATTGAGGTGCTCGGGTACTTTAACGCTACTCCGACCACGGCAATCCTTCTGGATGGCGGCAGCACCATTGAGATCTCCGGGAGCGCTGATGATCCTTTGACCTTTCCCGATTCTACGTCATCGAGATTTGCCTATGGTCTTTATATCCCGACTTTGGGTGGAGATGTCAGTCTGACTCTTGATCATGGATCCGCCATTAACGTGGAGACAAGTGCTTATCCCGCTGAGGAGGATTCTTCCTATGCCAGTAGCTATGCCGCGAGGTTAGAGGGAGATGTTGTCAATGTCGCATTGGATCATGAATCCACTATCAGCGCGCTGGCGACACGAAATAGTGACAGCGACGGCTTTACCAATGCGAACGCTCGTACTTTGGTGCTCGTTTCGCTCAGCAACAGCATGATTTCCGTTGAGGGCAATTCGCTAATCAATGCGCAAGCCATCGTCGAGAATGGTGTGGCCTTTGCGTATGTTTTACAGACCTATGGAAGCGGTGCTTCAGAGTTCCTGCTGAGTGATTCGACCTTTTCCGCCACTGCAACGGCCGACGGTTATGCTGATGCATTGGGAGCATATTTTTCTCAGCCTGAGGTTCGCGCAACGTTAACCCGCAGTACGATTGATGTTGATGCCATCAGCTCCAGCTACGGAGCCCGTGCTTCGGGCTTTGTCGGCCAGTCCAATTCGGATGTTCGTCTGGACATGGAGGGGGCGACCATTGATGTTTTGGCGCAGACGCAAGGTGATTTTGCCAATGCCACTGGTGTCATGATCATCGGTGCCACAAACCTGGATATCGATATTGCGGA
>PKUE01000069.1 GCA_002869685.1 Desulfuromonas sp.
CCCGACTGCGTGACTACGGCTGCACCGCCCAGCAGGCGCGCCACTATTTCGCTTTTTTTTACCAACTGCGGCGCGGCTTCTTCTTCATCAACCAGCTGGTCGGCAGCAGCGCGTCGATGCGCACCCTGCGCTGTCGGTTGTGGAACACGATCTTCACCCACGACACCCAGCGCTACGAAGTCACGCTGTGGAATCGGCTGGAGGATTTCTCCACCCTGCTGCTTGGCGAAACCGGCACCGGCAAAGGCGCGGCCGCCGCGGCCATCGGTCGCTCCGGGTTTATCCCGTTTGACGAAAAAAGCGGTCGCTTTGCCGAGAGCTTTACCCGCAACTTTATCGCCATCAACCTGTCGCAGTTTCCCGAAAGCCTCATCGAATCAGAACTGTTCGGCCACAAAAAAGGCGCCTTTACCGGCGCGGTGGACAACCACCAGGGCGTGTTCGCCCGCTGCGTGCCGCACGGTGCCATCTTTCTCGACGAGATCGGCGACGTCAGCGTGCCGGTGCAGATCAAGCTGTTGCAGGTGCTGCAAGAGCGGCGCTTCTGCCCAGTGGGCAGCCATGTTGCCCAGAGTTTCCGTGGACGCATTATCGCCGCCACCAACCGCTCCCTCGAAGAGCTGCGTCGTGCCGGCAATTTCCGCGACGATTTCTATTATCGCCTGTGTTCCGATGTGATTGAAGTCCCGACCCTGCGCAAACAACTGGCCGAGTCTCCCGACGCGTTACCTAGCCTGTTGGAACGGCTGATTGTACGCATTGTCGGCACGGAGGATGCCAAGCTGGCAGAAACCATTCACCGTCAACTGATGGAAGATTTGCCGCCCAACTACAGCTGGCCGGGCAACGTGCGCGAGCTGGAACAGGCCGTGCGCCGCCTGCTACTCAACGGCCACTACTACGGCGATCCTTACGCCCACACCGGCAGCAGCGACAACCTGCAAACCCTGGCCGACAGCGGCACCATGGATGCCCAACAGCTGCTGTCACGCTACTGCCGCCAGCTTTATGACCGCTTCGGCACCTATGAAGAGGTGGCACGGCGCACCCGATTGGATCGCCGCACGGTGAAGAAATATATTCAAGGGGAATGACGGGAGAGATTTTTCACCACGGAGACACTGAGACACGGAGGAAGGTCAAGTTCCGTTTGGCCACCGACAAGGCAGACAGAAGCGGGACAAGAACTTCTTTGGACTAAAAAGCAATTCGCTTCACGATGACTTCGCGATCACATCGGATAAAGGCCACGATGAAAAACAAAGCCCTTTTTTTCTTTGGAAAACTTCCATGCTTTCAAAAGAAGGTTTGCCTCAAATGGTTTTCTCCGTGCCTCAGTGTCTCCGTGGTTCAATGGTTTCAAGGCATGCCCCCCCAAGCACAAAAACAATCGATGGTATCAACGCCACCGATGTGCTAGAAGACACTGCACTTCAATCCATTATTCCGCCCTCAACGCTTCAAGACAGGACCCGCCGTGAGCCAAACCGATTTTTCTACGCTGAAATTACAGCCTGCACTGCTTAAAAACCTCCAGTCCATCGGCTACGCGCACATGACGCCTATCCAGGCCATGGCTCTGCCGCCCATTCTGGCGGGTAGCGACGTCATCGGCCAGGGCAAAACCGGCTCGGGGAAAACCGCCGCCTTCGGCCTTGGCCTGTTGGAAAAACTCAACGTCAAACGGTTTCGCGTCCAGGCGCTGGTGCTGTGTCCAACACGCGAACTGGCCGATCAGGTCGCCAAAGAGATTCGCACACTGGCGCGCAGCATTCACAACATCAAGGTGTTGACGTTATGCGGTGGTATGCCATTCGGCCCACAACTCGGCTCTCTGGAGCACGGCGCCCACATCGTGGTCGGCACACCGGGGCGCATTGAAGAACATGTGCGCAAAGGGGCACTAAAGCTGGACGACCTCAATATTCTGGTGTTGGATGAAGCGGACCGCATGCTGGAGATGGGCTTTCAGGAGGCGCTGGACGCCATCATTGACCAGACCCCCGTGAACCGCCAGACCCTGCTGTTCAGCGCCACCTTTCCGCGTCAGATTGAATCGATTGCGGCGCGGGTGATGAAAAATCCGGTGATGGTAAAGGTGGACGCCACCCACGACAGTGCAGTGATCGCGCAACATTTCTATGAAGTTGCCGACGACGAAGAGGAGCGCAAACAGGCACTGCGCCAG
>PKUE01000118.1 GCA_002869685.1 Desulfuromonas sp.
ATATTTATGTTTATATTTTTAATATTATTATTAATTTTATTTGCGCACGATATAATGTCTTCTTTGAAATTTCTTTCAATCCAATCTTTTATAAATTTATTTGAAACTGTAAGTTCAATTTTGTTTTCTGATAATGATTCAAATTGTATTGGTTCAATCCAGGTATTATAGTGTTGAGAACTAAGTTTTTTTCTTAAATCTTTTTTTGTTTCTTCCCAAAAATTGCTGTTCATTTCATGCCTTATTGTCAACAATGTTATAAACAATGTTGATAATTGAAAAAAACTATTAAAAACAATACTTTATATTTATTTATCAACGTATTTGAAAATAGCAAAGAATTTTTAGAATGGCAAACGTTTTCAGCTAACTTTTTTTTTCTAGGGTGTTGACATTGTCAGATGGATAGGCATATAATCCCCAGTTCTTGATAACAAAATTTGGAGGTCCTATATAATGAAAAGAACATATCAACCAAGTCGTGTAAGCCGTAAACGTACCCATGGTTTTCGTAAGCGGATGTCAACAAGCAATGGTAAAAATGTAATCAAACGCCGTCGTAATCGTGGCCGTAAATGCCTGGCAGCAACCATCCCAACAAAATAATTTGAGCGTGTTTTTGACTAAAAACTCTGACTATGTAAAGTGTTACAATCAGGGTTTGAAAACACATACTCAATATTTTATTTTATTTTTTTTAAAAACTAATGGCCCCGCTCGATTTGGAATTACTGTAAGTAAGAAAGTCGGCGGGGCTGTTGTTAGAAATAGAATAAAAAGACTTTTAAGAACATTTATAAGGAATAATTATAAGTCTAATATTCCTTACGATGTTGTTATTCTGGCAAAAAAAAACTCTGTAGATTTTGTTAATAAAAAATATAGTGTCTTAGAGTTTGATCTTGTTAGACATATAAATAATGAGTGATGATGTGTTGGTAAAAATATCAGTTACATTTATCAAAGCATATCAGCTTTTTATTTCCCCCCTTACACCTCCCTCTTGTCGATTTACTCCTACATGTTCTGAATATGCAATATTATCAATAAAAAAACATGGTTTTTTTATTGGTAGTATTAAATCTTTTATACGTATTTTACGGTGTAATCCACTTTTTAAAGGTGGATATGATCCTGTTAAGTAGAGGTTTTCATGGAAAATAAAAATACAATTGTTGCATTAGTTTTGATGTTATTAGTGTGGACGGGATTTACTTTTCTTTTTCCACCTTCCGATAAATCTGTTGATGTAGAGCCGCAAATTTCTGTTCAGAGTGATGAACATGTATCATCTAATATAGCTGAATTACCTGTATTATCACTTAAAGAAGTCCAATCTTCTAGTAATGTTGCAGAAAAAATTGTAACTGTTGAAAATAATGTTTTTATTGCTAAATTTTCGACAAAATTCGCATCATTGATCGACCTAAAGCTGAAAAAGTATAAAAAGTCTTTAGCTGAAGATTCTGATCTCGTTTCATTGTTAGACCAGGATAAATCTGTTAATTCTCTTATTTTCTCTGGCACTGATGATTTCTCTACATTGGGGCAAATTTTTTATTCTACTGATGTTGAATCTGTCAATGTTTTAAATACTAATAAACTTATTTTCAAAGCAAATATATCTGATTCTATTCAAGTCATTAAAAGTTATGTGTTCGATAATGATTCTTATGCATATGATGTGAATATTCAATTTATAAATAGATCTGATGAATCACTTTCCGGTTCTATTATTTTATCACTGAACAATTTTTGGTCAGATGATATGGAAGGAAACAGACTGGAATTTATTGGACCAGTTGTTTACTCTGATGAAAAAATAAATACAGTTGATGTTGATGATATTAATAGTGATGTATATAAAAATACTTTATGGTCTGGTTTTGAAAATAAATATTTTATTTCAACTTTGATTAATAATGATGCTTTTGATTACAGCTATTTAAGTTATGTTGGTGGACAGGTTTCATCTAATCTCCTAAATAAATCTTTTACAGTAAATCCAAATTCAGTCAATAATTTTTCTTCAAAAGTGTTTTTTGGTCCCAAAGATCTGAATATCCTTAAATCTGTTGGTTACGATTTAAATAAAGCTGTTGATTTTGGTTTCTTTAAAATATTGGCACAACCCCTATACACAACTCTAAATTTTTTCTATGGTTTTATCGGTAATTATGGTTTTTCTATTATTATATTAACGGTTATTTTGAAACTTATGTTTTGGCCATTGACGCAAAAAAGTTATGTTTCAATGAAGGCCATGCAAAAATTACAACCTGAAATGAAAAAATTAAGAGAAAAATACAGTAGCGATAAAGAAACACTTAATCGAAAAATGATGGAATTGTATAAAGAACATCGTGTTAACCCTTTGGGTGGTTGTTTGCCGATGTTAGTTCAGATTCCTGTATTCTTTGCCTTATATAAAGTTTTGCTTGATACAATCGAATTAAGGCATGCTCCTTTTGCATTATGGATTACAGATTTGTCTGTAAAGGATCCATATTATGTCACACCGCTAATTATGGGTTTGACAATGTTTATTCAACAAAAATTAACACCTAATACGATGGATCCTATGCAAGCTAAAATGATGCTTGCTATGCCAGTTGTTTTTACATTTTTATTTCTCAATTTTCCATCTGGTTTGGTTATCTATTGGCTTGTTAATAACTTGTTGACGATTTTTCAGCAGTATCTTATTTATAAAAAACAAGCTTAGGTTCAGCTTTATTTCGTTGCAGAATACAGACCGATTTGATTTTATCAAATCGGTCTTTTCGTTGAGGTTTTTATGTATTTACTCGATGACACAATTGTTGCCCCTTTGACACCTGTTGGGCAAGGTGCTGTTACAATACTAAGAATTTCAGGTCCAGATTCTATTGCACTTGTTAATAGTTTTTTTAAACCTGTTTCGACAGTTGAGACGCTTAAATCACATTATTTCTATTATGGGCATTTCTACATATCAGAGGTGGCTATTGACGAAATTATGTTAGTGATTATGAAATCACCTAAATCATATACTTGCGAAGATGTTGTTGAAATTCACTGTCACGCAAGCATTGCTATTGTTACTGATATCTTAGATGATTTGTTGTCTAAAGGTGTTCGCATGGCTGATCCAGGTGAATTTACTTTTAGAGCATTTAAAAATGGCCGGATTGATTTGTCCGAGTCTGAAGCAGTTGCTGATCTTATTGCTTCAAGATCAGCAACTGCTAGTCGTCTTGCCTTGAGACAACTTGAAGGGGAGTTATCGCACCGTATTTTTTTAATCAAAGATCTGGTTGTCAATATGCTATCTCTCCTGGAAGCTTATATTGATTTTCCTGAAGAAGATATTAGTTCCGATCATTATTCTTCTTTATTGTCAAACTCACAGGCTGTTTTGTCCTCGATTGAGGTGTTGTTAGCTGGTTTCGACGAAGGGCGTTTGTTGCGTGACGGTCTTTCGTTACTCATTCTTGGTAAGCCCAATGTTGGTAAGAGTTCTTTGCTTAATGCTCTTCTCGGGCAAGATAGGGCGATTGTCACAGATATACCAGGGACAACTAGAGATATAATTCAAGAATCAATTACATTGCGTGGTTTTCCCGTGACGGTTATTGATACCGCTGGCATTCGACAAACTGATGACCCCATTGAACGTGATGGTGTTACTCGTGCTAAACAGCAAATTGCAAAGGCTGATATTGTCCTGTATATGGTCGATGGAGCTGAAGAGTTTGACCCGGCTATTTTTGATGATATTGAACTTTTAGAATCAAGTCACTTCTGTCTTGTGGTAAATAAGATGGATAAGGTAGGTTTTGAAATTCCAAAGCAATTGAATGATTATCCAGTCGCCACTGTTTCTGTTAAATATAAAGAGGGATTGGATTCTCTTATTGATTGCATTTTCACTCAACTCAATATCTCTGGTGTGGACAATTCAGAATCTGTTCTAGTCTCAGATCGGCGACATCGTGATGCATTATTGCGTACAAGGTCTTTTATTTTGGAATTTTATCAGAGTATTCAAAGTGTTTCAGTATCAGATGAGTTTCTTGCAATTCACTTAAGGGATGCTCTTTATTCTTTAGGTGAAATCACTGGTGAAACTACGACGGATGATATTTTGAATACTATTTTTAACCGTTTTTGTATCGGAAAATAATGTTTCACGTGAAACAATTGTGAGAGCTTATGGTTGTTTATGAAAAAGAATATGGCGTAATTGTTGTTGGGGCAGGGCATGCGGGTTGTGAGGCGGCCTTGGCGAGCGCACGTCTTGAGATACCTACACTGTTGCTAAATTTGAATTTGGATGCCGTGGCGCAGATGTCGTGTAACCCGGCTATCGGTGGTTTAGCAAAAGGACATTTAGTTAAAGAAATTGATGCTCTTGGTGGTGAAATGGCTAAGAATATCGATGCTACTGGAATTCAATTCCGAGTGTTGAATACAAAAAAAGGTCCTGCTGTGCAGGCGTCAAGAGCACAGGCAGATCGATTCTTGTATTCGCAAAGGATGAAGCGTGTTGTTGAGAATCATCCATATCTTGAGTTGAAGCAGGGAGCTGTTCAACGATTAATTGTCGAAGGTGATGTCGTTGTTGGTGTAGAAATTAAAGAGGGGATAATCTATCGCTGTCAGGCTGTTGTGTTAACGACAGGTACATTTATGCGTGGGTTGATCCATGTCGGACTTAATAATTACCCAGGAGGGCGTTCCGGTGAGCCGCCTTCAATGGGGTTGTCTGACCAGTTGCGGGAGTTAGGACTTGAGGTCGGTAGACTGAAAACTGGTACTCCACCGCGCCTATATCGAGGAAGTATTGATTTTTCTAAAACAGTAGAACAGCCTGGTGATGAAAATATCAAGCCTTTTTCTTTTATGAATAAGGAGATAAGCCTTGATCAGGTGTCCTGTTATATAACGGCAACGAACGAGAAAACCCATGACATGATCCGATCTGGGTTGGATCGGTCTCCATTATACAGTGGTGTTATTGAGGGAATCGGACCTCGTTATTGTCCTTCTATCGAAGACAAAGTGGTTCGTTTTCCAGAAAAAATAACGCATCAAATTTTCTTGGAACCAGAAGGTTTATCATCATCTGAAATATATCCGAATGGTCTGCCAACATCATTACCCGCTGATATTCAACTCGCATTTTTGCGGACAATCCCAGGACTTGAAAATGTTGAAATTATGCGACTCGGTTACGCGATTGAATACGATTATGTCGATCCAATTCAATTGAAACCAAGCTTGGAAACCAAAAAAATATCCGGGTTGTTTCATGCTGGACAAATTAATGGAACATCGGGGTATGAAGAGGCTGCCGCACAAGGTTTAATGGCAGGTATAAATGCAGCACTGAAAGTCAAAGGGAAGCCCCCTTTGATCTTGGGAAGGGATGAGGCTTACATCGGTGTACTGATCGATGATTTAGTGACACTCGGATCTAAAGAACCTTATCGTATGTTCACCTCAAGGGCAGAATATCGTCTATTGCTGCGAGAAGATAATGCGGATATTCGCTTAACAGCAATTGGTTATAAGCTGGGATTAGTTGATAAAAGGCGCTGGGAAGGCTATCAGGTAAAGCTGGAACAAATTGAACAAGCCAGCCAGTTGATAAGGACGGAAAGAATTTCAGGGCGGGATGGCGATAAAATTGAAAAACTCAATCTGGAGAAAATCAACAACGGGCAGTCGTTGCATGATTTGCTCAAAAGGCCTGATGTATCCATAGAAGACTTAAAAGGGGTGTGTGCTGAACTAACTAATTATAGTGACGAGGCTCTGTCTCAGATTCAAATTTCTGTCAAATATGAAGGATACATCAAACGACAAAAAGATCAGGTTGCAAAGTTTCAAAAAAATGAAATAGTCAAAATTCCTAGCGATTTTGATTATACAAAAATACACAGTTTGTCTGCTGAAGTTGTTGAAAAGTTGTGTCGGATCAAGCCGCAAACCCTGGGGCAGGCATCAAGGATTCCTGGAGTAACACCCGCGGCCATAACAATTCTGTCAGTTCTTTTGCGGGGCTATCATGACAATTGACGAAGTCAATGCGTGTCTGCCTGGGTGTGTTCAGCTAACGGAATATAAGTATCATCTACTTTCTCTTTATTTAGATGAAATGCTGCAATGGAACAAAAAGATAAATCTGACCGCAATAAAAGATAAGAATCTTTGTTGGCAAAAGCATATTATAGATTCGCTTTTGCTCGGTGAATTTATAGATGAAGATAAAAAATTATTGGATGTAGGGTCTGGAGCGGGTTTCCCATCAATACCACTTAAAGTGGTGTTCCCTGGACTGAAGATCACCTCAGTTGATACTGTAGGAAAAAAAATTAAATTTCAAAAACATTGTGTAAGAAAATTTGATCTTAAAGAATTTGTCCCATTGTCATTGCGAATAGAACAACTTGAAGAAAGTACTTCAGAGTTGTTTGAACAAGTAACCTCACGTGCTTTTTCTTCGTTGCTGCAATTTTGCCAACTTTGCTCGCAATATGTCACGGTAGGTGGAAAGTTGATTGCAATGAAGGGAGCTGATTATCAGCGGGAAATTGATGAGGCTGAGCCTGTATTGCTGCAACTTGGGTTAACCATCATCAACGTTGATACGAGAGAATTGCTGCCAGGTAAAGAAATAAGGGCATTTGTCACAATTGAACGAAAAGTTTAAATGAAAGCAGTTAAATAGGCGTTTAAGCAGTCTATTGAGTGTGATAATATTGTCGTTCATTTGCCTAAAGGAGTTGGTATGGCTAAGATTATTGCCATTGCAAATCAAAAAGGTGGCGTTGGAAAAACAACAACTGCAGTAAATCTGGCTGCATCACTGGCTGTGGCAGAAAAAAAGACACTTCTAATAGATATGGACCCACAAGGTAATGCCTGTAGTGGCGTCGGTATCAACACAGAGCAGTTGGAATTAACCATTTATGATTCGCTGCACGATCCCAAATTAATAGAGGAAAGTGTGCTGCAAACAGAGTTGGCTTTTCTTAATGTTGTGCCGTCAACAACGGATCTCATCGGCGCTGAACTTGAATTGGTCTCAGCTGATGAACGAGAGTATCGCCTCGCCAACGCCTTGACAAATGTCGTTGATAAATACGAATACATCATCATAGATTGTCCCCCTTCTCTGGGGTTGTTGACGATTAACGCGTTGACTGCTGCTGGCTCGGTTATTGTTCCGTTGCAGTGTGAGTATTATGCAATGGAAGGACTTAGCCAGTTGATGAAAACGATTGGACTCGTGCAACAGGGTCTTAACAAGCATCTGAACCTACGCGGCATCGTTTTGACAATGTTTGATCGGCGCAACAATCTTTCACATCAAGTGAGTGAAGAGGTGAGGGAACACTTTAAGAATAAAGTTTTCCAGTCGGTGATTCCACGAAATGTCCGTCTTTCTGAGGCTCCAAGTCATGGTGTCCCCGTTTTGCTGTATGATGTCTCGTCGCGTGGTGCTACAGCATATTTGGATTTGGCTCAAGAAGTGATTAAGTCAGGGGAGCAGTGATGGCAAAACGTCCAGCATTAGGTAAGGGGATGGGAGCGCTATTAAGTGCAGCGACACCGGCCTCAAATGGAAAGTATTTTCTTTGTGGTATCGAGGATCTGAAACCACACCATAATCAGCCACGTAAATCATTTGATGACGATAAGATGGCTGAGTTAGTTGCCTCAATTAAAGAAAAAGGTGTGATTCAACCTTTGGTCGTACGGCGGGTGGATGATTTTTATCAGATCATCGCAGGTGAACGACGGTGGCGGGCTGCTCAAAAAGCTGGCTTAACCGAGGTGCCTGTTACTATTCAGGATGTATCAGAGGACTGGGCACTTGAGATCGCATTGATTGAAAATATTCAGCGCGAAGATCTGAATGCCATCGAAGAAGCCGAAGCCTACAAACATCTGATTGAAAATTTCGATCTGGCTCAGGAAGATGTGGCTAAACGTGTTGGTAAAAGCCGTTCTGCTGTGGCTAATTCGCTGCGTTTGTTGCGTTTGCCTGAGGTGATCCGTCAGGATGTCCTCGAACAAAAACTGTCGATGGGGCATGCCCGTTGCTTATTATCTCTTGAGGATAACGACGATATGATTGAGGCGCGCAATCAGATCGTTAAAAAGAAACTGTCCGTCAGGGCTGCAGAATCGCTGGTCAAGAAGATAAAATCAGTTGTTGCGCCCACGGCACAGGAACAGGAAACCAAGGCGGCTGAAGACACCGAGTTAACCCACCTTGAAGACATTCTTAAAAAGAACCTCGGTACTCAGGTAAAAATAAGAACAAAAGGCAAGGGTGGGAAAATCGAAATCAGTTTTTATAACAATACTGAATTGCAACGCATATTGGACTATATGAATGTTGTATAAATAGTCAACACTACGGGTTTTTAAAGGGTCTAATCAGGACAAAACCCTTGACATTTCACGTGTTCATATGATAGGAATGCCCTGCTCTGCCCAGCAGGGCTTTCTGTTATCTGTCTAGTGATCTTCTAGTCATTCACAATCGAGTTGAATTTAAAAGGAAGAAAGAGGTTACGCGGTGATAAGCATTGATTGGACCATACTGGTGCAGTTTGTCAATTTTCTGATCCTTATGGCGGTACTTAACATCCTGTTATATCGTCCTTTGCGCAATGTCATGGCGCAACGTCAGGATGCAATTGACGGCGGTCATCAAAAGGCGAGCGATCTTGAAGCTTCCATCAATGAAAAGATGGAAAGCTACCAAGGGAAGCTCCAACAAGCGAAACTGGAAGGCAGCCAGGAAGCTGCAGCGCTTCGCGCTGAAGCTGTAAAAGAGGAATCCGCCATTCTCGGTGAAGCACGTGGTGAGGCAGATAAAAGTTTAGCCGAACTGAAAAATAACGTGGCAAATGAAGCTGAGGAAGCACGCAAGACCCTGGTCAAAGAAACGAAGAACCTGGCAAGCGCGATTGCATCAAAGGTTCTGGGAAGGGACGTAAAATAATGTTTGCTGAAAAGATGTTGAAAAGTAAACGTGCCCTAACGGCAGCAGCCGGGTTTGGCTTTATCGTTGCCGGAGCAGGGATGGCTTTTGCTTCAGGAGAAGCACACCACGCGGATAGCGGTGTGTTACTGAAGGATTTTCTATTTCGCGTATTCAACTTCGGAGTTACCGTTGGAATTCTGGTGTATTTCGTGGCGAAACCGCTGAAAAACGCATTGGCGGGCCGCCGTGAAGGTATCGAGCAGTCGCTCAAGGCTTCTCAAGAAGCTGCTGAGGCAGCCGAGGCCAAATATGCCGAGTACGATTCCAAGCTGACCCAGGCTGAGTCGGAAATTGAGGGAATTCAGCAGTCAATCAAAGAAGAGGCTGAAAGCGAAAAGCAACGCATTATTGCTGAAGCAAAAGAGATGGCTGAGAAGATCAAAGCCGAAGCCCAGAAAACAGCGAACAATGAGGTCGCTAAAGCCCGTCTGACTCTGCAGCAGGAAGCTGTGACCATGGCTGTTGGTATCGCTGAGGATATCCTCAAGAAGGCAGTCACTAAAGAAGATCAGGCCCGTTTAGTTGAAGAATATAAAATGAAGGTAGGAGAACTGCATTGAGTAGCAGCGCGATTTCAAAGCGGTATGCCCAGGCTCTTGTACAGCTGGCAACCGAACAAAAACTGGTCGAGCAGTATGGTGCAGAACTGGGTGAAATCAGTGCTGTTCTTGCTCGTGAGGATGCTCTCCGTTTGTTGATGGAAAGTCCCACTCTTGATGTCGATAAAAAGTCGGCCATTATGACGGACATTGTCAATAAAATGGAACTTTCAGATGGGATCAAAAAATTTGTTGGATTGCTGACTGTTAAGGACCGTATCCAATACGTCGGTCAAATCTACACAGATTATACGGCATTTGCAGACGAGATTTCCGGTGTTGTGCGTGCGTGTGTGACGTCAGCGGTTAAGCTGACAAAGGCACAGAGCGACAGCATTCAGAAAGGCTTGGAAGAGCAAAGCGGTAAAAAAATAGATCTCCAGACCAAGGTGGATTCAACCTTGCTTGGCGGACTCAAGGCCGAGGTCGGAGGCAAAGTTTTTGACGGAAGCATTAAGACCCAATTACAGCGGATTGAAGATACCTTAAAGAAGGGGTAGGAAGTACTCATGGAAATCAAAGCAGAAGAAATCAGTGCGATCATTAAAAAGCAGATCGAAAATTTTGGTCGTGAAGTAGAGGTAAGTGAGACAGGTAGCATTATCTCCGTAGGTGACGGTATTGCGCGTATCCATGGTCTGGATAAGGCGATGTCCGGTGAGCTCCTTGAGTTCCCTGGCGGTACCATGGGTATGGTACTGAACCTTGAGGAAGATAACGTTGGTGCTGTAATCCTGGGTGACTCTGAGCACATCAAAGAGGGTGACACCGTAAAGCGTACCGAGCAGATCGTACGTGTCCCCGTTGGTGAATCGCTGATTGGCCGTGTTGTTAACGGTATCGGTATTGCCATTGATGGACAAGGCGAGATCCAGGCTGAGAATTATGGTCAGGTTGAAGTCAAGGCACCTGGTATTGTTGCTCGTAAATCAGTACACGAGCCGATGCAAACCGGCCTGAAAGCAATCGACTCCATGGTTCCGATCGGCCGCGGTCAACGTGAGCTGATTATCGGTGACCGCCAGACTGGTAAGACAGCTGTTGCTGTTGACGCGATTATCAACCAGAAGGGCCAGGATGTTGTTTGTATCTACGTGGCCATCGGTCAAAAGCGTTCGACTGTTGCCCAAGTTGTTGACAAGTTGAAGCAACACGGTGCGATGGACTACACCATTGTTGTTGCTGCAACGGCATCTGACCCGGCACCGCTGCAATTTATTGCTCCCTACACTGGCGTAACCATGGGTGAGTATTTCCGTGACAACGGCAAGCACGCTGTCATTATTTATGATGACCTCTCCAAACAAGCGGTTGCCTACCGTCAACTTTCTCTGTTGCTGCGTCGTCCGCCTGGACGTGAGGCCTTCCCTGGTGACGTTTTCTACCTCCATAGCCGGCTGCTCGAGCGTGCGGCGAAGGTTAATGATGAACTGGGTGCCGGTTCGCTGACTGCGTTGCCGATTATCGAAACTCAGGCTGGTGACGTATCCGCCTACATCCCGACCAACGTAATTTCCATTACCGATGGTCAGATCTTCCTCGAAACTGACCTGTTCTACTCCGGTGTTCGTCCGGCGATCAACGTTGGTCTGTCAGTTTCCCGTGTAGGTGGTAGTGCTCAGGTTAAAGCGATGAAGCAAGTTGCCGGTACTCTGCGTCTGGCTCTGGCTCAATATCGTGAAATGGCAGCATTTGCCCAGTTTTGTTCTGACCTTGATGCGGCAACCCAAAAGCAGCTGCAACGTGGTGAGCGTCTGGTTGAGATCCTCAAGCAAGGCCAATATCAGCCTCTGCCGGTATCTAAGCAGGTTATTTCGATCTATGCCGCTAACAACGGTTATGTTGATGAGTATGCGACTGGTGTTGTTGGTCGCTACGAGTCAGAGCTGCTGTCCTTCATCGACAGCAAGCACGCTGATATCATCAAAGACCTTGACGAGAAAAAAGCGATCGATGCAGACCTCGAAGGTCGCATCAAAGCTGCTCTTGAAGAATTTAAAGGTCAGTTCGTAGCTTAGTCTATAACCTGAGGATGAAAAAATGGCGAGTCTGAAGGACATAAAAAAACGGATCAGCTCCGTTAAAAATACTCAGCAGATAACAAAAGCCATGAAAATGGTTTCTGCTGCGAAGCTGCGCCGAGCCCAGGACGCTGTTGTGGCGGCCCGTCCTTATGCCGAGAAAATGCAGGATGTCTTATCCAGCATGGCTATGAGGGATGCGGACAGCACACATCCGCTCTTGGAGGAACGTGAAAAGAAACGTGCTCTGGTTGTCATCATGACTGCGGACCGTGGTCTGTGTGGCGGCTTTAACAGCAGCATTGCAAAAGCTGCTGAGGCGTTTGTACGCGATCAAGCTGAAGGATTTGAAGAGTACACGTTGCGTATTATCGGTCGTAAAGGGAACGAGGCGCTCAAGCGTCGTCCCGGTATCACCATTGATAAAGTGTATGAGAACCTTACCGGAAACATTACATACGCGACTGCATCGTTACTTGGAAAAGAGATCGTTGATGATTACATCGAAGGGAAATACGACGGTGTTTATGTCATTTATAATCGCTTTTTCAGCGCGATCAACCAGGAAGTTACGACGACGCAACTGTTACCTATTGTTCCCGAAGTATCCGAGGAGCAGCAACAGGAATATGTCGCCGATTACATCTATGAACCCAGCAGTGAAGAGGTTCTTAGTTCAATTCTTCCCAAGCACATTGAAGTACAGATCTTCCGGGCTTTGCTCGAGTCTGTCGCTTCCGAACAAGGTGCGCGGATGAGCAGCATGGACAGTGCGAGTAAAAATGCCGCGGAAATGATCAATAAATTGACGCTGCAATACAACCGTGCGCGTCAAGCTGCCATTACGACAGAATTGATGGAAATTATTTCTGGTGCAGAATCAATTAAGTAACGTGTATCTCCATTTTATGGGGGATTAAAGGAGTTTTTCTCATGGATAAAGGTAAAATTGTACAGGTCATTGGTCCTGTCGTAGACGTTCAGTTTGAAGCGGGTAAGCTTCCTGAAATTTATCACGCTTTGAAAATCACCAACCCGTCACTGGGTGAGGGCGAGTGGAACCTGGTTGTTGAGGTTGCCCAGCATCTGGGTGAAAATACAGTTCGTACCATTGCGATGGACGCGACTGAAGGTTTGGTTCGTGGTCAGGACGTTCTGGCAACTGGCAAGCAGATTGTTATGCCCGTTGGTCGTAAGACCCTCGGTCGTATCATGAACGTTGTTGGTGAGCCGGTTGACGAAGCTGGTCCGGTTGGTGCAGATCTTGAGTGGGGTATACATCGTCCTGCACCTGAGTTTGTAAGCCAGTCAACTAAAGTTGAATCGTTCGAAACTGGTATCAAAGTTATCGACCTGCTGGCTCCGTATGCTCGTGGTGGTAAAATCGGTCTGTTCGGTGGTGCTGGTGTTGGTAAAACCGTACTGATCATGGAACTGATCAACAACATCGCCCAGCAGCACGGTGGTTTCTCCGTATTCGCCGGTGTTGGTGAGCGGACCCGTGAAGGTAATGACCTGTGGGAAGAAATGAAAGAGTCCGGCGTTCTCGATAAAGCGGCTCTGGTTTACGGTCAGATGAACGAGCCCCCCGGAGCGCGTGCCCGTGTTGCTCTGTCCGCTCTGACGGTTGCTGAGTACTTCCGTGATGAAGAAGGTCAGGACGTACTGCTGTTCGTTGACAACATCTTCCGCTTTACTCAGGCTGGTTCCGAGGTATCCGCACTTCTCGGTCGTATCCCTTCAGCGGTAGGTTACCAGCCTACTCTGAGTACTGAGATGGGTGAGCTGCAAGAGCGTATCACCACCACGGATAAAGGTTCAATCACCTCGGTACAAGCGATCTACGTACCTGCTGACGACTTGACCGACCCGGCTCCTGCAACCGCGTTTGCTCACTTGGACGCCACCACTGTTCTTTCCCGTCAGATCGCCGAGCTGGGTATCTACCCTGCGGTTGACCCCCTGGACTCCTCAAGTCGTATTCTTGATCCCCAGGTTGTTGGTGAAGAGCACTACAAGCTGGCTCGCGATGTCCAGTTTGTTCTGCAACGTTACAAAGACCTTCAGGACATCATTGCCATCCTTGGTATGGACGAGCTGTCTGAAGACGATAAACTGGTTGTTGCACGCGCTCGTAAGATCCAGCGCTTCCTGTCTCAGCCGTTCCATGTTGCTGAGGTCTTCACCGGTTCTCCCGGTAAGTACGTTGAGCTGAAAGACACCATCAAAGGCTTCCAGGAGATCCTCGACGGTAAGCATGATGATGTTCCTGAGCAGGCTTTCTACCTTGTCGGTACCATCGAAGAGGTTCTGGAAAAAGCCAAATCAATGGCAGCTTAATCATTTGAGTTTGAGGGCGGCAATCTGCCGCCCGCAACCATAAAGGAAGTTGCACATGGCAGAGATATTAAAACTGGAGATGGTCACTCCTTATAAGCGGGTCCTCTCTGAGGAAGTCGACGAGATTATCGCTCCCGGCACCCTCGGTGAACTGGGTATTCTGCCTGGTCATACCCCGCTGCTGACGACCCTGAAGGTTGGCGAACTGACCTACCGTAAAGGCGGTGCAGCGTTTCACGTGGCAGTAAACTGGGGCTATGTGGAAGTTGAGGGTGATAAAGTTACGATCCTTGCAGAAACAGCTGAGCCTGCGGACGAGATCGATTTGGCTCGTGCTCAGGCTGCCTTGGGGCGTGCTGAAGAAGCACTGAAGAAACTTGATCCTGAGGACAAGCAATTCCGGATTATGGAGGCTGCTTTAGAGCGCGCTCTGATCCGTATTCAGGTTGCGGCGCGTAAAGCACGTTAATCTGTTCATCATTTAAACAAAAAAAGGCCATCCAGTAGGATGGCCTTTTTTTGTTGCTAACATGTGTAGAACGGGCTAACTGGTCTGACCGGCAGCACGTTTTTCCAGCCGCTGGATTGAGTTTGGTTCACCCAATGTAATCAGCACATCACCATCTTCCATTAATGCCTCTGAGGAAGGGTTAAACAACATACGGTCGTGATTTCTTTTTTTGATGGCGACAATAATGATGCCCAGCTGCTTGCGGATGTCTGAGCTCATTAAGGTTTGATTGACCAGGTTGGAGCCGGGGTTGATGCGTATTTCCTCAATCTGCAATTCGAGATTATGGTGTGCGGTGGCGATTTCGATAAAATCCATGACAGAAGGGCGCAAAACAGCTTGAGCCATACGGTTGGCACCAATGGTATAGGGTGAGATAACTTTAGAAGCGCCTGCCCTTAGCAGCTTTTTTTCGGAAGATTTCTCACCGGAGCGGGCCAGGATAAACAGGTCAGGATTTAACCCACGTGCTGTCAGAGTGATATATACATTGGCCGTATCGGATGTGACCGCAGTAATCAGTCCTTTGGCACGAGTAATGCCGGCATTGATCAAAATATCATCGTCAGTGGCATCGCCACGAACGAACAACACCCCTTCCTCGTTAAGGCGATCACACAATTCTGGATCGTTTTCTACCACAACAAAAGGAACAGGTTTACTGCTGAATTCGCGACAGATGAAATTACCGATTCGGCCGTAGCCACACACAATATAGTGGTTTTCAAGTTTCAAAATTTGCTGCAGCAATTTTTTTCTCCCCAAAATCGTGCGAAGCTGACCCTCAACCATCAGTTGAATGACACTACCGGCCGCATATGCAACGAGACCTGTTCCGCACAGGATGATGAAAATGGTGAAGAGTTGACCTTGATGATTTAAATCATGAACCTCACGAAAACCAACGGTCGCAAGGGTGATGACGGTCATGTAGAACGAGTCGAGTAACGACCAGTGTTGAATATGCTGATAACCCGCTGTACCGATGATCAGAATAGTAAAAAGAGCACTGAGAGAAACGACAACATTTCGCAAAGGATTCATAGGCACTCCATAAAGGCAAAGAATACCCGCCGGTTGCCAGAATTACAAGATCAGAGCAGGAAAAATAATTAGAGATAACTAGGGCTTGTGCTGTATACAGTATACATATATACTGTCATCAATTATCAGTCTAGAATAGCGGACAAGTGATCATAAAACCGGTACAACGACGTACCGTAGTGATCACAATTGGTGTACAGATGAGGATCGAATGAAGAAAAAGCCCATAGAACGACATCAGACTCTGCGTGAAAAAATTCTCGAGAATATCCGTGATGCCATCCTGAAAGGAACCCTCAAAGCCGGTGAACGTGTTTCCGAACCTGACTTGGCTGAGCGCTATGGCATCAGTCGAACTCCTATTCGTGAAGCCTTTCGTCAATTGGAGTCAGAAGGCTATCTGACCGTGGTTCCGCGAAAAGGAGCGGTGGTCACGGCTTTGTCAGAGCGGGATGTCGAGGAATTTTACTCGATAAAGAGCATCCTCGAAGGGTATGCAGCCCGCCTTGCGGCCGAAAATTTAACGGATAAGGATATTGACCGTCTTAAGGCGATCAATGATCGTTTGGCAAAACTGGCCACAGCTGGCGATGTGAAAACTTTCTTTCGTATTCACAACGAATTTCATGAACAATTTATTCGTGCCTCCGGCAATGAAAAATTGTTGGAACTGATTCAGCAATTGCTGAAGAAATTCGACCGTTTGCGGATTGCTTCATTATCTCTGCCGGGCCGGATGGAGATTTCTGTTCAGGAGCATGAGAAAATCATCGACGCCTTTGTCGCGCGGGATGGGGATACGGCCGATCGGTTAGTGCGAAAAAATGCTGCGTACGGTGGCCAGGTATTACTCCAGAGTATGAATGAATAGCAGGTTTCAAAAAGAGAGAACAATAGAAGCTCACCGTATGGTGGGCTTTTTTTATGTGCGAAAACGGGGGCTACGGGCAATCAGGTAAACGGAAACGATGAACAAAATGATGCTGAGTAGGGCTGCAAATAGAAACGACCCCGCCAGAGGTAAATCACCAAAGCCGAGTAATGAGTGGCGAAATCCATCAAGAATATAAAACAGCGGGTTAATGTGAGACACCTGCCGCCAGAAGGGTGGCAGTATGGATATCGGATAAAAAACACCACCCAGAAAAATCAATGGGAGCAAGATAAAGTTGATATACATGGCCAGACCGTCAAAACTGTCGGAAAACAGGCCGGCAATGATACCTAGCTGAGCAAAAAGAAAACTGGATAGTACCGCCATAAGAAGGGCATAGCCGGGAAACGCCCAGGGAAGTTTAGCGAAAAATGTAGAAATAAAACAGACAACAGCACCGACGACAAGACCACGCACCATTGCTGCCAGAGTATAGACCGTGACAATTTGCAACGAAGAAAGAGGCATTACCAACAGATCGACGATATGACCCAGGTGGCGAGACATAAACAATGATGAAGAGCTGTTGGAGAAAGTGTTATTGATCACCCCCATGAGGATAAGACCGGGAATGACAAACTGGGCATAGCTGAAACCGTCAATCACCGAAATACGGTTACCCAAGGTTGCGCCAAAAACAAACAGGTAGAGCGAAGCGATGATGACCGGAGTAATCAGGGTTTGGGTATAAACACGACAGAAGCGATGGATTTCCTTTTTGAGCAGAGCCCAGAAAGGTAACCAGGGGCGATATCTCTGATCCTGATTGCGCAGGCGGTTCATAAACAGTCCCCGATAGTGCGATCGTGCTGGGTTAAGTGGAGGAAAACCTCCTCGAGATTGGGAGAGGTCGTGTCGATGTCACGAACCCGCAAACCCTGCTGATGACAATGGTTCAGCAGCGCACAAACGGTCTCTTCTTTCTCAAGTGAAAAGGAAATGACCCGTCCATCCTTGAGTAACTGTGCCCCACGTGAAACAAGCCAATCGGGGAGAGAATGAATGGCATATTCCAGAGATAGATTGACCTGACGGGTGTCGAGATGATTCAAAAGAGCCTGTGTGGTATCGAGCGCAATCAGCTGACCCTGGTTCATGATGGCAATCCGATCACACATTTGCTCCGCTTCTTCCAGATAATGGGTTGTCAGTAATATTGTCGTGCCCTGCTGGTTAATTTCACGGATCAGCGACCAGATTGTATGACGAAGTTCGACATCGACCCCTGCGGTCGGTTCATCAAGAATCAATAGCTGCGGTTTGTGAATCAAAGCTTTGGCCAACATAAAGCGCCGCTTCATTCCACCAGACAGACAGTTCATCGGCTTGTGAAGGTGGGCACAAAGGTCCAGACGTGCAACCAGCAGGTCACACCAGTCGGGATCAAATGGAACACCAAAAAAGCCCGGGTGCATCTTCAATGCCTTGTCGATGGTAAAGAAGGCATCAGTGACCACTTCCTGGTGCATGACACCGGTGAGCCGACGGGCGTGTTGACAGTGAGTCTGGCTGTCATAGCCAAAAATGCGCACCTGTCCCGAATCGATACGGGACACACCGCAAATCATATTAATTGTCGTGCTTTTACCGGCACCATTTGGGCCAAGCAGACCGAAAATCTCCCCCGAATCGATGAATAACGACAGATCAGCAACGGCACGCTGAGTGGAGAATGACTTGTCTAGATGTATGATTTCCAGGGCATGAGACATGACAGGGACTATACCCGCTCAAGGAGGACCGAGGCAAGACGAAATCCAGTATCAGAGCGCCGAAGCGATGGAGTGTCTTTCCTTTTCAGGGCGCATTGTGTATGGTTGGGGATTGAGAAAAGGAAAGAACAAACCACCAGCAATTGATCGGGGATCATCATGGAAAAAAAAGCCATCGTGCTCTACAGCGGCGGACTCGATTCAACTACCTGCCTGGCCTGGGCTAAAGCCCAAGGCTATACCCCCTACGCGTTGAGTTTTCGCTACGGGCAACGTCATAGTGTTGAATTGCAAAAGGCGGAAGCGTTCGCGCCACAGATCGGGGCCGCACAACATTTGATTGTCGATATCGATTTAAGAGCTATTGGTGGCAGCGCCTTGACCGCGGATATTGACGTCCCAAAGGATCGAGCTATCGATGAAAATATACCGGTAACCTACGTGCCGGCACGCAATACGATCTTTCTCTCCTACGCACTGGCCTGGGCAGAAGCCAGCGGTGCGTTTGATATTGTGATTGGCGTCAATGCCCTGGATTATTCCGGCTATCCGGATTGTCGCCCGGAGTTTATTGAAGCGTACCAGAATATGGCCAACCTGGCGACAAAGGCAGCCGTTGAAGGGGCCGGAAACTATCAGATTCATACCCCGTTACTTCATCTGAGTAAGGCCGATATCATCCGAATGGGAACGGACCTTGGCGTGGACTATGCGTTGACCCACTCCTGTTATGATCCGACCACAGATGGCCTCGCGTGTGGACGCTGCGATTCGTGTGTGCTGCGTCTCAACGGCTTTGCCCAGGCGGGAATGAGCGATCCGGTGCCCTATGTCGAGAAATAAAATGTCCGCAAACATGCCGGACCTGCAGAAGTCGCAAGATACGCGCAATATTGCCATCGACAAGGTGGGAATCAAGGATGTGCGCTATCCCATCGTTGTGTCTGATAAAAATACCAGCCAGCAGCAGACCGTCGCCAGCATCAATATGTATGTGGAGTTGCCCCATCAGTTTAAAGGGACCCACATGAGCCGGTTTCTGGAGATCCTTAATCAGTATCGTGCCGCCGAAGTGACTCTGAACGATATGGAAGGGTTGCTTCAGGCGATGAAAGAGCGGCTGGAATCGGACTGCGCCCATGTCGAGTTAACGTTTCCCTACTTTATTGAAAAGCAGGCTCCCGTGTCGGGAGCGAAAGGGCTGATGGAGTACGAGTGCCGGTTTATCGCCACGTTGCGCGAGGAGAAGGATTTTATCCTCGAAGTGCGGGTACCGGTAACCTCACTGTG
Source organism: Desulfuromonas sp. (assembly GCA_002869685.1). Lineage (GTDB taxonomy): Bacteria > Desulfobacterota > Desulfuromonadia > Desulfuromonadales > Desulfuromonadaceae > Desulfuromonas. The sequence goes on from PKUE01000118.1 coordinate 19,498, forward strand.
TCCCTGTTCTCGCGACATCAGCCAATATGGCGCCCATAATCAACGCAGCAGTGTCACCGTTGCCATCCGGGCCAGTGAGATGATCTGGATCGAGGATTTGATCAGCTGGGTGGAAGCCTGTGGCAGTGCACCGGTATATTCACTGCTCAAGCGTGAAGATGAAAAAGCCGTGACGGAATTGGCCTATGAAAACCCGATGTTCGTTGAGGACATTGTCCGGGCGGTAACCGAGAAACTCAAAAGTATCAAAACCATCGAGTGGTTTTGTGTCGAATGTGAAAATTACGAATCTATCCACAACCACTCGGCGTATGCCACACTGGAATACCAGCGACAGGGCGAATAGCTGTGGATAAGTCTGAAGATTCCACCTGGTTATCCACAGGCGGATGTCCCAAATCGGAAGCGGTTCTGCTGGTCTTTGCCAAACAACCCGTTGCTGGGCAGGTAAAAACCCGACTGACTCCGGCGCTGACATCGCATCAGGCCGCGGCATTCTATGCCTTCAGTCAACAGCAGACCATTGAAACCCTGTGTTCGGTTCACCACGATCTGGTCATTTGCTACAGTGGTGCAAAAGATTATTTCGAACACCGCTATCCACAATGTGCTCTGATCGCTCAGGGGGAAGGAACCCTGGGGGAGCGATTGACGCGCGCCTTTAAGCTGAGCTTTCTGCATGGTTGGAAAAAAGTTGCCGCTGTTGGTACTGACAGTCCGGACCTGCCTCTGGAACAGGTGGAACATGGGCTGGATGAACTGGACCGGAGCGATGTGGCACTTATTGCGGCGGAAGATGGTGGTTATGTTTTTGCGGCCAGCCGTCGATATATACCGCAGATGTTTGAAAACATCACCTGGAGCAGTGAGAAGGTGCTTGAACAGACCGTTGAGCGGCTGGTTGCCAGTCACTGTTCCTATTGCCTGCTCGGACCGTGGGAAGACATTGATGATCTGCCCTCGTTGAACCGCTTGATACACCGTTGCCCTGACAGTCGCTGCAGTCGCTATGCTCAGCGCTGTTTGAGGCTTAATGCCGCCAAGGGCAATTTTACGCAACCAACAACAGGAGAATAACGTGCTCGATCTCATCTGGAACGCAGGTCCGGTGGTCAAATTGGTTTTATTGATCCTGGTCTATTTTTCCGTCGTGTCATGGACCATCATTTTCTATAAATTTCGTACCATTCAGCGGGCGACAACCGAATCCGCCAAATTTCTCGACTTTTTCTGGAATAAAAAACGTCTCGATGCGGTAGCCCAGGAAATCAAGCAGTTCAGTAATTCACCATTGAGTGCCCTGTTTCGTGAAGGTTATCAGGAATTGATGAAGCTGCAGCGGGTTGAAAAGGGCGATGACAGCCGGGGATTCGCTGACATGGGCGGAAAAAATATCGCCCGGGCTCTGCGCCGAGCCAGCACTCAGGAAACACAGCGATTAGAAAAGTATCTCACCTTTCTTGCCACCACGGGTTCAACGGCACCTTTTATCGGCTTGTTTGGCACTGTATGGGGGATTATGGACTCATTCCACGGCATCGGCCAGACCGGTAGTGCCTCGCTGGCCGTTGTCGCGCCCGGTATCTCCGAAGCCCTCATTGCGACGGCGATCGGCCTGATGGCCGCTATTCCGGCGGTGGTCGGCTACAACCATTTTCTCAACAAGGTCAATGTACTGATCGGGGAAATGGATAATTTCAGCCAGGAATTTCTCAACATTATCGAGCATATGACGCGGAGGTCCTGATGGAAATCAGTCCGAGGCCGCAACGTCGCAGCTCGTTGTCGCAGATTAATGTCACCCCCTTTGTCGATGTCATGCTGGTGTTGTTGATTATCTTCATGGTAACGGCACCGATGCTGGAAAAAGGGGTGGATGTCAACCTGCCCGAAGTCAGTCAGGCGCCCAATCTTGATGCGACACAGCAATCGCTGATTGTCAGCATCGACAGCCGTGGGCGTATTTCGGTTGGGAAGCAGGCTGTTGAGAGTCCAGAGAAATTGATTCCGGTACTCCAGCAGGTATTGCAAAACCGAGACAGCAAAGAGGTTTATCTTGAAGCCGATAAAGTTGTGCCCTACGAGCGTGTAGTCAGGGTGCTGGCGGCAATTCGTCGTGCTGGAGTGACCCGATTGGGCATGGTGGCCCTAGAGCCGGAAGCGAACTAGTCAAAGGACCATTATGTCTGAACCTGTTTCTTCGCGCCGTTCTTTGAGTCACCGCAATAATGCCGGTATTGGCCGGATGCTTGTGTTGTCTCTGATCCTTCATCTAGTCCTGTTCGTGTTGGTGGGGGGATTTTTGGTGCCTCGTTTTGAACAGCCCAAAAAACCGGTTTACTTTGTCGACCTGATGCAGAAGCCGGTTGCCAAACCCCGTTCCGGGCGTCCAGATGCACCTGCCAGTCAGAAAAAGCCGACGACGAAGAAGAAACCGGTCGTCAAGCAGGAGCCCAAAAGCAAACCTGCGGTAAAACCGCCGGTACAACCCCCAGCAACGAAAAAGACACCGGAGGTCGTTAATAAACCGACACCGAAAGCACCAGTGGTCCGGGAAACCAAGCCGACCCCAGTCCCAACCCCGACGCCATCACAAAGCTATGAAGACGAAACCTTGGATGCGATTGAACGGTTAAAACAAAAACAGCGCATTGCTCAGCTGAAGCAGGAGTTGAACGATCTGGCCACCCGGCCGACACCGGCAACGACAACAGTGACGGCCCCGGTCGGTGTTGTTGGTGGGCGCGGGGATGAGGCCGGTGTGGATTTCGAAAGCTGGATCAAGGAATATCTCTCTGCTGCCTGGGCATTGCCGTCCCATTATCTGCAACGCGGCCTGGTGGCCAAGATGAACCTGCAGTTCAGCGCCGATGGGCGGCTGACTCACTACGAGATGGTGTCGCCATCGGGAGACAGCTTTTTTGATGCCACTGTCAAACGCGCTGTGCGGCAATTATCGCAACTCCCCAATAAGCCGGGGCGGCCACTGGAGTTAATCGTGACCTTTGACCCGAAAGAGATGTTGCAACGATGAAAACATATCTGATCCGATTGATCGTGATACTGGTCTGCAGTGTCGGGCTCCATAGCACTGCCATGTCCAGGGAGATTGTCATTACAACACCTGGAAAACAAGCCATTCCACTGGCACTGACCCACGTGTTGCCCTATGACACCAAACATCTGGAGGTTGAAAAGACTGTTGACGATGTCCTCAGTGCAGATCTGGATCTGAGTGGTCTGTTCGAGCTGGTGGACCCGGCGGCATTTCTCGATGATGCCCGACAGATAGGCGTGACCAGTACCCAGGTCAACTTTTCCCAATGGCGTCTGCTCGGCGCTCAGGTGTTGATCAAGGGAGCCTATCGTATTAGTGGTGGTCAGGTTGAACTGGATTTGAGGCTGTATGATGTGATCTCCCGCCGACTGCTGGCCGGCCATAATTACCGTGGCCAGCTCAGTGATCTGCGCCGCATGGCCCACAGCTTTGCCGACCTGATCATGAAAACCCTGACCGGAAAAGGCGGAGCGTTTAATACCCGAATCGCTTTTGTCAGTGATAAATCAGGCCACAAAGAGTTGTACCTGATGGAATCCGACGGCTTTGACGCCAAGCGGATTACCAATCACCGCAGCATCGTCCTCAACCCCGATTTTTCACCATTGGGGCGAGAAGTGATTTTCACTTCATACCGCCAAGGCAATCCCGATCTGTTCCGCAAAGAGATCTACACGGGCCGAGAAGCACGCATTTCGCGGCAAAAGGGACTCAATGTCTCCAGCCGCTATCGTCGTGATGGTCGTGAACTGGCACTGACATTGTCGCGTGACGGCAATGCCGAGATATATCTGATCGGTCTTGATGGACAGCTACATAAACGGGTCACCAACGCCTGGGGAATCGATGTTGACCCCAGTTGGAGTCCTATTGGCGACCAGGTGGTGTTTGTTTCCAACCGCCAGGGCAATCCCCATTTGTTTATTGCCGACCTGATTGACGGTCATGTTCGTCGTTTGACCTATGCGGGGAAATACAATGCAACGCCAGCCTGGAGTCCTGACGGGGAGCAGATTGTCTTCAGCCGTCTGGAGAATGGCAGCTTCAATCTGTTCAGTATTACCCCCGACGGCAAAGAGGAGCGGCAGCTGACCTTTGGCACTGGCAACAAGGAACACCCGCGCTGGAGTCCGGATGGTCGCTTTATCGTCTATTCCAACGATATCAGTGGCAAAAAAGCGATCTATGTCATGCGTGCTGATGGCAGCGGCTCGCGGCAGATCTCCACACTGGATGCTGATTGCAGTCATCCGGCCTGGTCGTCAGGTTGGTAACGGAACTCTCTGAAATAGGTGGGCGTGGCTAAAGCGTTGACAACCCACCAGTGTTCCATTAAATTTAAACGACATAGTGACAAACCGTATTATCTCGAGTGGTGGAGGGAATGGCCCTTTGAAACCACAGCAACCGGTCCGCCAGAGGATGCCAGGTGCTAATTCCAACCCCCCAGGCGGGGGACAGATGAGACGGCGTCTTTCGATACCTGAGCAGGACCACCCGCTCTTTTCACGTATTCGCAAGGCCCCATTCTCTCTGGATGGGGCCTTTTTTGCGTGGAGAGACTGTATTGACCAACGACGTTCAACTGGTGACAACCCAAACCATTGACATCGACCAGGAATTGCGCCTCGAGAGTGGTCGTCTGCTCGGGCCGCTGACCCTGGCATACGAAACCTATGGAACGTTGAATGACTCTGCCAGCAACGTCATCCTGGTGACCCACGCCTGGACGGGTGATGCCCATGCCGCCGGCAAGCACAGTGAGGACGACCGCAAGCCGGGCTGGTGGGATAATATGATCGGTCCCGGGCGCGTGCTCGATACCGATAAATATTATGTCATCTGTTCCAATGTCATTGGCTCGTGCAAAGGGTCCACCGGTCCCACCAGTATCAATCCTCAGACTGAACGACCCTACCGGCTGAAATTTCCCATTGTCATGGTTCGCGACATGGTGCGGGCGCAGAAATTGATGCTTGATGCCTTGGGGATCCGCTCTCTGATCACGGTTATCGGCGGCAGTATGGGGGCCATGCAAGCTCTGGAATGGGGAATTCTTTACCCGGAGATGGTGCGTTCAATCATTCCCATTGCTGGCACTGGGCGAACATCCCCCATGGCGATTGCCCTCAATGCTCTGGCGCGCCAGGCGATCTACAATGATCCACTGTGGAAAAAAGGCAATTACAAGCCAGAGCACCAGCCCGCCAGTGGTTTTGCCCTGGCTCGGGCCGTGGGCCACATCTCGTTCCTGTCTGAAGAGTCCATGGCCATGAAGTTTGGCCGTCGCTTTTCGGCTCGCGATGGATTGTTTGACTTTTTCGGCCAATTTGAAGTCGAGCGCTATCTCGAATACAACGGCAACAGTTTCCCCGCCCGTTTCGATTGCAATTCATTTCTCTATCTGGCAAAAGCCCTGGATCTCTATGACGTATCGTGGAATTTTTCCAGCATGGAGGAGGCCCTGGAGCGACTGAGTTGCCCCTCGTTGTGGTTTGCCTTCAGTTCGGATTGGCTGTATCGGCCCGAGCAGACCGAAGAAGTGGTGGATATTCTTCAGAAGGGCAACGCGTCGGTTTCCTACCATCTGATTGAATCCGATTACGGACACGACTCGTTTCTGGTTGAGCCGGAAAAATTTACTCCGTATGTCGTGGAGTTTCTTCGTCAGCTCGAGGGATAGCCGTTGTCGGTAGGTTTGACCCTCTGTGGTTTTACGAAGACAGCAGATGTACCGTTACCCCTCTTGGTACGTCCATGACGCGGGCTTCCGCGTCCACACGCCGTGCTGCGTTTGTGGCGACGTAAGTCGCACAAAATTGAGCCCCGGTGGTTTTGACTTAGATCAGTTAAGGAAAAAGAAAAGACTAAAACAGGTCGAGCTGCTTGCGCGGCGGTGCGGCCAGTTTAAACGGGCGCGGCGAAAAACGCGGACATTCCACCAGCTTGGTTCCTAACGGCTGGCGGCAGGGACGCACACATTTTTCACACAACGGGTTGAGTTCTTCAGTGGATGGAGATTGGGCCATGGGTCACTCCTTGACGGCAGATCCATTCAACACATTATTCTCTGTTGCAAGAATCCTGTCAACGGCCTGTTTCAGCTCAGACTGATCTTTGGCGAAGGGGTCGATGCTGATCTCAATGCGGTCGTCCGGTCGGGTGTGGCGGTAGAGTGGATCGTAGTATTTAATCATCAGTTCGGAGATCAGTTGATGCCACTGTTTGCGATGCAACAGGTCAAGCATCTGTTCGGTCTCCTCTTTGCCCAGTCTGCATTTGATCGATTCAATAGGTTGAACAAATGCATCTTTAGGCAGCTCATCCACCGTGTAGTCTTCAAGAATGATCCGCACCCGGTTGTCCATGGATGTTTCCAGCCATAGGGTGGTTTCTGTCTGCAAGCTCTGATAAAAACGCAAGGGCAGCAACAGGCGGCCGATGTGACGACTCTCCCCCTCGGTAAGTGCCCAACCTTGCTTGTCAACGCTTTGCAGGCGGTCCCAGAGCAGGGCTTCGAAATTCTTCTGCGACGGTTGATTGCCCAGCCCGACCCCGCCAAAGGCGCTGCCACGATGGTTAGCCAGACCTTCAAGGTCGACAACCGGCAATCCGGCCTGATCCATCTGCTGCAAAATACGCGTTTTGCCGACCCCGGTCAGGCCGCGTAATACCAACATGCGCGCCCAACTACCGTGTTCAAAAAAATCAAGCACATGGCGGCGAAAGACTTTATGGCCACCCCGTAATTGAAATGCCGGATATCCGGCCAGTTGCAGAAACGCGGTCATGGCCCGGCTGCGCAGGCCGCCGCGCCAGCAGAAAACGATAATCGACTGACGTGGTGAGCGACGTTGCTGAATGATCTGTTCAATCAGCTGTGGGATTTTAGGTGACACCAGATGCATGCCGCGCTGGCGAGCGGCATCAGGACCGTCATTCTTGAATAGCGTACCGATTTCAGCCCGTTGTTCGTTGGTCAGGATGGGAACATTGATGGCACCGGGAATGGTCCCATCGGCAAATTCATCGGGACTGCGAACATCGACAAATAGTGCGTCGTTGTTACGACGGCGCAGCGCTTCGTCGATATCGATTATGAATGTTTCGTTGAGCATGAAAAAATAGGGTCCTGTCAGGAGAAATTTCGCTGGAGTTTAACAGATTGTCCGGGCACGAAAAAGGGCGATCTGACTTCGTGACGGAAAATAGTGAAAAGCCGGAAGGACGCGGGGTTAAATCGCGCCAAAAGGGCTATTTTGCTGATAAACGAATTGACACATTTGCCCAGCTGTGGTACAAAACCGCGTTTGTATGACACGACGAAAAGAATGAAAGAAGATCCACATGGCCGAAAATCGGCGTGAGCTCTATAAATCTCTTGGCTTCTTGTCCAGTGTCGGCATCTGCATGGTTGCGTCGATTCTCATCGGCATGGCCATGGGGTATTATCTTGATCAATGGCTGGGAACCAAACCGTGGATGCTGTTAATCTTCCTCGGTTTCGGGATTGTCTCAGGATTCAGAAATATTTTTATTCTGACCAACAGGGAACTGAAGCGTCAGAAGCAGGAGAGCCAGGATAATCGTGAGTGATGATCAACTGCTCGGAGAACTTGCCCGACGCAACTGGATCATCCTGGGTATCTTGATCGCATTAAGCGGGTTGTTTCGCGATCTTGACCTGACGCTTGGCGTCCTCAGCGGTGGATTGATTGCCGTGTGTGGTTATCAATGGCTGCATCGATCTCTGGTGAAAGCCCTGTCTTCGGCAGGTACTCCGGCGATCAAAGGGTTTCAACGCAGTTATGTGTTCAGGCTGGCAGCGCTGGCGGTTATGTTGCTGCTGCTGATTGCCGTGGTCAAAGTCGACCCAATCGGCCTGGTTATTGGACTTTCAGTTGTGGTCATCAATATTATGTGGACCACTATTAAGCGCGCTATCAAGTAAGGAGGCACGACCTAAATGACTCATCCCTTTTTATTTCTGCAATGGGTAGAGCAACAGCTGCACACTCACATTGGTGAGCATGTTACCTATACCTGGTTTGTCATGCTGCTGTTGATCGCTCTGGCCTTTGTTATTTCACGCGGAATTAAAATGGTTCCCAGTGGCTGGCAGAACCTGATGGAAAGTGTTGTCGGTGGTATCGAGAACCTGATTACGGAGACCATGGGTCCTAAAGGAAAAACCTATTTTCCTTTGATTGCGACTTTTGCTCTGTTCATCCTGGTGTCCAACCTGGTGGCACTGGTTCCCGGTTTCTATCCTCCGACCGCTAACCTGAACACCAATGCGGCTCTGGCGCTGACTGTTTTCGCCATGACCCACATTATCGGTGTCAAGGAACACGGTATTTCTTACCTCAAGCACTTCATGGGCCCGATTCTGGCTCTGGCGCCGTTGATTTTTATCATTGAGATCATCGGTCACCTCGCTCGTCCGTTGTCCCTGTCTCTGCGTCTTTTCGGTAACATGTATGGACACGAGATCGTGCTGATGATTTTCTTCGCTCTGGTGCCGCTGTTCCTGCCGATCCCCATGATGATGATGGGTATCCTGGTTGCATTTATCCAGGCGTTCGTATTTACCCTGCTGGCAATGATCTATATTGCCGGGGCACTGGAAGAAGCTCACTAAAATCATAACGTTGGTACGTTTTGATCTGTCCTATACTGTATAGGAAAAATAAACCACATTATTTGTTTCAAGGAGAAAAGAAATGACGTTTTTCGCATGGTGCATGATCGCAGCTGGTTTCGGTATGGCTATTGGTTCTTTCGGTACTGGTCTGGGCCAAGGTCTGGCTATCAAATCTGCCGTTGAAGGTGTTGCTCGCAACCCTAGCGCAAGTGGTAAAATCCTGACCACCATGATGATCGGTCTGGCGATGATCGAGTCTCTCGCTATCTACGTATTCGTTGTAGCGATGATCATTCTGTTCGCTAACCCGTTTGTTGAGCAGGTTATGGAACTGGCTGGCAAGTAATTACTGCCTGCAACCAAGCTTGTTTAAGGCGCTCCCTTTGGGGAGCGCCTTTTTTTATGTTTATGCCTGCGAAGATAAGTTGTTTCTGATATGATATTTTTCTCTTAATGAAACTGTCTATAGTCAAAGAATTTCATGCATAATCGTGTCGGTGTCAACGGTGATACCATGCACCACTGAAGCACTGATTTTCAGGGTGTCAGGCATGGGGGCAAAATGAAAAAGCTGATCAGAATAATTAAAGAGCACGAGCGCTATCCGCTGACGCTCCGGGTTTTTTTAATTTTATGCGTCGCCATGTCAGTGCTCCTCATTGCGCTGTTTTCCTATTCCTACTGCCACCAGGTTCAAGACCATCAGGCCAAAATCAGCTTCCAGGAAAGTCATGTCATTGCACTGTTGACTCAAGAAATTGAACAGCAGTTTGTTGTGATGTACACCGACATAGAGATTCTCAGTCAGCTGAACGAATTGAAGACGTATGTGCAAACGGGCGATGAGCAACTGTTGTCAGCTGTTGCCAGTGAGTTTCAGCTGGTTGCCCAGGCAAAGCCCTATTATATGCAGCTACGATTTCTTGATGCTGCCGGAATTGAGAAAGTCCGAATTGACCGGGTTTCAGACCTTGCCTACCGTGTGGATGCATCTCGATTGCAGGACAAATCGGGTCGGGAGTATTTTCAACAGGGAATACGTCTGAGCGAGAAAGACGTGTATTTTTCCCGGCTGGATCTTAATGTTGAATTCTGCCAGATTGTCGAGCCCCATCAACCCACCATTCGGGCGGTGATCCCCGTGTATGGTGAGAATCACGAGAGTCCTCGTGGTATCGTTGTCCTCAATTATGATGGTCAGCGGATTGTCGAGCTGATTGAACGAATGGAAAAGATTTCGTCGGGATCCTTGCTGTTAATCGATCAAGAAGGCTATTGGCTCCGAGGGTTGACACGTGAGGATGAATGGGGCTCTGTCCTGCCCGATCGGCGGGATAAACGCTTCAGCAATCGCTTTGTGACAGCCTGGCCGCATATCAATAGCCGACAGGGGACCATTCGCACCGGACAGGGCGCCTTCAGCTACAACGCCATTGCTCCACAACTTCGCGGCACGATTACCAACCCTCCGCACTGGTTTGTGATCAGTTATATCCCGGATCAACTCCTCTCACGGTTTAAAATTGCCATTGTCGAGCATCAATTCAACCTCGGGGTGGTTTTGTTATTGCTGGGACTGTTGCCAACCTGGATCGTGTCGATGTTTATCGCCGAAGTGCTGTATAAACACCATGATTTGAAGATGCGGGCTAACTACGACCGTTTGACTGGCCTGGCAAACCGTTCACTGTTTGATGATCGCCTGCAACAGCTGTTGTTGCACAGTGAGCGCGGCGACGAGCGTTTTGCCGTATTGTATTGTGACTTGGATGGGTTCAAAACAGTCAACGACACTCTGGGCCACGACGCTGGAGATGAAGTGCTGAGGGTGTTGGGACGGAGAATCAATTCACTGGTGCGCAAAACGGATACGGTGGCGCGAATGGGGGGGGACGAAATGGCCATTCTGCTGGCCAATATCACCGGGCGTGAGGTGTTTGAAATGGTCGCAGCAAAAATAATTGATCAGGTCAGTCGGCCGATTCCTGTGAAAAAAGGGGTTGCGCAGGTTGGTGTCAGTATCGGTATCGGATTGTATCCTGAGCATGCCACAGAGGGCAAAGCGCTGATCACTTGCGCCGACCAAGCCATGTATGAGGCAAAAAAACGGGGAAAAGGGTGCTATTGCAGCTATGAGCAGATTGAGAAGCCATTGAACGTTCTAAAGGTTGAAACCGATGAAAGTTGAGATTCTCGAGCAGGACTGTGTTTACGACGGTTTTTTTGCGTTGAATCGGTTTGTTGTGCGCCATGAATGTTTTGACGGGTCGTGGTCGGCATCGTTGGTTCGCGAGCGGATCGACCGTGCTCGGGCAGCAGCTGTTCTTCTCTATGATCCCCTATGCGACAGCGTGGTGCTGGTGGAGCAGTTTCGGATTGGTGCCGTTGCCGATCCACCATGTACCTGGATGGTGGAATGTCCGGCAGGGATGATCGAACCCGGAGAACAACCGGAACAGGTGGCGCACAGGGAGTGCCTGGAAGAGGTTGGGCGGACGCCGCGGAATCTGGATCGGATCGGCGAGTATTATGTTTCGCCGGGCGGCAGCTCAGAAAAAATCACGCTTTATTATGGTGAGATCGACAGTACCGCGTTAGACGGGACACTGTGCGGTATCGCGCACGAAGGCGAGGATATCCGGGTGCGGGTGATACCGTGGGGCACGATGGAAAAGCAGCTGAACGACGGACAGATCAGCAACGCGACTACCCTGATCGCCATCCAATGGCTCGCTATCCGCCGCTTGCAGGAAAAAGTGCCTAGAAACGGATAATGGACGATGACCAGGTCAGGCCGGCGCCAAAGGTCACCAGGCCGACAACATCTCCGGGCTGAATGTGACCGGTGGACAGCGCTTCATCGAGGGCGATGGGGATACTGGCGGCGGAGGTGTTGCCAAAACGATCAACGTTCACATAGACCTTTTCGGGTGCGATCTTGAAACGCTTGCCAATAGCTTCTATGATCCGCACATTAGCTTGGTGGGGTATCAGCAGGGTCAGCGCCTCCGGAGCGATCTGAGCCAGCTTCAGGGCCTCGTGGAGCGCATCCGTCATGGAAACCACAGCATGACGAAACACTTCACGTCCCTCCATGTGGATGGTTGCCTCATTGCTGTCGATCAATTCGTGAGTCAGCGGGCGTTGACTGCCACCGGGATTGTACAGCAGACCATGGTGGCGTCCGTCACTTTTCATATAGGTGCTGAGAATCCCCCGATTATCATCAGCCGGTCCGAGGACAACGGCACCGGCCCCATCACCAAACAGGACGCAGGTGTTGCGGTCCTGCCAGTTGATCATACTGGAGAGCATCTCCGCCGCAATCACCAGAACATGTTTGTAGCCTGCTGTCTGCATGAGGCTGTTAGCAATATGCAGTCCATAGAGAAAACCGCTGCAAGCTGCAGACAGATCGAACGCAGCGGCATTGTTGGCACCGAGTTTCTCCTGAACCAAACAAGCCAGGGAGGGGAATTTCATGTCTGCCGTAACGGTTCCGGCAATGATCAGATCCACATCCTCGGCAGAAATACCCGCCTTATCCAAAGCCTGCTGCGCAGCATCCATGGCCAGGTCGGACAGGGCACTGCCCGGTTCAGCAATGTGTCGTTGGCGAATTCCCGTACGCTCTACAATCCATGAGTCAGAAGTGTCGACAATCTTTTCCAAGTCAGCGTTGGTTAAAATCCGAGGTGGTACGGCATGACCGGAAGCAAGAATACGGGAAAAAGGATTCATGACATGCTCCTGAAGCAACAAGACTGTGGGTTAGGAAAGTGCGAGTATAGCAGATTGACAATGTCAGGGCAGCGACAAAGCGCAGCCACCAAGATCTCCCAACATGACGAGAGCGCCGGGGGATCATCACCAATAATCAGTACAAATGGCTAAGGCGGGCAGCAGGCGCAGGTAGAGCGGAACAACGAAGTGCTCAGGTAGCGGTCGCCACGGTCAGGAAGCAGGGTGACAATGGTGCCGGAGGTCATCGTCGCGGCAACCCGCAGAGCGCCAGCGACGGCAGCGCCACTGGACATGCCGACAAAAAGACCTTCGTGGATCGCCAGATCGCGGGCACAATTGAACGCCTCGTCGTCTTCAATGACAATTTTCTCGTCAAGGTTTTCTTCATGGTAGATGTCGGGGACAATGGCTTCCTGCATGTTTTTCAAACCCTGGACCGAATGGCCGAGAGTCGGCTCAATACCGATGATGCGAATCGCGGAATTGCGCTCTTTTAAAGCCCGACCGGTACCCATCAATGTCCCCGAAGTCCCGATGCCGGCGACAAAAACGTCAATGTCGCCGTCGCATTGGCGATAAATCTCCGGGCCGGTGGTTTCATAATGGGCCAGTGGATTGTGGGGATTACTGTATTGATTGGGCATGAAATACTTGTCGGGGGAATCTTTGACAATTTGGTGGGCCAACAGAATTGCCCCGTCAGTGGCCTGCCCCTGGGTGGATAAGACGACCTCGGCGCCATAGGCTTCGAGAACGCTACGACGTTCAACACTGACGCACGGCGGCATCACCAGCTTAACATGATAGCCCATAGATGCACCGATCATCGCCAGAGCAATCCCGGTGTTGCCCGAAGTTGGTTCGAGAATGGTTTTGTCAGGAGTCAGCGCACCACTTTCGATGGCTTTTTTGATCATATACCAGGCGGGACGATCTTTCACCGAGCCGCCCGGATTACTGCCCTCAAGTTTGGCGAGAATCCGAACCGCGGGATTGGGGTTGAGTTTGGAGAGCTTAACCAAGGGGGTGTTACCAATGGCCGCTGGCAGTGAGCAGGATATGGGAGCCATAATAATATCCGTATTCTAAATAAATGTTATCGGTTTGAGTTGTTAAATGAAGCCGTGAAGAACCTTGCCCGGAGCCCCAAGAGCATCGACCCGTTTCTCAATTTCCGGGTCATCAATCAATGGCGGGGCATGATGATGCTTGCGTCGGGCATCAATGACCAATGAACCATTACAGCCCCAGTGTTTATCACGGATAAAGGAATCAATGCCATAGATATCACGTGCCGGGTCGGAGCGGGTGAACGTCGTCCATAAAAAGTTGTTGAGCGTCTGGGCTTAAAACTGACTGTCATCGCAAATAACAATCAACGAAAAGCCGTTGATTGGTGCCGTTGCGTCATAAAAAGAACAGAAGCGCTCCATTTCGCGAGCCGGCACATCTTCAGAACCATGGCAACTTGGACCCTGAACCGCAAGAATGCCGGGCAGGGCGATATGGGGGGCAGAAAAACCATCCGGTAAGCGCATTGCTGGGGGAATTTCGTGGCTCAGTTTCCGCTGTGGTGACCCGCTGGCAGCCATAACCACTTTCGAGCCCGAATTCAGGCCGTTGCCACTGTAATCGAGGGTGTCAATGGTGGTACAGGTCTGGAAGTGAAGGTCACGACGCCAGTCGAGGCGTTGTAGCATATGACCGAGGAAGGCAGCGGTGTCATGAATATCCAAAGCTGGATCGTCGTGGTGATTGGCAATCATCAGGTATTTGGCCAACGACAGTTGCCCTTGACCAAGAATTGCGTTGGCCTGGGTGAGGAGCTCCTGAGGGCGTTGCTCCGTACTGTAAGGGGTATAACGCTCACTACCGGTTGCCAGCAACAACGGATGAACCCCTGCGGCATCAACGGCATGAACAGCATGAACGCCGGGGAGAACCGTCGGGATCAGATCGCCGGTGAGTTCATGGATAAAGGCCCCGAAGCTGGTGTCTTCCTGAGGAGGACGTCCGACGGTTGTGAACGGCCAGATAGCATCAGGGCGGTGATAAACGGCATCAACATCGACAACCGGAAACTCATGGGTCAGACTGTAATAGCCGAGGTGGTCGCCAAACGGTCCTTCAGGCCGAGTGCGATTGGGGTTGATCCGGCCACAGATGACAAAATCAGCCTCTGCGGGGAAAGGCAAGCTGTTGGGCTGGCCCTGCTGGATCATGGTCATGCGTTGACCGGCGAGCAAACCGGCAAAGGACAATTCGGGCATCCCCTCGGGAAGAGGCATGACCGCTGCAACGGTCATGCTTGGCGCACCGCCGACGAAGATGTTGACCGGTAACGATTCATCCCGGTCGAGAGCGCGCCGATGATGGACACCAATGCCACGATGAATCTGATAGTGGAGACCGACTTCGTTGTTCGGCGTGTAGTCATTGCCGCCGATTTGAACGCGGTACATGCCGAGATTGGAATGGCGCATCCCCGGTTGAGCCGGATCTTCACTGTAAACCTGGGGAAGAGTGATGAACGGACCGCCATCATCGGGCCATGACACCAGTTGCGGTAATTGATCAAGGGTGGTGCGGCGCTGCATGACTGGACCCGATTTGACTTTTTTTGGCAGAAGATGCCACGCACCGAGAGGTGCCTTGGCAAATTGCCAAGGGCGCTTGACTACGGCAGAAGGATCGAGTTTGGCATCGACCAGGCGCTGCACCGTCGACAACGTATCGCGGAAGATAAAGCGGGTTCGCTCCAGAGTGCCGAACAGATTGCCCAGCATGGGAAAGGCCGACCCTGTCACGTTAGTGAACAGCAGGGCAGGGCCTCCGGCCGCGTAGACACGGCGCTGAATGGCCCCGGCCTCAAGACAGGGATCAACGGGATCGTTGATACGGATGAGGTGTCCATGTTGTTCAAGATCCCGTACACAACTTTGCAGGTTGCTGTAGCCCACGAAACCCTCCGTAACCTAGAACGAATTAATCCGACGGATAAACGAATTGAGCAGCCCGTAGCTGCGGCGGTTAAACGAGATCGCCAAACGGGGCAGGTCCCACAAATCAGGTTGATCGCGCTCTTTTTCAAAGGCGCTCACCGCTTCGACGTGGGTATCCGGCAGCAGAATCTCCGAAAACTCACTTTCCAGCGTTGCGATCTGCTCGGCGGTTAATGCCTTGTTGAGGCGGATCACCAGCAGCTTGTCGACATAACGGCTGGAGTGATAAACGTTGTAAAACGAATGGATGACCTCCATTGCTTCTTCTGCGCTGCGGGTGATGGTAAACAGGCCGAAGTCCTCGCCGGAAATCAATCCTTTAGGCAGTAGCACATCGCGCATGAATTCGAACAGGTCTTCCCAATAGGTGCCGTTATCGTCATCGATCAATACCAGGGGGATCGGTGGGTTTTTACCCGTTTGAACCAGGGTCAGGGTTTCCATGGCTTCGTCCAGAGTGCCAAACCCGCCGGGAAACAAGGCAACCGCATGTGCTTCCTTGAGGAAGGCCACTTTGCGATTGAAGAAATACTTGTACATCAGGACGCGGTCACTTTCCTTCATGACCCGGTTCGTGTCCTGTTCAAACGGCAGTTCGATGTTGACGGCAAAAGAATTATCGGCGCCAGCGCCCTCGTTACCCGCTTGCATGATGCCGCCACCGCCTCCGGTGATCACCATGTAATTGTTTTCGGCCAGCAATTCGGAGAAGCGCACACACTTCTGATAGATCGGCTCAGAGGGCAGGGTGCGTGCCGACCCGAATATCGTGACTTTACGCCTTGAACGGTATGGGCTGAACACCTTATTGGTGTAGCGCATCTCTTTCATCGTGGTGCGCATCAGCTTAAGGTCTGCCAGATAATCACTGGTCTGACCGGCCTTGAGGGCACTGAGAATCATTTCACGGATGATGTAAGGGTGATGAACACCGACTTTTTCAATAAGATCGTCGACCAGTTCATCAATCAGACCGTTGGAGCGGGTGAATTTGATATCCATATTATTTGTGTCGTCCATGAAGTGCTATTTCAACGCCGGGCCAGAAACAGACTGCCGGCCATACTTTGCGAACGGATCAACAGGCCCTGCAGGCTGGAGCCGATATAACGGCGGTCAAAGGCGATATACAGGCTGCGAAGTTGTTGTTCAAGTTGATAAAAACGATTTTGTTCCTCAACACTTAAGGCCTCTTCAATGCTGTCACACAGAAACGTGATGCAATTGTAGGGGCGAATCGCCACCTCAAGGGTGCAGCCCCCGTCACCGAGGAACGGGCAGGTTCGCTCAAAGTGCGCCGCCGGAAGACGGTCGCTCATGATGGCCGCCAGCAGATTGGCCAGAGTCATGTGATTCTGGCCCAGTTCACAACACGAGCCCTGGCAGTGCAGACACGCCTGTTGTCCCTGTGCGGACAGAAACAGGTCGTGAATCTCCAGCTGCAGATTTTCGATCAGGCTGAGTTGATGTTCAATCCATTGGCGCTCGTCGGCGCTCAGAGACAAAATCTCCTTGCGCACGCTCAGAACGATTTTCTGCCAGCGCTGCTGTTGTTCCGAAGGCGATATAGCCATCAGGATTCCCTACCAGTAAAAAGTGGCCGAAGAAGGCCATAAGCCGGGTTCTGTTCCTGAATCTGGTTGCCCGGATTCAGGTGACGATCATTCCTCTAGGACCGCCGTTGCCGACGGCCTCAAGCAGCCAACCCGAAAGCTTTGGACGAGCCGTCCTCAAACGCTTCCCTATTTGGCCTTGCTCCGGATGGGGTTTACCGAGCCTCTGGTGTCACCACCAGAGCTGGTGAGCTCTTACCTCACCCTTTCACCCTTACCTGCCGTGGCAGGCGGTCTACTCTCTGTGGCACTGTCCCTGGGGTCACCCCCGGTTCCCGTTAGGAACCATCCTGCTCTGCGGAGCCCGGACTTTCCTCCCGTTTCTTGCGAAACCGGCGATCGTCTGTCCTTCTTCGACCTGGTACGTTATGGCGAAACGAAACCGGCTTATTCGCCTTCAGGCATGATAAACAGCAGACGGTTGCAATGGGGGCAACTGTCAATGGACTGTTTTTTCAGCATGCTGTTGAAGAACTGCGGCGGAAGATGCATGTTGCAGCCGGTACAGGTGCCGCGACGTGCTTCAACCAGAGCCGTGCCATTGCGGCGCTTGAGCAGTAACTCGTAACGCTTGCGAATGGTTGTCGGGACCTTCTCGATGAGACCGGCGCGCTTGGAGTCTTCGGAGACCAGGGATTCATCAATTTCGTTGAGCAAATCACCGATTTCGTTGCAACGGCTGTCACAGGTGCTTTTCAGTGCGTCGAGCTCCTGTTGTTTTTCGTCGCGATCCTCTTTCAGCGTGTTCAGCGCTTCATCACGACCCTGCAGAATCTCCTGCAGATCTTTCGTCTGCTTTTTGGCGACATCCACCTCTTTGAGAATCGCCAGATATTCTTTCTGGGTTTTGATCTCGGGCAGGCGGGATTCCGCTTTCTCAACGTTGTCCTGTTCTCTGAGCAGTGCCTGGTTGACTTCGCCGCGTTCATCTTCGATGGTGGCAATCTCAGCATCGAGCTGCGCGATCAGCGCACTGAGCTTGTCCGTTTTTACCGTCAGGTCCGACTGCTCTTCGCGCAGCTTGTCCTGCTTCTTGCGACCGCTGATGATGTGCTGATCGAGTTCCTGTAGATCAATAAGTAGCTGTACTTCTTCTTTCACCCTGTTACCTCCGTGGTCTGTAGTGCTTTAGAACGTGTGTCATAGGAATCTGAACGGGTCGATTTCACCCGGTGCAGTTAAAAATTCGATCTCCCAGCCTGATTGCTGGCTGTGGTTGTATAATCGTGTGGCCAGAGTTGCGGCCATCAGGTGCTCGGTGGCGAAGTGACCGGCATCAATTACGGCGATACCGAGACTGCGGGCGGTCATGGCCTCATGATATTTGACGTCGCCGGTAATCAGGACGTCGGCGCCTTGGCGTGCCGCCTCGTGGATCAGGGAAGCGCCACTGCCGCCACAGACTGCGACTTTGCTGATCTCTTTCGCCTCGCTTGGGGCAACCGCGCGTACGGCCGCTGTGCCGAGGGCTTCTTTGCAGCGCTGGGCCAGTTGCTCAAGGGTGGTTGGTTGCGACAGGGAGCTGATCCGACCGAGACCGACATCGGTGCGGCGGTTTTCCAGGGGCAGCAGGTCGTAAGCAATTTCCTCATAGGGATGGACCTTGTGCAGTCGCTGGAGAACCGAAGAGAGGCGTGATCGTGGGACAATGGTTTCAAGGCGGATTTCGTCAACCTGCTCGTCCTGACCGGTCTGGCCGATGTAGGGACGGGTATTTTCGCCGGGGCGGAATGTTCCGGTACCGCTGCTGCGAAATGAGCAATGGTCGTAGTCGCCGACATGACCGGCCCCCGCTTTAAACAGGGCCTGGGCAACTGCTTCGCAGTGATCGAGCGGAACAAAAACCACCAGCTTGATCAGATCACCGGGGTGGGGTGGCAATAACGGGCTTGGAGACGGGAGTTTCAGGGCCTGGGCCAGCCAATCGTTGAGACCGTCGGCAGCATGATCAAGGTTGGTATGGATACTGACGATGGCCAGGTTATTTTGGATGGCGGCAAAGAGAATCTGGCCGGTTTCGTCATTTTTTGAAATTTTTTTCAGTGGTTTGAAGAGCAGGGGATGGTGGGTAATCAGGAGTTGGCAGTGCTGGTCAATCGCCTGATTGACTGTGTCGAGTGTCGGTTCAAGAGCGATCATTGATTTGGTGATTTCCTGTTTTAAATCACCTACTTGAAGTCCGACATTGTCCCACTCCTCAGCCAGGTTCTGTGGGTAGTGTCGGTTCAGCAATCCGATCAGGTCTTGTAAGCGTACACAGGACGTTTTAGCCATGATTTGCCCTTGTCAAAAAAAGAGAGTGCAACTCAGCTGTGGTTGCACTCTCTTGGGATCGTTCGCAGATATTCGCGTATATCGTCGTGTTCGTCTTCGTACCATTGGCTACCTGCGTAAAGTGGTGGGCCCACCAGGACTCGAACCTGGGACAAACCGGTTATGAGCCGGTGGCTCTGACCAACTGAGCTATAGGCCCACGGAAAAACAGAGGATTGAGTCTAGTTGATTTATTGTCATAGTGTCAAATAAAAACAGTGCTGCTAAAATCTTTTAACCTGTTGATCTGGATAACGAAAACTTCTCCACAATGAAATCGGTCAGGGCCTGGATATCGTTGAGATCAAACACCGGCACATCGACGTCGATTTTGGTGTCACTGGCCACGGCAATCAAGGAGGTATCCCGCTGATCAGTGCGGCTGATCAGACCCTCGCTGTATCCGGCCCGGAATACCTCGATTTTGGCCATATGGCTTTGTTTGAACCCCTCGGTGAGGACAATATCGACATCATCGAAATACGTGGCGATCAGTGTCGAAATCTCCGGCGCCTGCTGGTGCTGTTTAACCAACGCCAGTTTTGACGATGAGCTGACCAGCATGGTATCGGCACCGGCTGAAGTAAAACGATGGCTGTCTTTGCCGGGTTGGTCGATATCAAAACGGTGAGCATCGTGCTTGATGGCACCGACACGGTAATGGCGTTGCTTGAGTTCGGCGATCACCTTTTCGACCAGGGTGGTTTTGCCTGTTCCAGAGCGGGCAATGAATGAAACAGCCGGTGGGGTCATGATTTCTCCATAGCAAAAATCGGTTGATAACGTCATGGTACGTGGTGAAACAGGTTGGCTCAATGAAAATCGTTCCTTTTGCGCAGGGAAATATTGCGCCAGGATGAGTCAGGCTGTCTCTGATTAGTACAGGATCATCGTTTGTCAGACAGACCAATGGGGAACCCGTTGGCCTGCAGACGCCGTAAACAGGTTGTTTTAACCCGGTTGCCCGGGATTGGCGCAAGATTCGCAAACGAGAAGAGAATGCAAAATCCGTGCGCCTCACTGGCGAGGCGTTGTTACCAGGAGTAGATTTTTATGCCGACACCCCATTCGTTGTCCGGATCGTTATGGTTGAACAAAGATACCCACAATTATTTAAGCAGCAAGCGGATTGCCCTGCTTGAGCAGATCGAGGTGTCCGGCTCATTGAGTCGTGCCGCCAAACTGTCGGGAATGAGCTATAAGAGTGCCTGGGATGCACTGGCGGACATGAATAGCCTTGCCGAGCAGCCGTTGACGGAGGCTTCGACCGGTGGCCGTGACGGTGGTGGAACGCGCCTGACCGAAGCCGGCAGCCAGGCCGTCAAACTGTATCGCACCATTGAACGGGAGCATGCCCGAGTTCTGGCCATGCTGGCCGAAAACTTCGATGATTATTCCCATCTCTATGCCTTGTTGCAGCGTCTGGCCATGCGGACCAGTGCCCGCAATACCCTGCGGGGAAAAATCACTGCGTTGCAGGATGACGGTTTGCTGACAACGGTGACCGTGCAACTGAACTGCGGGCAGATGTTGCAGTCACAAATTACCACCGCCAGTGTTGAAAGCCTGGGGCTGGCCGAGGAGGGGGCGGTCTTTACCCTCATCAAAGCGCCCTGTCTCAGTGTCGTTTGTCCGCAGAGCGAAGATGTTGTCAATGCCCTGTGCGGCACGGTGCGGTCTTCGCGTCAACAGGGTGACCTGATCGAAGTGGAGCTGGATCTGGGCGGTGGGGATCAACTCAATGCCGTCGTTGAGCAAGCCTGTCTGGTCTCACGTAACTGGCAGCGCGGCGCAACCCTATGTATGTCAATTCCACCTTCCCAGGTTCTGCTCGGTATCGCCTGAGCACGTTCTACCTGAAAGCCCGGGGGTCCTCCTTCTCCCATACCTGTCGGCCTCCGGGTGAAGGCGCGTCCATGTGGCGCGCCTTTCATTTTTCCCGGCCGTGAGACGGGTGTGTCGGGTATTGATACCGCGTCATCTTCCTCGGTGTGTTTCCTGCGGTTTCTCCGCGTGACAATAAGCTGCTGGTGTGTCGGCCCCGAGTCATTATACTATGATGAGAGTGGGCGTGGCTCCCGTGACAGGTTGCTATGAGATGTTACGATGAAGGTAAGGATTATGGAGGGGAATGATGAAGCTGACAATTCTTTGTGAAAATACCGTCGGGCGAGCGATCCCGGCAATTGGCGAGCATGGCTTTGCCTGTTGCCTGGAAACCGCCGCCGGCACATTTTTGATCGATACCGGTCAGGGGCTCGGCATCACCACCAATGCCCAGGTTCTTGGCAAGGACTTAAGCCGGATTGACGGGGTGGTCCTCAGCCATGGCCATTATGATCATGCCGGCGGTCTGGAAGCTGTACTGCGCTTGCGCGGTGAGGTGCCGGTGTATGCCCATCCGGACATTTTTGTGCCGCGGTATTCCAAAACCCCGCACAGCCTGAGATTTATCGGCATTCCACAACGGCGTGAATTGCTGGAAACGCTAGGAGCCCGCTTTCACGAAACCCCCAGTTTTCAACAGATTGCCGCCGGGGTTTTCGTCACCGGAACCATCCCGCGTTCCACTCCGTTTGAGGAGGGAGACGGCAATCTTGTTCAACGCCATGACGATGGGCGTTATACACCGGATCTGTTCAGTGACGACATGGCGGTGGTCGTCGATAGCGACAAAGGGTTGGTGGTGATTCTCGGCTGCGCACATGCGGGGATCATCAATACTCTGAACTACATTGCCGAAGTGATGCAGCGCGATCATTTTTATGCCGTCGTCGGTGGGACCCATCTCGGTCCGGTTTCGGCGCAGCAGTTTGAGCAGACCGTGGCGGCATTGCAGGGTTTTGCCATCGAGAAACTTGGCGTTTCCCATTGCACCGGCCAGAGTCGGGCGGCGCAATTGCGTCAGATATTTCCGAGTCAGTTTTTCTATGGCTCGGTCGGTGCCGTTCTCGAAGTGTGATGACGGCAGCAGCAGGTAACAGCAGATCCGGGTGGGCGAAGCGATCAATCCCGGATAAGGAGGATGTTATGAAACAGACAGGTTATGTCGTGATGATCATTGTACTTCTTCTGGCAGGCGGCTGTGCTTCACGCCAGTCGGGAAATGTGTACAGCCGGTCCCAGGCGCAACAGCAGCTATCGGTCTATTACGGCACGGTACTGGTTGTCAACACTGTGACCATTGAGGGAACACAGACGGGTCTTGGTACCGTGGCTGGCGGTGTCCTCGGTGGTATTGCCGGCAATACCGTTGGTGGTGGCCATGGCCGTGCTCTGGCGACCGCTGTCGGGGCCATTGGTGGTGCACTGGTGGGATCTGCGGTTGAAGAGGGCGCCACTCGCCAGAACGGTCTGGAGCTGACGGTTGAACTTGATAGCGGTGAGGTGATTGCCGTTGTTCAGGAAGCCGATGATTACTATGCCGTGGGTGACCGGGTGCGCATTATCCGTGGTCCGGGCGGCGTCACCCGCATCCGTCAATGATGGATTGCAGGGGCCCGACAACGCTCCGTAGTCTGTGTGCATGATTAAACCGGGTGCGCTGTGGCCACGGCCACCCGGTTTTCCCCACCCTCCCAGTCGTTTTACCATTTTGGCTGCTGATTTGACAGGCACCCAGAACTGGTGGATTAAACGCCCCTTCTCTTTAAACCCACAGTTTGACCGCTTGGCGTCATGGCGCAGGGTTCTGTGTCATTGACTTTTTTCTCCATAGGTTTTATATATAGTTCCTTGGTTGATCAATCGGTTATCTTGATTTTTTAGGTTGGGAGGATTGATGAAACGCGTTGACTGGATCTATTTTCGTAAAGGCTGAACCTCGTGCAATAACGCTCAAAAGTTTTTTGAGCAGCATGGTGTTGAGATCGCCGAACAGGTGGATGCCCGCAAAGAGAAAATGGATGAGCAGGCGGCCTGGGCATTGTTGAGCCAGGCGAACAACGTGTTTACCGCCAAAGGAAAAGCACGCAAGGATTTTGTGGTGAACGCGGCCAATCAGGAGTTGATTGTCAAAGCGGCCATGGGTCCGTCGGGAAATCTTCGTGCGCCCACCTTCAAGGTTGGCGAAGATTACCTGGTCGGTTTTAACGAAGAGATGTACAAGACGTTGCTCAACGAGTAACACTTTTTCGCCGGATGCCGACGGGCATCCTTTTTATGCAGGAAAGGATAGACCATGTTAACGATTACAGACGAAGCTCGCAATGAGCTCAAGACTATCCTCGAGCAGAATCCCGGTAAGTCGCTGCGCGTGACTCTGGCGGGGTTTGGCTGAGGTGGTCCCTCTTTGGGATTGACTCTGGATGAGTCAACAGATGAGGATAAGCAAGTGACTGTCAATGAGATTGACGTTCTTCTTGATCCGCAGGTAGCGCGTTTTGCCGATGAGCAGGTGATCCATTTTGTTCAGGACGGTTTCAGCATTACCTCAAAGAAAGAGGGCGGTTGTGGTTCAAGCTGTGGCGGAAGCTGCGGCTAACACCGTTGGACCGTGTGACGAAAACGACAAGGGCCGCATCAGCGATGATGCGGCCCTTGTTGCGTTAAAACCATAATTTAAGGCGGGATTGGATGAACTCAACCAGTTGCTGTTGAATCTCCTTAGCATTGCCCTGGGCATCCAGCGGCGCACCGAACTCGAAATGGATCGGACGTTGGGGATCTATCATCCCGAAATCCTTGAGTTTCTTGCCATTTCCCCAGGCATCGGTACGCAATGCCAGCGGGATGATTGGAACGTTGGCTTTTTTGGCCAACTTGATGCCAATGGAATTGAACTGGTCGGGATCAAACTCCGTTGTGCGGGTGGTCTGAGGAAACACGATAATACTGGTTCCCGCCGCCAGTTTTTCACTGCCCTGCTCCAGCACCGCCTTGAGGTCCTCGCGGGGATTGGTCCGGTTGACCACCACCGGCTGCCGCGACCGCATGACGTGCTTGAACACCGGGTAGTCGATCAGACTCTGTTTGACAACAAAGGTGACCCGGCGGTAAGGGGCGATCAGAGTGGGTAAAATAAAGGTTTCCAGAGTGCTCATATGGTTGCCGATGAACACGCAGGGCTCATGACTGGCACAGACATGCTCCATGCCGTCGATATGGAAACGGGCCCCCGACTTTTCGAGGGCACGCAGAATATTCAGACTGCTGGTTGCCCAGTCGCCATCGGTGTAAATCTGCTGACGGGCCATCATCGCCGCTTTAAAGACGATGGAAAAGGCACGGCCGTAGAAACAGGCCGTAGGCAGCTGCTCAGCCAGCCAGCCGGTGGCATGATCGGACGTATGATAGGCATTGTTTTCCAGGGGTACAGTAATCATGATCATCCTTGGTTCGGCTGCCGTGGCAGCGGCAATGTCCGCCTATTTTTCCGGACAGGCTAATAAAAGCATCAGGTTATGCGTTAAATAGGTGTATCAAAAAAACGGCGACAAGGAAACCCTGTCGCCGTATAACGTCGAAATTTTCACCGGATAGGTCCGGTTGTGATCAGTGGTGAGCAGCCGGCTGTTCCAGCGCAGGGGCGTCGATTTCAACCGCGGCCGGAGCGAATTGCTCACTGCGCGATGGACTGTGACTTTCGGCGCTGATCGATAACACCGCCAGAATCGCGAAAGCGATGCCGAAAACCATCCAGGCTGTGTTGCTGTTGAGCTGATAGACTTCAATGGCCGCCATCACCAGCAGATAGGTAAGCAGACCGAGAATGAGCAGATTGCCCAGATACGGGATGGTGGCGGCGATAACGGCAATGGGGCTGATGACTGCCAGATAACCGGTGACACGGAAGGCGACTTCCAAAGAACTGTCCGTGCCGAGATACCGCATGATGATACTGAGGAGAAACGCGCCGATATAACAGAAAATCACCACGGTCAACGGGGTGGTGACAATGGCAAACAGCGCAGTGAACAGGGAAACGCTGGCGCCCTGAGACATGTAGTAAAACGTGACCAGGATGCGCAATACCCCGGCCAGCAGGCCGATGGTGGCAATACTGATCAGTGGTTCGATAAAACCACCCTGACGGGGCATGTGACGGAATTGGCTGGCGGGGTCCAGCAACACCTGTTGTATGAAACGAAGTGTTTCCAGCACGTTCTGTTTTAGTCCGGCCTGTTGGTTCTGTGCCTGATCCATATGATCCCTCCTGAGTTGTGTCCAATGTAATTGTATACAGAAGGGGGCAGTATAGTCGGCTTTAATGGTGCGCGTCTAGCGTTTTCGTCGCATAAACAGGGGCCTTACGCCCCTGTTTGCGCAGGAATTAACCGATGTGACACGCTTTTTTGTAATCATCAATAATGGTGGCGTGGTCGAAGCACAAAGGCTCGGGTAACTGGTCGAGGGGAAACAGCTTGGCGGTTGCCGCATCATCGCCACCACACAGAACACCTTCGCCTTGTGCGGTAAACACCATGGAGATGTTGTGCTGGCGCGGATCGCGGTCCGGGGCGGAATAGGCGCGGAACTGGGCCACGTTGTTCAGGATCAGACCGGTTTCCTCTTGTGCTTCACGGCAGGCCGCCTGCTCCAGGCTTTCACCGTAATCGACAAAACCGCCGGGTAGCGCCCAGCCGAGAGGCTCGTTTTTGCGCTCGATCAGCACAATGCTGTCGTCCTGGCGAATGATAATATCCACGGTCGGAAAAGGGTTACGATAAACCGTTACCGACTTGCCGCAGTGGGGGCAAAGTAAATGATCAGCCATGTGGTTTCTCCTTAAGGGCTGCCGTGAGGGCTGTTATTGGAGGCATTGCAGCAGGCCCATGGACCATAGACAGGTGCCACAGGGTTCACTGCGCAGATAACAATCTTCTTCAAACGCGTCGTTGTCGATGTAGTCGCAGGGGGCGACGGTACAGCTGCTGCAGAACGGATAGTCGTAATCGAGCACATTGCGGCGAAAGCGGATAAAATCCTCCCGGTTCCACAGGGCCTCAATGCCCTGTTCATTGACGTTACCGAACTGACGCGTGGCAATGCGGTTTTCCCAACCATTGAGGAAACAGCGGTAGTTGTGCCACAGATTGTAACAGGGGTGAACTGTACCATCCCAACTGATAAAGGCACCACCGTCTTCAACAAAAGCGCAATGACGCTGTTGCGTTGCAACCAGAGAAGGCAGACGCAGATCCACGCCGCACTGTTGGGCAATCTTACAGGCCTGGTCGAAATGATCGGCCAGCTGTTGTTGGCGGTCAAGACGGCGTTCAACCAGGGTGGTCAGATTGAAAAAGACACCCTGATCGCGCGCCTGCGTTTTCATCCCCTGAATCAGGTCGCGGATAAACTGGTCTGTGGGATGTTGTCGCTCCCAGGCATTGTCCAGGGCCGCAACCAGATCAACACCGCGGCGGTGCGCAGTCTGGCAACCCTGTTCAAAGATGGCGATGGCGGCATCGGTGTTGATGTCGTAAGCGACATTATCACAGAAGCGCGGATCGTAAGGGAGCATCTGGGTGACCAGGGCAAAATCGACCCCCTGATCGGCTGCCCAGCGGATCAGCTCCGGCAGTTCATGGGCATTCTCCTGAACCACCACCAGTTCCATCCCGATTTTCATATCACGGGCAGCACACTCGCGACGGGCGTTGTTGAGCAGGTTGAAGGCCTTGTGGACTGCACCCACCTGTCCCCCCTGGCGGATTTTTTTGAACAGTGCCGGACTGAGCGAGTCGATGGACAGGCAGATCCGGTTGGCTCCGGCATCGATCAGCTGGCGGGCGTTCTGCTCGGTGAACAGCAGCCCGTTGGATTGAAAGCCGATCCAGGCGTCTTCAGGCATGGCCGCCCGCGCCTGGGCGATAAACGCCGGCAGCAATGGGTGGAGCAGAGGTTCGCCGATGCCGTTGAGAAACAGCGCATCCAGATGGGGAAATGCGGGAGAAAGGGCGTCAAACGTTTGTTGTGACAGATTTCCCTCGGTGATAGTGCTGCCCTCAGCGTGTTTGACGCACATGGGGCATGACAGGTTGCAGAAGGTGGTGGTCTCAACAAACAGCTTACGTGGCAGAGGTTGCAGGGCCGCGTGCACAGCGGGCTCACTGACCGTCATAGATGATGGCATGGTTAACGTCTCAATGGGCTTTGCAGTTGTCCTGATCGTGATGGTGATCAGGACTCTTCAAAGCGCAGGTTATATTTTTTGATCTTACGGTGCAGAGTATTGCGGGCAATGCCGAGACTCTTGGCCGTTTCGGTAATGTTCCAGCGATGTTGTTCCAGCGCTTCCTGGATGGTCTCTTTTTCGCTGTCCTTGAGACCCTGATGGCTGGGTGGCAACAGGTTCTTGCGCGTCATGATGGTGGTCAGGGTTTTTTCCAACCCGCGCAACGAGTGCCACATCTGGTGTAGTTCACCGGCACTCATTGTTTCGAGCACCTCCTCATTGCCGTATTTCTCCCAGAACCCTTCCAGGGATTGATTCTGCTCCAGCGGCATGAGATCGGCCTCGGGCAGCGGTGCATTGTCGCAATCATCACCCCGACAGCCGAGCCGTTCACCGAGATGGCTGGGTTGAATGACGTCATCGTTACACAGCACAATGGCGCGACGCATGCAGTTGGCCAGTTCCCGGATGTTCCCCGGCCAGTTGTAGCTGTTGAGGCGCTCAAGAGTGGCCGTAGCCAACGACAGTTTTGGATTGAGCTGTTTGACGAAGAAATCCGCCAGCAGCGAGATATCCTCACGGCGGTCCTGCAGAGCGGGAATTTCCACTTTCACGACATTAAGGCGATAATAGAGATCCTCGCGGAACGTTTTTTCTTCGATGGCCTTTTCCAGATCAACGTTGGTTGCGGCGATCACCCGGACATTGGTCTTGATCGGCGTTTCGCCGCCGACCCGCATGAATTCACCGGTTTCAAGAACGCGCAACAGTTTGACCTGAATCAAGGGACTGGCGTCACCGATTTCGTCGAGCAGCAGGGTGCCGTGGTTGGCCAGTTCGAAAATGCCGCGTCGGGTGCGGTGGCCGCCGGTAAAGGCGCCTTTTTCATGGCCGAACAGTTCGCTGTCGAGCAGATTTTCCGGCAATGCACCACAATTGACGGCGATAAAGGACTGGTCGGCACGGTTGGAGGCGGCATGAATAAAGCGCGCCATCACCTCTTTACCGGTGCCGGTTTTCCCCTGAATCAGTACGTTGATGTTCTTCTTGGCAATTTTGTAGGCCAGCGATACCGTGCGCCGCATGGCCAGGGCATTGCCGACCTTAAAGCCCACCGAATCGGCAACCTCGGCCCATTCCTCTTCCGACTGGTTGCCCTGTTGCCGCCGTGAGCCGTAATGGATGGCGCGATCAATCAGATCTTCGATTTCGCTGATCTCTTCAAAAGGCTTTTCCACGTATTCGTAAGCACCCTGTTGCATGGCGCTCACTGCTGTTTTGATCGTGCTGTAGCCGGTCATGATGATCACTTCGCAATCAGGCTGGCGGCTTTTGATCAGAGACAACAGTGTCAGGCCGTCGGTATCCGGCAGTTTGAGGTCCACCAGGGCCACGTGAAACGATTTTTCACTTAATGCGTGCAGGGCTTCCGGTTCGTTGACTGCTGTCGTGACGGCATAGCCTTTGTACTTGAGCAGGCGTCGGAAAAAATTACACACATCCATTTCGTCATCGATGATCAGTACGTTAATTGTAGACAATGTTGCTCTCCCGGTTGGCAAACATAATCAGTCGGGCTGGAGTCAGCGCGGCTATTCTTCCGTTTCCGGCAAAACCAGTGAAAAAGTACTGCCCTGGCCCGGTGTACTGGTTACTTCTATGGTTCCGTTATGACCCTGGGCAATTCCGAGGCTGACCGAAAGACCGAGGCCGGTCCCTTTGGTTGCTTCTTTGCTGGTGAAAAACGGGGTGAAAATCTTTTGCAGATTTTTCTCGTCAATACCGCAGCCGTTGTCCTCGACGCTGATAATGGCCCAGCGCTTGCCATTTTTGGTGCGGACGTGGGTACGGACATGGATCATCTTCTCGTCGTCAAGCTGGCTGTCCAGAGCGTCGCGGGCATTGACCAGCAGGTTGGTGAGCACCTGTTGGATTTGCGGCCCGTTAGCCGTCAGCGTTGGCAGGTTGGGATCAAGATCGGCAATAATGCGGATCTGGTTGCGGTTGATCTGATACTGGATCAGGCTCAGAACCCGTTCCACCTCACTGTTGAGATCGGTGGAACTGACGGCAATCTGATCCTGACGTGAGAACGTCAGCAGGTTTTGAATGATCCGCTTGCAGCGCAGGCCGCAGTTGATGATATCGTTGATCTCTTCACTGACATCCTGATCCGCCAGTTCACGGCTGAGCAACTGAGCGGTGCCGATGATCACCGTCATCGGGCTGTTCAGTTCGTGTGCAACGCCGGCGGCCATCTCGCCGATGGCGGCCAGTTTGGCCGATTGAACCAGCTGCGCCTCCATTTTCACTTTTTCGGTGACATCCTTGAGGATGATGGTCATGGCAACCATCTGCCCCTCGTCATTCAAAACAGGATAATGGGAGCGATCAAGAGTCAGTCCCGATTCGTCGTGGATGCGGATATGCTGCGGCTGCAACGTTTTGCGCATCTCTTCCATCGGGCAATCCACGCACGGGGCATTGAGACCGTGCAGACAGGCATAGCATTTGTTGCTGTTGGCCTGCTCCCAGGTTTTGCGCATCTCTTCCGGCAAATGGCCGTTGTGCAGAATCACGTTGTTTTCCGTGTCCACCAGGACAATCGGATCGGTAACCGCACGGAAGGTCTGCTCCCATTCCTGCTTGGCGCGGGACACCTGAGTGTACAGGCGCGAGTTCTGGATACTGATCGACAGATGGTCGGCCAGATGTTGAATCGCCGACAGCTCAGCTTCCTGATAGGCATCGCGATGAAAGCTGGCAACCAGTAAGACGCCGATGACTTCCGAACGCACAAACATGGGCGCAATGGCCAGCGATTTAAACTCGATCGGGTAAATCGTCGACTGACGTATCTGCGAGAGATAACTGGTGGCCGGGTCGAAACTGGCGGCTTTTTTACTCCGGATAACCTGCCAGCTGTAGGAATCTTTCGGCAGGTCGTTCATGGTGCAGAAATCGTGCGGAACGACGGCTTTCAGGCTGAGGCGATCCATGCTCAGGGTGGCAACACTGAGAAAATCGCAGGGGATCGCCTGGGGCAACTTAAGGAACGTGCGATCGAGGATATCGCCGATGGTCATGTGGATGCTGATGTCACGGGTCAACTGGTGAAGGATCTCCAACAGGGTATTCTGCTTGAGAATTTCCTCATTTTTCTTCTTCAACTCAACGTAATAGTTGAGTTTGGAAGAATCGACCCCCGTCAGTTGTTGTAACAAGTGCTCCTTAGTATCCATCGTTCCTCCGGCGCCGTTACATGGCTTTGTGGAAAATTTCCGCAATCTGTTCGTAGCTGGCCGGCCTCGGGTTGGTCACCAGACAGGCATCGTTGAGCGCATTGTGGCTGAGGCGGTCGATGGCATCCAGTGGCAGGCCGATCTGACCCAGTCCCTGATGCAGACCAATGTCCGCCAGGAGCCGATTCACCGCGACGATGGATTGTCGTGCTGACTCCTCCAGGCTCATGCCGCGCACATGCTCGCCCATGGCGATGGCAATATTACGGAATTTCTCCGGGCAGGCCGGAAGATTGAATTCCATGACATGAGGCAGAATGGCGGCGTTGGATTCACCGTGGTGCTTGTCGAGCAGACCGTCCACCTGGTGTGTCATGGCGTGCGTTGCTCCGAGGATGGCGTTGGACAGCGCCAGACCACCGGTCAGACTGGCCATCGACATGTTGGTGTTGGCATCCATGTCGCTGCGGTCGGCGACGGCTTGGCGCAGATATTTGGAGGCCAGCTCAATGGTCTTAAGCGAGTGGATCTCTGTCAGCGGTGTGGCGGCCAGCGATACGTAGGTCTCAATACCGTGGGTAAAAGCGTCGATGCCGGTGGCGGCTGCCAATGCCGAATCCTTGGTGCGCAGCAACTCCGGGTCAACAATGGCGATATCCGGCACCAGTGATTTGGAGATGATCGACATCTTCAGCTGCCGGGTTGAGTCGACAATGATGGCAAACTGGGTGACTTCGGAACCCGCCCCGGCGGTACTGGGGGCGATCACCATCGGCGGCAGCGGCTGGTTGACTTTATTGATCCCTTCGTAGTCGCGCAACTCGCCGCCGTTGGTGGCGAGAATGGCAATCGCCTTGGCGACATCTGTGGGGCTGCCACCGCCGACGACAACAATGGCATCACAGCCGGATTCCATGTAACGCAACACCCCCTCACGGACCTCATAATCCTTGGGATTGGTGGTCAGTGCGGCGTAGGTCACCGTATCGAGGCCGCTGGCATGGAGATAATGCTTGGCTTTATCCACCCAGCCGGCATTGATGACGTCCGCGTCACTGACAACAAAGACTTTTGAGGCGCCGATGCGTAAAGCACTGTCGCCGATCTGGCTGAGACTGCCGCGACCGAAGATCACTTCCGGCATGACAAATTTACTGATGTTCATTGCTTACTCCAATGTTACGCATAAGTGCTGCCGATTAGTTGAACATCGACCTGCTCACCGGCCTGAATGTGGTCCGGTGGGGCCGGTAAGATGGCCAAACCGTTGGCACGAATCATTGTTTTGAGGATGCCGGTATTCTGATCCCCTGAAGTTGTCGCCGTGTAGCGACCATTTTCAATCGTGACATGGACCCGCATAAACTGGGTGCGCCCCGATTTCTTTTTGATGCCGTCACGAAGTGTCGCCCGCACTGTCGGCTGCAGAACGCTGGTGTGTCCCATCATTTTCAGCAGCGCCGGTTTGACGAACTCTTCAAAAGTAATCATGGTTGACACCGGATTGCCGGGCAGGGAAAAGATCGGCTTGCTGCCCAAGGTGGCAAACGCCGTAGGTCGGCCGGGCTTGATGTCAATCTTCCAGAAAACCGATTCGACACCGAGTTCTTCCAGAATGTCACGCACCAGGTCACGATCACCAGCAGAAACGCCTGCCGAGGTGATCAGAGCGTCGGCTTTAAGCCCTTCGCTGATTTTCTGCAAATGGCTTTCGCGGTTGTCGCGGGCAATGCCGAGGATGACCGGCTCCGCACCGATCTCTTTCAACGCCGCCGCGACGGCAAAACTGTTGCAGTTGATAATCTGACTGCTTGACGGGGATGTTCCCGGTTCCACCAGTTCATCACCCGTGGCCAGAATCGCGACGCGCGGACGGCGGTATACCGGCACGATCACTTTATTGAATGTGGCCAGCAGGCCGATCTCGGCCGGGCGTAACAGAGAACCGGCGCTGAGGATATGTTCGCCGCAGCAGATATCTTCAGCTTGGACACGAATGTGATCGCCTTTTTTTACGACACCGTGAATGGTTACCTGGTCACCTTTTTCGGTGGTTTCTTCAAAGGGAACCACCGCGTCAGCACCGGGAGGGATCGGAGCGCCGGTCATGATGCGCATAGCTGTCCCCGGTGCAACCGGATCGTTGCTTTCGCCACCGGCAGGAATATAGCCGGAGATGGTCAAGGTGCCACCAGTGCTGCAATCGGCATGGCGGACGGCAAAACCGTCCATGGCTGAGTTGTCCCAGAACGGTAATCCCCAGGGAGCGACGATATCCTCGGCGACAATTCTTCCGGTCGCTTCAAGAAGACCGACCCGCTCGACACCGAGCTTGGTGACGTGGTCTAAAATGGCCTGACGTGCCTGTTGAAAACTAAGCATAAGCTTCTTCCTTTAGTCCCATGTCGTCCGTCGATAGCAGACGTCCGCTTTCCAGCTCAATAATCCGGCTGTTGAGGCGTTGGGCCTGCGTCAGGTCATGGCTGGCAATAATCACTGTGATCCCCTGATCGGGCAGGGTGCAGATCAGTTGTTCCAGACGTTCGACACTGTATTTGTCCATATTGGCTGTCGGCTCATCCAGGAGCAGAACTTTCGGTTGTAGGGCCAGAGCTCGGGCTATGGCCACCCGTTTCTGCTCACCACCCGACAGCTCACGAGCATTGCGTTGGTGGAAATCTCCCAGGCCGACACTCTCGAGAGCGCGGTCAATGGTCTGCTGCGTCTGATTGGAACAGATCCCTTTCAGCCGTAACGCCATGCGCAGGTTGTCGCTGACGCAGCCGTCAAACAAGTAGGGAGATTGGTGGACCAGAGTGATGTGGCGACGCAACCGTGGCAGGGAGAACCAGCCCCGTTGGACACGGCGTTGCCTGAAATAGAGTTCACCGCTTTGTGGTGTCAGCAACAGGGCCAGGCAGTTGAGCAGCGTGCTTTTGCCGGAGCCGTTGGCGCCATGCAGCGAATAGAGATGTCCGGCTTCGAACGATAACGATTCGATATCAAGAGCATAGCGCTGCTGCTTGTCATAGCGATAGCGTAGCTGTTCGAGGCGGTACAGTTCTTTCATCGGGACCTCTGTTGCAAGAAGTTGAGAAAAATATTAATCGCCAGGGCCACCGATAACAGGATCATGCCCAAAGCCAGACCAAAGGCAAATTCCCCCTTGCTGGTTTCCAGAGCAATGGCCGTGGTCATGGTGCGGGTATAGCCGCGAATATTGCCACCGAGCATCATGGCGACGCCCACTTCAGCGATAATCCGTCCGAATCCGGCGATCAGAGCCGCCATAATGCCGAAACGGATCTCCTTGACCAGCACCATTACCCCGGTCAGTGGTCCGGCACCCAATGTTTGGGCCGTCGGCAAAATGCGTGGATCTGAACCAACCACAGCAGCCAGTGTATAGTTGGTGACGATGGGTGTGGCCAGAATGATCTGGCCGATCACCATAGCTGCCGGGGTAAACAGCAGGCCGAATTGTCCTAACGGACCCTGGCGGCTGAGAAAGCCGTACACCACCAGGCCGACCACCACCGTTGGCAGCGCCATCAACGTGTTCAGAATTGTCAGGCAAAAAGTTTTGCCACTGAACTGGTTGAGGGCGATGACAATGCCGATGGGCACACTGATCAGTGTGGCGAAAAAAATCGCCATACTGGAGATCGTCAGGGAGGTGCCAACGGTGTTGAACACCTCCCCATCGAGAGACAGAATCAGCGCAAATGCCGTGCGCAATGATTCAACAATAAAATCCACGGCTTATCCTTACTTCTCGTAAGTAAAGAATAGTTGTTGACCGTTCTTGCGGTATCCGTCAATCAGTTTCTGACCGGTTTCACCGGTGAGGAAGTTAGCGAATGCCGTGGCCAGCTCGTACTTGGCATGAGGGTGCTTGGCCGGGTTGACTGGGATAACTCCATACGGGTTGAACAGGCGGCTGTCGCCTTCAACGGCAACCTTCAGGGTGATCTTTCCCTGATAGGCAATGTAAGTACCACGGTCGGTCAAAGCATAACCCTGACGCTCATCGGCCATGGTCAGAACTTCACCCATGCCACGACCAGCTTCGAGATACCAGTCGCCAGCCGGTTTCAGGTCCGCCGCTTTCCACAACGACAACTCTTTAAAGTGAGTACCCGACTCATCGCCACGAGACACAAAGGTGGCTTTGCTTTCAGCGATTTTGGCCAGAGCCGCTGCGACATCAGTAGTGCCCTTGATCCCTGCCGGATCGGCTTCGGGGCCAACAACAACAAAGTCGTTGTACATGACATCCTGACGGTCTACACCGTAGCCGCCTTCAACAAACGCGTTCTCTTTGGCGCGGGCGTGTACCAGAATCACATCAACATCTCCCGCCATGCCCAGCTTGATGGCTTTGCCGGTACCGACAGCAATCACGTCGACCTTGCAGTCGTTTTGTGCCTCAAAGGTGGGCAGCAGAGCGCTGAGCAGTCCAGAGTTTTCCGTCGAGGTGGTTGTCGCCAGTTTCAGGTGCTCCTGCGCCAGGGCGGTGGTGGCGACAAGGCCAACCATCAACAGTGAAAGCAGGATCAGTTGCAGTTGTTTCATAACGATTTTTCCTTCAAATAAAAGGGTTGAATTACATGACCCTCCCATGATGGAAAAAAGCTTACGACGTAAAAACCGTCGGTATCCATTGTCGGTCAGCTCCTTTCCAAACGCGGGAGGCTCGCCAGTTTCCCGAGGAACCCATTGGTCTGTCACCATGGGGTGTCCCGTTAGGTGATCAGACTCGGAGAATATGCAACAGGGGCTCGCCGTGGCGTATACGCACCTGTTGTCTTTGTGCTGGTCGTATACGTGCAAGTCCCGTGCACAATTTCACCGATTACGTTATTAAAAATGGACAACCTGATTCCACTGGGGTGAAAAGGTGTCTTCCTGTCCGGTGTAACCCTCCCTGTTTCACGTTATCTCGGCACACGGTTGTTGTGGATGTTCCATTGTTGAGCGACGGTAATGCCGGGCTCTGTCTAGCTACAATGTTTGTGCTTAAAGTGTAACAAAGTGGAACACATTGTCACGAATTTGTCGGTGTGATTGGTCCATGGTGGCGCATCTTGACGGGCGTGTTGGCGGTGGGGGTGAGAAAGTTGATCCGACAACAGGGGGATGACATTGTTCCATGGTGACACGCTGAAGAGCCAAAGGGTGTTACAGACTGTGCCGAACTGAGACAAAGCGTACCGTTGACGGCAAGTTGTCGCGGCGCGATTTTGTAGACGTTTTGGCTGTGTTCCACTATGTAACTGTTCTGAAATACGGAGGTTTTAAGCAAAGTTTTAAAAAGTGGCATCCTAGTTGCTCTAAGGGAGGGTACGGTTGTCCGTCGGTGAGCCGGGTGTTCCGGTTCCGTATTCCTTCCTCTCTATTGTTAATCGCGATCGATTAAGGAGAGTGCTGGAAGATGAGTAAACTCATGCGGACAAGTTATCTTCATTCACAACAGCAACAAAGGAGAGAACAAAATGGCATTAGCAGATCAAACTTACGGTTTCTTCATTCCGACAGTCTCTTTGATGGGTGTAGGCTCTGCAAAAGAAACCGGTGACCAGGCAAAAGCTCTGGGTGCTACCAAGCTGCTCATCGTTACTGACGCTGGTCTGGCCGCCATGGGCGTTGCCGACACCATCAAAGGTTATGTAGAAGCCGCAGGCTTGAACGCTGTCGTTTTTGACGGTGCTGAGCCTAACCCCACCGACAAAAACGTTGCCGATGGTGTTGAAGCGTACAAAGCAAACAACTGCGACGGCATCATTACCCTGGGCGGCGGCAGCTCACACGACTGTGGTAAAGGTATTGGCCTGGTTATGGGTAACGGCGGTAACATCCGTGATTTCGAAGGTGTGAACAAGTCCACCAAGCCCATGCCTCCTTTCCTGGCAATCAACACCACCGCTGGTACCGCTTCAGAAATGACCCGTTTCTGCATCATCACCAACACCGATACCCACGTTAAAATGGCGATCGTTGACTGGCGCTGCACCCCGAACATTGCGATCAATGATCCTGTTCTGATGGTTGGCAAGCCGGCTCCTCTGACTGCTGCAACTGGTATGGACGCACTGACTCACGCTGTTGAGGCTTATGTTTCTACCATCGCTACTCCGATCACTGACGCTTGCGCTATCAAAGCGATTGAGCTGATCGCTGAGTACCTGCGCCAAGCTGTTGCTAACGGCGAGAACCTCGAAGCTCGTGACAAAATGGCTTACGCTGAGTACCTGGCAGGTATGGCATTCAACAACGCCAGCCTCGGTTACGTTCACGCTATGGCTCACCAACTGGGTGGTTTCTACAACCTGCCTCACGGTGTTTGCAACGCGATCCTGCTGCCGGTTGTTTGCGAATTCAACGCCATCGCTAACGTGAAGCGTTTCGCTGACATTGCTGTTGCTATGGGCGAGAACATTGATGGTCTGTCTGACGTTGAAGCTGCTGAAGTCGCTATCGCTGCAATCCGTCGTCTGTCCTCTGACGTTGGTATCCCTGCAGGTCTGACTGAGATCGGTGTTAAAGAAGAAGATCTCAAGATCATGGCAGAAAACGCTCAGAAAGATGCCTGCATGCTGACCAACCCCCGCAAAGCGAAGTTGGAGCAAGTGATCGACATCTACAAGGCAGCAATGTAATACCGGTCCGCAAGGACTGTTCTGACGGCTACCAATGTCGGAAACAACCAGCAAGGGAGAGGCTTTGGCCTCTCCCTCTTTACACACGAATTACGTTTAAAACAAGAACTCCGAGCCTGCCCCCCCTACGAAGGACGTCTTTAAGGGGACAGGCCGCCGGGTTGCACTGGAAACGGTGTGGCCTCCCAGTCTTGGAAAGGAGCTTCTTACCATGGGTTTAACGTTTAGACAGTGAAAGGGAGACAGACTCACATGGATAAGATTTTCCGCGTCAACATGACCGACCTGACCACCACCGTTGAAGAAGTGCCTGCCGAATGGGCCGGACTCGGTGGTCGTGCCCTGACCTCAACCATCGTTGCTACCGAGGTTGATCCCGAATGCCACCCGCTGGGTGATAAAAACAAGCTGGTGTTCGCTCCCGGTCTGCTCAGTGGTACGGCAGCTGCGCAATCCGGTCGTATGTCCTGTGGCGCCAAGAGTCCTCTGACCGGCGGCATCAAGGAAAGTAATGCCGGTGGCACCACCGCCCAGCAGTTTGCCCGCATGGGTATCAAGGCGATGATCATC
>PKUE01000097.1 GCA_002869685.1 Desulfuromonas sp.
GTTTATCGGTCTGTGTATCCTGTGTGGCACCATTGCCTCGGTGTCGAGCAAAATGGCGGCTGTCGGCACGGACAAAGCCGCGTTTATGACCCTCTCCTATCTGATTGGCACCCTGTTTTGCCTGCTCATGGCGCGGCTCAATCCCCGCAAAATTGCCCGTGAACACCGCCCGGCGGCCATTGGCCTGGGGATTGCCATGGGTGTGTTGAACTTCGGTGGCTTTTACGCATTCCTCCAGGCGTTGAGTGTTGGCCCGTTGTCGGCAATCATCATGATCACCGGAATGCATTTCGTCATTGCACTGGCGTTGTCAGTCATCATTTATCACGAACCGGTCACCCGTCGCCGCAATCTCGCGCTGCTGTTGACCGTTATCGCCGTCGTGTTATTGAAAACCTGATCAATACGCCTCACCCACGCTTTCCCGAAACGCCATCAACACCTCGACTCTTAACCTGATCCTTGTTCCAAACACGTCTATCGCCACAGATGGATCAATGTCTGAATTTCCTCCGTCAATAAAACCTGCTCAAAAAAATGCAACAACAGATGAACACAACGCGAATGTGGGCCTAACCGTGAACGAAGAAAGTAGTGAGCTTAACGTTCAATTATCTTAAGGAGGAACCCCATGCCCGCACGACTGAAACACTGGCCCTTGGTTGTCCTGCTGCTGTCGCTGCTGATTCTGTCAGCCTGCAGCGATGACGACAACGACTCGGCTACCACCGAAGCCCCCGCCTCACTGTCATTGATTGGTCGCTATGCCGAAAATCAGGTTCTCGATGAAGGCCGCAGCGAAATCGTCAGCTACCACAGCACCAGTCAATCAATTCTGGTGATTAACGCGGATGACAACAGCGTGGATATTATCGATGCCAGCACGTTAACCAGCACGGTGCTGACCAGCCCGCTGACCGCCTCCAATCTGACCCTGCGCAGTCAGCTGGATGTCGCAGCCGACGTCACGGCCATCACGGCCGGAGGAATCAACAGTGTTGCCGTTCACGATGATCTGGTTGCCGTAGCCGTCGAAAACGACGACAAACAGGCCAATGGCGTGATTGCCTTTTACTCTCTGGATAGCGATGGCGCGGCGACCTTTATCAAAACCGTCGCCGCTGGTGCCCTGCCCGACAATGTGGTTTTCTCCCCCGATGGCGCCTATGCCCTGAGTGCCAACGAAGGGGAACCTTCTGACGACTACACCAACGACCCGGAAGGAACTGTGACCATTGTCGCCATCAACGGCGGTATCCCGGCCGACAGCGCCACTCAGATCACATTTGCAGCCGATGATTGTGATGCCAATGTGCGTATTTCCGGTCCCACCGGCACCACAGTCGCTCAGGATCTTGAGCCGGAATACATCACGGTTTCAGCAGACAGCACCACGGCTTATGTGTCGTTGCAGGAAAACAATGCCATCGCGGTGATCACTTTGGCCAGTGGCACTGTGGAACAGGTCTATGGGCTGACGGTTAAAGATCATTCCATTGACGGCAACGGCCTGGATGCCAGCAACAAAGATGACATGATCAATATCCAAACCTATGCCCATCTCTACGGCATGCCGATGCCCGACACCGTGGCCAACTTCACCCTGGATGGCAGTCGTTATCTGCTGACCGCCAACGAAGGGGACTCACGTGAGTATTTCTTTGCTGTCGCCGACGAAGCAGCCTGTACCGCAGCCGGCGGACTGGCCTACGATGCCGATGACGGCTGTCTATCATGGAGCGATGAGGCCCGGGTGGAAGATCTGCTGCTGGATGGTGTCGTGTTCAGCGACAGCACTATTCAAAACGAGGAAAATCTGGGCCGCCTCAAAGTGGTCACCACCGAGGGTGACAACGATGATGACGGCGATTACGACGAACTTTACAGCTTCGGCACCCGTTCTTTCTCCATCTGGAATGCCGACAGTGGTGAACTGATTTACGATTCCGGCGACGATTTTGAACAGATCACTGCAGGCCAGCTGGGTTATGACGGCTTCAATAATGACAATGCCGAGAACAAGGGCGACAGTCGTTCCGATGACAAGGGTCCGGAACCCGAGGCTCTGACCATCGGTGAAGTCAAGGGACACCGTTACGCCTTCATCGGTCTCGAACGCACCGGCGGCATTATGCTCTACAACATTGATGACCCAACAGCACCCGAATTTGTCGAGTACGTTCTCAACCGCGACCTGAGTGTCGATGTTGAGGCAGATCTGGAGTCTGCCGGTGACCTGGGCCCTGAAGGGATGGCGTTTGTCAGTGCCACGGACAGCCCGACCGGCAATGCTCTGCTGATTGTCGGTAACGAAGTTTCCGGGACAACAACGGTCTACGAAGTAAAATAAAAAACAAGGCCACAGCCCGGCAAACGGGCTGTGGCCTTGTCACCAATTGTCAGAATCTCATTCAGTCGTCTTTGTGATGACGCAGAACATCGTCTTTAAGGCGCTCTTCGATCTCAATCATCTCATCCAGATGCGTAAAGAACAGATCGAGCAATGTCGGATCAAATTCCGTCCCCCGCCGTTCAAGCATATAGGTCTGAACATCCTCATAGCTCCAGGCATGTTTGTACACCCGTTTCTGCAACAGCGCATCGAAGACATCCGCAATAATGACAATCCGGCCACGAATATCGATCTCTTCCCCACGCAACCCCTGCGGATATCCGCTCCCATCCCAATGCTCGTGATGTTGGTGGGCAATCACGGCGGCGCAGCGCAGCAATTTACGGGTGGAGTGGCGCAGGATGTCATACCCGGAGGTGGTATGGGTCTTGATCACCTCAAACTCCTGTGGTGTCAACCGGGCCGGTTTATGCAAAATCGCATCGGGAATGGCCACTTTGCCGACATCGTGCATGGCAGCGGCCCAGCGGATTTCGCGACAGACCTGGCCGTTGCAGCCGGCCAGACGCGCCAGCAGAGCACTGATCTCGGCGACGCGGTTGATGTGCTTGCCGGTCTCGACACTCTTGAACTCACACACGGCGCTCATCATTAGAATGATTTCGCGCTGAGTTTCTTCAATGTCCTGATCGTGATAACATTTGAGTTCCAGGTGGGTTTTCACCCGAGCGCACAGCTCGTGGGCACTGAACGGTTTGGTCACATAATCGACGCCCCCCAGTTCAAAGCCTTGGATCATGCTGTCACTGTCGGTTTTCGCGGTCAAAAACACAATCGGGATA
This sequence comes from Desulfuromonas sp., assembly GCA_002869685.1. GTDB lineage: Bacteria > Desulfobacterota > Desulfuromonadia > Desulfuromonadales > Desulfuromonadaceae > Desulfuromonas. The sequence continues at coordinate 3,196 of PKUE01000097.1, forward strand.
TGGCGGGTTGCAACCTCGGCCTTTAAACGCCGGCACACCTCAAATCCGTCCATGGGCTGCATAAGGATATCGAGGAGAATCAGGTCAAATTCATGCTCCTGAACACGCTGTAGGGCCTGTTCGCCACTGGTGGCAAAAATCATCTGATAATCACCGATCTCTTTGAGCATGCGAATGCCCACCTGAATGTTATTCAGGTCATCATCGACCACCAGAATGGCGGGTTTATCATTGATCATGGTTCACTACCTCCCCGTCACGAACATGGGCCACCAGCCGCGGGAAATCTCCCAGCAGACCGTAGACCTCCTTTAAATCGATTCCCTCAAGCGCCTGGCGCAACTGTGTGCAATATGTGTGTAATATCTCAATATGACAGGTTTCGTTAAGAGTCTCAAGTCGGGCAACAAACGACTCAAACAGAGTCAAATCGCCCTGATCACGAATCTGTGTCGATTCGGGATAGAAGCGATTTTCCAGGGCGTCAACAATCTGTTGTTTCTCGGCCAGGCTGGAAAATTGACACACGGCAGGCTGACTGTCCCGAGCCGGTTGCGGACGTGAATGGTGAGGAAGGTAGTGCGCAACGGCCTGCATCAGATCTTTTTTCTCGACGGGTTTTCGCAAGTAACCATTGAAACCATGCTCACCGAGATGGGACAGTTCCGTATCTAGCACCGATGCCGTGAGAGCAATGACCGGGATCATGCTCCACCCCTGATTCTCACGCAGGCGTCGAACCGTTTCCTCGCCGCCAAGCACGGGCATGCGCAGGTCCATGAGAATCAGATCCGGTGCTTTTTCAGCAATCAGGGCCAGTGCCTGTTCGCCATGTTCCGCCATCACCACTTCGATGGCACTATCGGCAAACGCCGCCCGAATCAATTCGCGATTGTCCGCGACATCATCCACCACCATCAGCACCGCCGGTTCAAAAACCATCTCGGGCAGCACTGTTTCCTTTTCCGTCTCCACCGCCACACTGACATCAACATCATGCAGGGTAACCGTAAAAGTGGACCCCTCGTTGAGGACACTGGTGACATGAATGTCACCGTCCATCATCCCCACCAGGTTAAGGCAGATCGCCAGCCCCAGTCCGGTGCCACCGAAACGGCGATAATCCTGGTCTTTTGGCTGCTGAAACATTTGGAATATCGTCTGGCGATTTTCCTCAGCAATACCGATACCACTGTCTTCAACCTCGATTTTCAGATCCAACTTGCTGCATTGCCGGTCACGAAAGACCTTGTGCACCCGTAACGCGACATAGCCATGATCGGTAAATTTGATGGCGTTGCCGATCAGATTGAGCAGAATCTGGCGCAATCGCACCCCATCCAGCAGCAATGCCGGGGGCAATTCCTCATCTACATCGATGATAAACTCGAGGTTTTTCTGACGAAGCCTTTCGTGAAACAGTTGCTCCATCTCCATAAACAAGTTGTGGGGATTGACACTCTCACGATGCAAGGTCAGTTGACCGGCTTCAATTTTCGACAGATCAAGAATGTCGTTGATGATCCCCAGCAAGGCTTTGCCACCCACCTTGATTGAACGTAAATAGCCCTTTTGCACCGGATCTGCGATCAGATCATCGAGAATGTCGGTAAACCCGATGACCGAGTTGAGCGGAGTACGGATATCGTGGCTCATATGGGCCAGGAAGACACTTTTGGCCCGTGTCGCCTGCTCGGCTGCATCACGGGCCACCAGCAATTCAGCCTCAGCTCGCCGCCGTTGTTCGACCTCGGCCTTGAGCCGGCGGTTCCAGAACAGGGTGCCACCAATAATCACCAGGAAGATCGCCCCACTTTGCCACAGCAGTCGATAATCGATAGCCGCTTCATATTCAAAGCTGATCCAATGGCGATACATCTCCCGTCGCTCGTTCGCTCCAATACTGGCAAGAGCCTTATTGAGAATCGCGCGAAGTTCCGGCTGGTCTTTGTGGACACCAAAATAGAGGGCGTAGGAATACGGTGTCCCCCCGGAGACTTTCAGATTGCTCAGGCCAAATTTTTCACTGTAGTAGTCAAAGGTGGGCAAATCCACGATCACTGCATCCAAGCCCCCCTGGGCCAGTTTTTTCAGGCCACTCTGGGCATCATCAACGGTTTCCACCACGATGTCCGGCACATCCTTGCGCAGCTTTTCGGCGACCACACTGCCACGGATCACGCCAACATGCTGTTGAGACAAATCTGAAATGCGTCGGAATTCTTTGATATTGCGCCGCACGACAATGACATGATCCACCCGGATATGTTCGGAGGAAAAATCCATCATCCTGAAACGGGTCGGTGAAAATCCGGTCGCATCAACCAGATCAAGCTCGCGTTGTGAAAAAGCCTGCAGTGCTGATGAGAAATCGCGATAGTGGCGAGGCACAAACTGCAATCCGGTCAGGTTGCTGATCCGTTGCAGATAGTCAGCGATCAACCCGGTGTAGTTTCCAGCCGCATCATAGAAACTTGTCGGCGCACGCTCGGGATCCCCGCCAATGGTGACACGGGGATGGGCGTTGATCCAGGCCTGTTCCTCGGCGTTTAACGGGATTTTCTGGCTGTGGAGATTGTCGGAATGAAACCAGCGCTGTGCAATCTGTTCACGCTGTTGGGGGGTGATGTCATCAAGGGCCTTCTGGAGAATTTCCTGCAGCATGGGCTGCTGCTCTGAAACGGCCATCGACAGTTCGGTATTGACCAGATTAACCGGAAAGGCCGCCCGGATCCCCACCAGATGGTGACGGTCGGCAACAAAGTTGACGGCGCTGTAGGTATCAATGTAAAAGTCGGCGTCACCGTCGGCCAGGGTTTCAAGTGCTTCGTCGATACTATCGACTTCGATGATCTCTATCGCGGCAAAGCGCTGTTCAAGCTGGGCCGTCGTGGTGCTGCCCTTTACCATCACCCCAGTGTGCTGAGCGATATCCTCAAGCACATCAATGTCATGATGATCATCACGTACAAACAGATATTCTGTCGCCTCGACATAGGGACGTGTATAAAGAAATGAGCTCTGCGGTGAATCATCGCGATAGATGGCCGGTAGCACATCGAGACTTCCGCGCGCCAACTGGTGCTGCAAACCGTTCCAGGTATCGGTGATGGAAAAGTCAAACACCAATCCGGTTTTGTTACTGATCAGATCCAAATAGTCGCGCGCCACACCGCGATATTGATCATCCTGATGAAAATCATAGGGGGGCCAGTCACTCCCCGTGCCGACTCGCACAACGGGATGACGACGAATCCAGTCACGTTGGGGTGGCGTCAGGGCCATTTGGGGCGCGGTGTTCTCACTGAAATAGCGCACCCATTTATGCTGAATCTGTCGTCGCGTCTCATCATCAATATTAGCCAGTGAGCGTTCAAGAGCCTGAAATAAACGCGGGCGCTCTTTGGCCACGGCGAAACAAAAACCATTCTTCAATTCAGGAACTTTGAAGGCAACCTCAACATTGGTGAAGATGTTTTTTTCGAGAAAATAGTTGCCTACGGCAAGATTGCCAACATGGGCATCAACTTTACCCAAGGCCACCAACTCTAGAGCCTCTTCGTTGGAACGGGTCAACACCAGAGAAATCTCGGGATAGTGGCTGGAAAAATAATCGTGCAGAAAATTACCACGCGGCAACGCGACGCTCTTTCCGGCAAGGTCCTTGAGGCGTTGAATCGTGCCACCGTTTTTGCGCACAAAAACGGCACTGTCGATATAAATGTAAGGCTGGGTAAAATTGAGATAGGCAGCACGTTGTTCTGTCTTGGCCGCGCAGGCCAACATATCCACCTGACCGTTTCGAGCCATTTCCAGAACATCAAACCATTGTCCCGGAACATACTCGATATTCAGATCGAGGGCTTTGGCGACAAAGGCAAGGTAATCCGAGGCGATTCCCTGATGCCCGTCGGTTTCGCTGTAGTAATCGAAGGGGGGCCAATTGGCGTCAATCCCAACGCGGATCGTCTGCGGCATCATCACTTCGTCGGGACTCACCGGCGAAGGTTGCGCCACGGCCAGGACCGCCGTCAAACAGAGCAGCAGCACGGAAACCATCACAACTCTCATGCTGTTTGTGCCCATCCTTTCTGCTTTGGCATCTGAAGAATGCCCCGGCCAATAAGAGATTATCGTTCTCTATCATAAAAGTTTTTCAATAAATAACAATGTTAAACACGCGTTTATACAGGTGTAAAAAATGTCTGGGCGAACGACAACAACCTGGCTCCTAACACGAATCTAACAGATCGCTTCTTTAATGATATTTATAAGCTCAAATTTGAAAATAGTATTGAAATTGTCGTATCAATGGCGTAACCTGTGACAAAATACCAGATAAGAATTATTATTGACTATGAATCATTCCACGATCATGCCAGTCGATTATTCGATGAGTAACCGTTGTCTGTTCTTTGCGGTCTGAAGCAGTATCGAACACTAAAGGGTAAATCTCATGAATGCTTATAGAACAGCATGCTTTTTGTTTTTTACCCTGTTGCTCGGAATGTCCCCTTCTATCTCCCGTGCCCAACCGTTGGAAACGGTCTCCATCCAGCTAAAATGGCAACATTCTTTCCAATTTGCCGGGTATTATGCTGCCATTGAAAAAGGCTTTTACCGCGAAGAAGGTCTGGATGTCCGCCTGGTTGAACACGACATCAACGGCAAACATTACATCCAATCGGTCACGGATGGTGACAGCGAATACGGCACAGCAGACATGGGATTACTGTTGAGTTTTGCCGAGGGCGCTCCAGTTGTCTGGCTGAGCCAGATTTTTCAGCACTCCCCTCTGGTACTTCTGACCTTAAGCCAGTCATCGATCTTCAGCCCTTACGAATTGATCGGCAAAAAAGTGGCGTTCGATTCCAATGACGCCGGTAATGCCCCAATCCAGATGTTGTTTGATCAAACACTGGGCCCCAACAGTAATCTGGTGGAAAACGTTCCCCTTGATTACAATCTCAGTCGCATGATCCGTGGTGAAATTGATGCCAGCAGTGCCTACCTGAGTGATCAGCCTTACGCCCTGAAACAACTTGGCTATGACGTCAACGTTATCAACCCGCGTAATTTCGGCATCGATTTTTACGGGGACAACCTGTTCACCAGTCGCAGTGAGCTGATCAACCACCCTGACCGGGTTAAAAAAATGATCCGGGCGAGCCTTAAGGGTTGGAACTATGCTCTGGATCACCCCGAAGAGATCATCGACCTGATCCTGAGCAAATACAACACGCAACATCACAGTCGTGACCATCTGCGCTATGAAGCGAACGTCACTGACCGGATGATTTTACGCGATCAGACACCACTGGGAAAACTTGACCCACAACGGGTTGAACCGATTATAGCGGCCTACCACAAGCTGAGGCTGTTGAAGACACAGGACATGCCTGACGGTCTGTTCTATGAGATGTCTAAAGCGCGTATCGAATTGACTCGGGAAGAACGGGAATGGTTGCTGAACCATCCGAAAATCAACCTGGTGATGGGTGAAGGGCTGGAACCGATTGTCATTAAAGAGCCGAATGGTACCATTGTCGGGATTATTCCGGACTTCCTTGATTATCTGGGTGAGATCATTGGTCAAAAATTGACGCTGATCACGGAACCTGATTTAAAACGCACCCACCAACGCCTGCAACAGGATGAAATCTTCGGTGTGGCCGTCACCCTTGACAGCCCGCAACGGCGCAAGGCTTTCAAATTTACCGACCCGTATTACCAGACACAATTGATTGTGTTCACCAACAAGAATCACGCTGATGAACTGCACACTCGAAACGATTTAAACGGCAAACGAGTGGCCGTGCCCGAAGGACATCCCTCACTGAGCAACTATTTAGCGGGCCTCGACGACGTCACCATTGTCCACGCGGAAACCCCGGAAGCACAGTTAAAACTCCTGCAATACGGTGAAGTGGATGCCATCGTTGGATATGCCAATTATCACTACTTGATCCAGGCCTATCTTTATACCAATCTCGTTCCGGCCTTCACAACACAACACAAATTTCCCATTTACATAGGGATCAAACCGGAGCATGCCCCTCTGGTCACAATCCTCAACAAAGCCATTGCCACCCTCGGTGAAAGAAAGCGGTTCGAAATCATCTCCAGCTGGTTGAACATGGAAAAGCCCCGACTTCCTTCCGGGCATTCCATCAATCTGACCAACTCCGAACGACAATACTTGAACGCGTTGAAAAAAATTCGCGTGGCCGTGCAGACCGACCGCCTTCCTTACGAAGGGATCGACAGACAGGGGAACTATCAGGGGATCGTCGCCGACTATATTGACCTGTTTGCCAAACGGTTGCAGATTGCCGTAGAGGTGGTTCCCACTGAAAATTATCAGCAGAGTTTACTGGCGCTGTCTCAGGGCCGCTGCGACATTATCGCCGCTCAGCCAATAAGTTCTCAGGTCACCAGGCAATTCTTAACCACAACACCGTATCTGATATCGCCACGGGTTTTTGCCGTGCACCGCTCCCTGCCTGTCGTCAGCGATTTCAATGAAATTGCTCAGGGCAAGATCGGCATCGTTGCCGATTCAGCCGATCAACACCTGCTGGCAGAGATCTATCCGCAACTCGCCCTTGTTCCGGTAACCAACACCGATCAGGGACTGCAACAGGTTGCCAGTAACAAGCTGGACGCCTTTGTCGACGTGCTCGGATCGATCAGCTACTCCATACAGAAACAGGCCTTATCGTCAGTCAAAATCGGCGGTGCCATCCCCCGCGACGAACAGCAGACCATTGTCGTCAGCGACAAAGTCGCTGCCCTGGTGCCAATCCTCAACAAAGTGATCTCCCATACCAGTGCGCAGGATCGCAAAGAGATCATGACACGCTGGATCAGCGTCACCTATGACAACGGCATCAACCATAAAATGCTGTTCAAACTGGCCGGAGTCATGTTGTTGCTGCTCGGTTTCATGTTTTATCGCCAGAATCTGATTCGCCGGAATAATACCGCCCTGATGATCGCTCATAAAGAATTGGAAGAAAAAAACCGTGAACTGAATCTGTTGTCCATGACCGACAAATTAACCGGGCTGCTTAATCGCCATGCCATTGATCCGATCATAAAAAAAGAGATCAGTCGCAACAAACGCTCAAACAACCCTGTCAGCTTGCTGATTATCGACCTGGATCACTTCAAACTCATCAACGACACGTACGGCCATGCCGCCGGTGACAAAGTGTTGACAACCATTGCCCAGGCGTTATCTGACATGATTCGCGGCACAGACAGTCTGGCTCGCTGGGGTGGTGAAGAATTTCTGCTTGTCGCTACGGACACCCGCATTCTCAAAGCAACGGCCCTGGCCGAAAAAGTTCGTCAGACCATTGAGAACCTGAATATTGACGCTATGACGATAACCGCCAGCATCGGTGTCGCTGAATTTCACCCCGATGAAACCTTCCACCAATGGTATGAACGCTGTGACAAGGCTCTTTACCTGGCAAAAGATTCAGGACGAAACCGGGTCAAAGTCGCCCAACTGCCCCAAAGCGAAAACGTTTCACCTCTGTCAATCAGTAATCTGCTGCAACTCACCTGGAGCAATAAATTTTGCAGCGGTCATGATGAAATCGATGAACAGCACATGCAACTGTTCTCTTTAGCCAATGATCTGATCGATGCTTTTCTGATGCGCCGTGATGCAACTCTGATTGATGAAAAGCTGCTGCAATTAAGTCAGAAGAACAGCCAGCACTTTCGCCAAGAAGAACAGTTGCTGCGCAGAATTCACTACCCGGATGTCTCACAGCATTGCGCGGAACATGAGCTTATGGAGAAAAAGCTCGACGAATTGGTCGCAAGCTACCAGCAGAACCGTTCTGATTACAGTGACCTGATCCATTTTATCTCCATGGATCTGATCTCAGCGCATCTGTTGAGTATCGACAACCACTACTACCCTTATCTGATTGATCCTGTATCACAAGGAAAACAGGCTTAGCCGTCATTGCCCGGATGGGGTAACATAGCCAGCAGGTTGAACCTCCCGTTCCCGGCTTAACGTTTCACGACAGCGAAGACAATGTTCTCACTTATTTTTCTTAGCGTATGCACCCTGCTGCACAGCTACCTCTGTTGGCGGCTGGTAGCGCTCTTTTCTCAACACAATACACCACGCAGGCGTTGGCTGACCTCTCTCGCAGTTGCCGTCTGGGTGCTTTTTGCTGCCAGTTGGATGGGGCATAGCCAGATTTTTCCCGGTCATCACGCGGCGGAATGGATCTGGAGTCAGTGGCTGGGGATTCTTTTTTTGCTGTCTGTGCCGTTGCTGCTGGTCGATGGAGTCACCCTTTTCGGCTGTCTGTACCGCCCGATTCGACCCGTGCTCGGCAAGTCTGCCGTCGTTGTCGGCATTGTTTTATGTGCCATTGCTCTCGTGCAGGGGACTCGGCCTCCCGTCATCAGTTCGTACGAAATCACCGTCGATAGATTGCCTCCAGAATTAGACGGCCTGAGCGTTGTCGCCCTGAGCGATCTCCATTTGGGCCCCCTGCTCGACCCGCCATGGTTGTCGAAGCGATTAGAACAAGTTTCACAGCTCTCTGCGGACATGATTGTCTTTGTCGGCGATATTTTCGAAGTGGGAGAACCCGAGGCGGACGCGTTTATCGACAGACTGCGCACCCTGAAAGCCCGCTATGGTGTGTGGGGCGTCAGTGGCAACCATGAATACTACGGCGGCAACAAACTTTCGTTGTTTGCTCCCGCCGGAATCACTCTGCTGCAAAATCGCTGGGAGGTGGTAACTCCGGGACTGATCATCGCCGGGGTCGATGACTTGACCATTGCCCAGCGTCAAGGCCGAGCAGGAGTAACACTTGTTGACAGTGCCTTGAGTGATCGGCCGGACGGTGCCACAATCTTCCTGTCCCATACCCCGTGGCAATTCGACAAGGCCGTTCAGCACCAGGTTGATATTATGATCAGCGGCCACACCCATGGTGGCCAGATCTGGCCATTCAACTATCTGGTCGCGCAACGCTATCCCACTCTGGCCGGCCACTATCGTGACAAAACCAGCCAGCTTTTTGTCGGGCGTGGCACCGGCACCTGGGGCCCACGTATGCGTCTATGGCAACGGGCCGAAATCCTTCACCTGACCCTGCGCTGTCCACAGCCATGACCCGCAGCAGGCTCGGCTACCACTATTTACACTGTGGCACAGTTGCCCTATCATCATCCCCATGAGCAAGCAGCGCAAAATCATCCACATCGATATGGACGCCTTTTATGCCTCGGTAGAGCAACGGGACAACCCCGAGCTCTATGGTCGGCCCGTCATTGTCGGAGGAACTCCCGACTCACGCGGTGTCGTCGCAACCTGCTCCTATGAAGCGCGTCGGTTTGGCGTCCACTCGGCCATGTCGTCCGCCAAAGCCTACCGCCTGTGCCCCCAGGCGGTATTTGTCCGCCCCCGCATCGATGTATATCGACAGGTCTCTCAGCAGATTCGCTCCATCTTTCAGGATTATACGGAACTGATCGAACCATTATCGTTGGATGAAGCGTTTCTGGATGTCACCGACAATCAGCGCCAGCACAGTTCAGCAACCTGGATCGCTCAGGAGATCCTTAGTCGCATCTATCAACAAACCCGCCTGACCGCTTCGGCCGGAGTTTCGTACAACAAGTTTCTTGCCAAGGTCGCTTCAGATTGCCAAAAGCCCGCCGGTTTGACCGTTATCCCCCCCGAAGAAGCGGCAATGTTCATCGCACAACTTCCGGTGCGCCGCTTTTTCGGTGTCGGCAAGGTCACGGAAAAAAAGATGCACACCCTTGGGATCAACCATGGTTCAGATCTGCTGAATTATGACGAACGGGAACTGATCCGCCTGTTTGGTAAGCAGGGGCGTTTCTTCCATCAAATCGCCCGCGGTATTGATGAACGTCCGGTGGTGCCTCATCGCCAACGCAAATCGATCGGCAATTAAACAACCCTGAGTGAAGATCTCAGCAACGCGGATCAGATGCTGACCATCCTCGCAACCTTGGCCGAAAAAATTGAACAGCGCCTCAAGA
>PKUE01000117.1 GCA_002869685.1 Desulfuromonas sp.
ATGCCGTGCAACGGATTCTCGGCCTGGAGAAGCGGTTGCTGCACTGTCCGTTGAGCGAAGTGCTCGGTGGATATCCTGAAATGGCGGCCTCTGTGCCGCAGGTGTTGAGCTGCCCCGAACAGGTGACCGGTTGGAGTCGTTATTATGAATGTCCCGATCACGGGCGGACCATGACCTTTCGCCTGGCCCTGTTTCCGCTGGCACCCGATGGACTTAACGGCCAGATTCTGACCGTGGAGGATTTGACCGAACGGACTCAGATGCGTAGCCGAATCGCCCGGATGGATCGGCTTGCTTCTCTGGGGCGGCTGGCGGCGGGATTGGCGCATGAAATTCGCAATCCGTTGACGGGAATCAGTTTATTACTGGACGACCTACACGATCGTTTGTTACATACCCCCGAAGATCAGTTGTTGATCCGTCGGGCCCTTGAAGAGATGGAGCGTCTTGAGGGGTTGGTGGGAGATCTGCTTAATTTCTCACGGGTTTCTATTAGCGATTGCCGACCTGGATCGTTGCAGAGTGTTATTGAGCGGACACTGGTTTTGTTTGAGCAGACCTGTCACCGTCAGGGGATTACCATTGAGCGCCATTTCGAGCCTGTCGCCCAAATTGATCTGGATGAACAGCGTTTGCAGCAGGCCGTTCTCAATCTGTGCCGTAATGCTCAAGAAGCGATGCCGGATGGCGGGGTGCTGAGTTTGACCCTTGGTCAGCGAGAAGATGTCGTCTGTCTGAAAGTGGCTGACAGTGGCGTAGGGATGAACGATGAGCAGTGTCGTTTGATCTTTGAACCCTTCTATACCTGTAAAAAAGAAGGCAACGGCCTGGGGTTGTCTATCGTGCACAATATTGTTGCCGAGCACCATGGCGCCATAGAGGTGTCCAGTTCTCCAGGCGAAGGAAGCTGCTTTGAGATGTGCTTCCCCGTGTCGTCAGCTGAGGAAACCAACGTAAAGGACTGACCGGTTATGGATCATATTCTGATTGTTGATGATGAAGCGTTTATCCGTGAAAATCTGGAGCGCATTCTCGGTGAGGACGGTTATCGACTGTCCGGGTGCGAAGACCCCGCGGGTGCCTTGCGTATCGCCGAGGAACAGGACATTGATCTGGTTCTACTTGATCTCAACCTGGGGACCGCCAGTGGTCTGGATGTGTTGGCGCAGTTGCAGGCCATTGATCCTGATATTTTGGTGATCATCATCACCGGATATGGAACGGTGGAAAGTGCGGTTCAGGCGCTGAAAATGGGAGCGTATGACTATATCAAAAAGCCATTTAAAGCTGACGCCATCCGTCTGATTGTCAAACTGGCGCTGGAGAAACGCAGCCTGCAGCGGGAAATTCGCCGTTTGCGCCGTCGCCCGGAGGGGGACCTGCTTGATCAGGCTAATATGGTTGGTGCCAGTGAACAACTTCTCGAAGTGGTTCGCCAAATTGAGGATGTCGCCCGCCACGAAACGGCAACGGTGTTAATCACCGGTGAGAGTGGCACCGGCAAGGAATTGATTGCCCGGGCTATCCATAACCTGTCGACCCGCAGCAAAAAACCGTTCATTGAGGTTAATTGTGGTTCCTTGCCGTTCAATCTGCTTGAAACGGAACTGTTCGGTCATGAAAAAGGTGCTTTCACCGACGCCCACAGCCGAAAAATCGGCTTGTTTGAAGAGGCGGATGGCGGCACGGTTTTTCTTGATGAGATTGGTGAAATGGATATGGCCCTGCAGGTGAAGTTGTTGCGGGTGCTTGAAGATCGAAAGATACGTCGCCTCGGCGGTAACCGCAACATTGATATTGATGTGCGGGTAATCGCCGCCACCAACTGTGATCTGAGTGAAGCGATCAAGGAAAAATCCTTCCGCGAAGATCTGTTTTACCGGCTGAATGTTTTTCCTATCATGATGCCTCCATTACGAGAGCGGCGTGATGATGTTCCGCTGTTGCTTAACCATTTTTTGCGGCGTTACAGCCGCGAGTTTAACCGGCCACTGCGAGAAGTCTCCGCCCCGGCACTGGCCCTGTTAGGCCGCTATCACTGGCCGGGAAATGTCCGTGAGTTGCGTAATATGGTTGAGCGCATCTGTATTATGCACCGTGGTGAGGTGATCACTCCTGAAATGCTGCCCGTCGAAGTGCGTGGCGGCGAACCCCGCCAGGTGGCGGAACTCGACTGGCCGCTGCCGCCGCAGGGAGTGTGCCTTGAGTCGATGATTGAGGAGTTGGAAAAGAACCTGATTCGCCAGGCGTTGACGTTAACTGCCGGCAATGTGGCGAAAACAGCGCGTTTGCTCAACCTGGCGCGGGGAACCTTGCGATACAAACTCGAAAAGTATCACCTCAACGAGGATGCTGCGGGGTAAGTATTGCGGTGATATTAAGCGGTAATAAAAAAATTTAGGCTTGCTGAATTTTTAAGCTTGCTGAAACTTTTCTTTGTGGCTATAGTAACGTCGTCTTTCTAGTAGCCGTTATGACGGTGAAGCAAAGTACGCTTCAGTGTTGCTAAGCCATGACAGGAAACTGTCAGCAACAAGCCGACCCCTTCCCCTTGGGGTCACCGCCCTGTTCCATCCCTCCTCCGGAACAGGGCATTTTTTTGCCTTTTTTCTGCCATCTATTTCCCATCTTAAGCGATCCAGTGGTGTAACCGTCGTAGGCAAAGTGTGCTGATGGCGGTTCTCTTGTCTGCCGGGACTGTGATAAGCTTCCGCCATCACATTCTGTGATGTATTGGCTACTCAACCTGAAATTAACGGATGGAGAAATGTGTTGACCGCAATCATTCACAATCCTTTCAGATTCTTTCTGCTTGTAGGTGCATTGCTGGGCGGGCTGGTCGTAGCAGGACCGAACGCGGCGTGGGCGACGGACGATGCGCTGCAGAATAAAGTGCAGCAATTTACCCTGGACAACGGCCTGACCCTGCTGGTTGCCGAGCGCCACGACTCGCCCACCTTTACTGCGTATATGACCATCGGTGTGGGTTCTGTTGATGAAGTGGCGGATAACCGCGGTGTTGCCCACCTGCTTGAGCATATGCGCTTCAAAGGAACCCGGCGCATCGGCACACGTGACTTTACCGCCGAACAGCCCCTGCTGGACCAAATTGGCCAGACGGCCCGCATCCTCGATCAGTTGCGCCATGATCCTCACGCTGATCCGGCTCAACAGGCCCGGTTACAAGAACAGCTGAAGACGTTGCAGCACCAGCAACGGGCTTTAGTGGTCAAAGATGAATTTTCCCAGATTTATGCCCGTAACGGTGGCGTTGGCTTCAATGCCTTTACCGGCAAAGATCTGACCAGCTATTTGATCTCGCTGCCTGCCAATAAGCTGGAGCTGTGGATGTCGCTTGAGGCGGATCGCATGCAGAACACGGTGCTGCGTGAATTCTACACTGAGCGTGACGTTGTTCAGGAAGAGCGGCGTCGCTCCTATGAAAGTCGTCCCAGTGGTATGATGTACGAAGCGTTGCTGTCCACGGCATTTCGTGTTCATCCCTATCGCCATCCGGTCATTGGCTGGAGCTCCGATATCGAAAATTTGACTCGGGAGCAGACCGCTGATTTCCTCCATCGCTATTATGCGCCAGTTAACACGGTGATCGCCATTGTCGGCGATGTCGACACCCAACAGACCCTGGATTATGTTCAGCAGTATTTCGGTTCCATCCCGGCGGGGGATAAAATTCCGCCGGTGACCGCTGTTGAACCTCAACAACGTGGTGAGCGCCGATGCAATGTACGGTTTGATGCCGAGCCTCAATTACTGGTGGCTTTCCATAAACCGACATTGCCCAGTCGGGATGATTATGCTTTTGACCTGATCAGCCAGATGCTCACCGAAGGACCCACCTCGCAGTTGTACCGGTCGTTGGTGCTCGATCAGCAATTGGCGACCCACGTCAGCAGTTATTCTGCTCCCGGAGCACGGTACGATAATCTGTTCATTCTCAGTCTGACGCCCCGGTCTCCCCATACGACAGCCGAGCTGGAGCAGGCGCTGTATCAGGAGTTGGAGCAACTGAAACAACAACCGATTGCGCCTCAGGAGTTGACGCGAATCGCCAAACGGTTGCGCGCCGAGCGGTTGCGCTACCTGCGCACCAATGATGGATTGGCCAACATGCTGACCCGTTTTCAGGTGGTTGCCGGAGATTGGCGCTATCTGGTCGATTATGACCAGCAGATCGCTACCCTGACGGGTGAGGATCTGCAGCAGGCGGCCAAACGCTGGTTCAATGAAGAGAATCGGACCGTGATTACTCTGGTACAGGAGAAACCGTGATGATACGCGTATTGGCGTGGTGTGTATGGCTGGTCGTAATTCTGAGCGCGCCAGTGATGGCGGAGCAGAAGCGGCCCGATGATCTGAACCTTCCCGAACTCAATTTTACCATCGAATATCCCCAGACCTTTACCCTGTCCAACGGGATCAAGGTGTATTACCGTTCCGATGCCGAATTGCCTCTTCTTGATGTAACCGTGGTAGTCGAATCGGGAAATGTGACCGATCCCGAGGGCAAAGCGGGGCTGGCCAAACTCCTGGCGGAAAACCTGAAGAGCGGGGGTGCCGGGGAGCGCGACGCTGCGGCCTTCGATGCGGCACTGGATGACTTGGCCGCACCGCTGAAAGTTGAAGCTGGCACCTATACCACGCGCTGTTCCATCTCCTTATTGCAGGAGGATGCCGCTGCCGGGCTGGAGTTGCTGGCCGCGATGCTTCGACAGCCCCGTTTTGATAGGGAACGCTTTGAGGTCAGTCGTCACCAGATGCTTGAAGGGATTCGCCGGCTGGCCGACCATAGCGCAGCATTGTCGCGCCAAATCCTTATGGGACGTCTTTACGCCGGGCACCCGCTCGCCGTGTTTCCAACCCTTGCCAGTGTTTCAGCTGTCGAGCGTGATGATCTGCTGCGCATGTATCAGCGCTATTTCGGTCCAGCCAACACCCGAATCGTCCTGACCGGAGCGATTGATCGCGCTCAGGCGCAAAACCTGCTCGAACTGGCCTTTGGTGATTGGCAGGCCGCTGTGGAAGCGGTATCGGTCCCGGCCTTGCCGCAACAGTCGCACGGTGGGATTGTTCTGGTAGATCGGCCGGTGCCGCAGACCACGATCCTGCTGGGAGAGGTGGCCATCGAAAAAAACAATCCTGATCTCTACGCGGTTCAAGTGATGAACTACCTGCTCGGTGGCGGTGGTTTCAGTTCACGGCTGATGCGTGAGATCCGTTCGAACCGCGGTCTGGCTTACTCGGTTTATTCCTACTTTTCGGTGGGGCGACGCCTGCCGGGAGTTTTTATCGCCGGAGGGGAAACGAAAAACGCCTCGGTGGCCGAAGTCGTCGGTTTGATGCGCAAGGAGATGACACGGATGTGTTGCGAACCGGTGTCGGCAGACGAACTGAACCAGGCCAAGCAAAGTCTGATCAACTCGTTTGTCTTCGCCTTCGACAATCGCCATGCTTTGGCCACCCGGATTCTTGATCAGGACCTGTTCGGTTATCCTGAAAACTATCTTGATGACTACCGTCAGCACATTGCCGAAGTCAGCGTTGCCGACGTTCAGCGGGTGGCGCAACGGTATCTCCATCCCGCACAGCAGGTGGTGGTGTTGATCGGGGATCGGCAGGCGCTTCAACCGTCACTGGAGCAGTTGAATCAGACGGTTGAGGTCGTATCTCTCGAAGATCTGTTATAATGATGTGTCAGCAGGAGCGGCACTGGTCGGGGTGTAGCATTCCAGGCTGAACTGGCCGTCACGCAGTTGGCCATAATGGCAGGTTTGCCCCCAATTGCCGATGATGGCGATGGGTTTGCCCTGATGCTGCCAGCATTTTGGCTGATGGAAATGGCCACAAATGAACAGATCAGCACCCTGGTCGAGCCGCAGTCGGGCCTGGGAAAGAATAGCCTGTTCCGGGAGTTGGTAGCTGCGTTGCGGATGCTGGCGGCTTTTCTTCTTGCTCAGGACACCGAGGACGTCACCGATTTTCCAGGTCAGGTCGCTGGGGAGAACGCGAATTAATGTTCTGGCGATGATGCTGCGGAAAAATCGCCGTAACCACAGATAGCTGCGTGTGGGAACCAGGGTGTCGCCATGGCTCAGGGCGATTGTCTGTCCATCCAGCGTCAGGGTGCCATCATCGGGAAAGATCGTGGCCTTGAGCGTTTCAGAAAAAAACGGGCCAACATGGAAATCGTGATTGCCCTCTACCATAACAATGTGGGTTCCGGCGGCATGGAGCTGTTGCAGGGCATTCAGCAGGGGCAGGTAAGCACTGAAAACACAGTGGTTATAACCGACCCAGAATTCGAAGATATCGCCGAGCAGTACCAGAGTGCGGACGTGACCGCGCTGTTGGTCAAGAAACTCCACCAGATGGCGGTAGGCGGCTTCATCAGGATGTGTCAGGTGCGCATCGGCAATAAACAGATCTTTCATGGCGCGTACTATAGCAGTCGTCCGTAGGGGCGGCAACTGAATTGAATGTGAGAAGATAACGATGACCCAGACATGTCCGAGCCAATCGGCGGTGCCCTCAAAGGCTGTCACCTTGAAGCCCCGCATGCTACTGCATGCCTGCTGTGCGCCGTGCAGCAGCTCTGTGGTGGAGCGGCTGCAGGACGACTACACTGTGACGGTTTTTTACTACAATCCCAATATCCATCCGCAGCGCGAGTATCTGTTGCGCCGTGATGAACTGGTACAGTGGTGTGGCGAACTGGGGCTGCCTCTGATTGTTGCCGAGTACGATCCGGCCAGTTGGGATCAACAGGTTGCTGGTTACGAGAAGGAACTGGAACGGGGCGAACGCTGTACGCACTGTTACCGGATGCGTCTGGAGCGCACAGCGCGTGAAGCGGTTGCCCGAGGTTTCGATTTGTTTACCACGGTGCTGTCAATTTCTCCCCATAAAGACGCCGAACGGATTAACCGACTCGGGCAGGAGGTGGCGGAACAATTTGACAGTGTCTTTTATCAGGCCGATTTCAAGAAAAAAGGCGGGTTCCAGCGTAGCCTCGAATTGTCAAAACAGTGGGGGTTCTATCGCCAGAACTATTGCGGCTGTCGTTATTCTCTGGCCGAAAGTGAACAGCGTCGCCGGCAGCGCAATGCTGCACGCGGTGCGGCCAGCTGATGAAGCGGCAAACCCCGGTTGCCGCGCCGGTACGCCATCCTCACGGTCATGGGCGGCGGATTGTCTTCCTGTTGCTGATTGCCGCGACCATTGGTGTGGTGACGGGCACCCTGGCGGTGGCCTTTCGCTACCTGCTGCTTGAGGCCACTAAGCTGTTCTGGGGTGAGTCGTATGATCTGGTGGCCGCTACGGCCGGCATGCCCTGGTATGTCATTGTGTTGATTCCGGTGGTGGGCGGTTTGATTCTCGGCCCCGTCATTGAACGCTTTGCACCGGAAGCGCGAGGTGCCGGTGTTCCCGAGGTGATTGAAGCGGTGGTGACCAGGGAAGGGAATATCCGTCACCGGACAACGGTTCTGAAAATGTTTTCCACGCTGTTGTCTCTGGGTTGTGGTGCCTCTGTCGGGCGGGAAGGTCCGGTGGTGCATATCGGTTCGTCCGTCGGCTCCTCTCTGGCGCAGCTGATGCACCTGTCACCGGAGTGGAAACGGGTTTTTCTCGCCTGTGGTGCCGCGTCGGGGATCGCTGCGACGTTTAATGCTCCGATGGCCGGAATGCTGTTTGCTGCCGAAATCATTCTGGTGGATTTTCAGATCAACTATCTAAGTCAGATTGCCGTTTCCGCCGTGACGGCGACGGTTGTCTCTCATCGTTTTCTCGGTTCATTCCCCACCTTCGACGTGCCGACGTTTCAGCTGCTGAGTTATTGGGAAATCCCTCTCTATCTTGTTCTGGGAGTTCTTGCAGGGGCCCTGGCCATTGTGTTTATTCACCTGATCAATCGGGTCGAAGACGGCTGCAATTGGATTCGTCTGCCGCTGTGGTCTCGCCCCGCAGTGGGCGGCGTGCTGGTTGGAAGTTTGGCTCTGCTCTCTCCCTTTGTGCTAGGTGTCGGCTATCAGACCATCAACCAGGTTTTGACTGCCCAGTTGCTGCCGATGATGATGGTGGCGATTCTGCTGGCTAAATTGGCGGCAACGGCGATTTCGGTGGGGGTGGGCTTCTCCGGCGGAATTTTTGCGCCGTCACTGGTTTTGGGGGGCTTGCTCGGTGGTCTGTTTGGCAGTCTGGCTCACATGGTCGCACCGAATCTGGTCGCGGGTTTTCCCGTCTATGCGCTGGTGGGAATGGCGGCGATGGTCAGTGGAACGACGCTGGCCCCGATTACGGCGATTTTTACGATTTTTGAATTAACCTACAATTTTGAGATTATTCTTCCGTTGATGACCAGCTGTATCGCCAGCCTGGTCGTGGTGCAGACTTTTTACGGCTTGTCTATTTATGAAACCCGGCTGGTACGCCGCGGGGTGAAAATCGTCCGCGGGCGTGATATCAATCTGCTGCGTTCGTTGCGCGTGGCGGATTATATGGATCAGGAGTTTGAACAGGTCGATGAGCGGACATCCCTCGGACAATTGGTCGCTCTTGCTCAAGAGAGTCCGTATCCCCACTTTGTGGTTGTCAACGAAAAGGGGCGCATGGTGGGGATGCTGTCGATGCGTGATCTCAAATCCTGCCTGAGCGAGATGGGGGAATTGTGCGAACTGGTGGTCGCCTCCGAGATCATGACCCGCAATGTGGTCAGTATCACGGCCCAACAGAATCTGGAAACCGCCTTTGAACTGTTTGAGGGACGGCCCATCTCAACATTGCCGGTCGTCGCTGATTACGATGCACAGCATGTTGTTGGTGTTTTAAAGAAAACCACCCTGATTCACGCCTATAACCAGAATATTCTTAAGATCGGAGTGTCTTGATGGTCACGATTCACCCGGGTTCGGAAAAAGGCCGACGCCATCCTCTTGTTGCCGTGATTGGTGCCGCCGAGGCCAGTGAGCAACAGTATGCTCAGGCGCAAGAAATTGGTGCGCGTCTGGGCCAAGCAGGGGTCGACATTGTCTGTGGCGGACGCAGTGGGGTGATGGAGGCCGTATCCCGCGGTTGTTGTGAGGCTGGTGGTGCGGTGATTGGTCTGTTGCCGGGAACAAATCCGGCGGATGCCAACCCTTGGGTGACATATCCACTGGCAACAGGGCTGGGACATGGGCGCAATGTCCTGGTGGCCCAGGCTGCGCCAGTTGTGATTGCCATTGCTGGTGAATATGGTACTTTGTCCGAACTGGCAATTGCCCTGAAAACTGGTCGAATGGTCATCACGCTGGGCGGGTGGGTGGATATCCCCGGTGTGGTCCCGGCGCAGGATGCCGAGCATGCCGTCGCTTTGGCACTGACCGCTTTATCGTCTGCAACGCCCGAGGTGTCGCAAGAATAAACAAGGAGTTTTTTGATGGATTTGGAACGCTCACTGGAAATCAGTGAACGGATGATTGAGAAGGTGCGTGGCAAGCGTAATATCCTTATTGTTGCCCATGATAATCCTGATCCCGATGCGCTGGCTGCGGCCTACGCGTTAAGTCATCTGTTCTTGATTAAAACCGGCCAGACGGCCGTCATTGCCAGTGGTGGTATCGTTGGTCGACGCGAGAACCGAACCATGGTTGAGAAACTGGAGATCAGTGTCGTGCCGATGAACAAGATCGTTCTGGATCAGTACGATGTGGTGTGCATGGTTGACAGCCAGCCCGGCACCGGCAACAGCAGCCTGCCGGACGATTGTCGGGTCGACATCATTATTGATCATCATCCGCAACGGATTGAAGACACCGATGGACGACTGTTGGATATCCGCACCGATTATGGCGCCTGTGCGACAATTCTCTACGAATATCTCCTTGCCCATCAGGTCTATTTCGGGACACGATTGGCGACTGCAATGTTTTATGCGATCCGTTCTGAAACGCAGGACCTGGGGCGTGAATGGTCCTCTCCGGATCGCAGAGCTTATCAGGATCTGCTGAGTTTGAGTAATAACCGGATTCTGTTTGATATTGCCCACGCCAAGGTGCCGAGCAGCTATTTCCTTAACTTCAATCGTGCTCTGGAATCCTCGCGGATTTTTCACGATGTCCTGGTGTTCAATCTGTTCGAGGTGGATCATCCCGACATGGTGGCTGAGCTGGCGGATTTTCTACTGCGTATGGAGGGTGTCGGCGTGGTGCTGGGAATGGGCTGTTGTGATCAGGAGGAGGTTTTGTCTCTGCGCTTGGACCGGGAGGATCTTTTTGCCGGGAAGATTATCCGTACGATCGTTGAGGGGCTTGGTTCTGCTGGAGGACACGGTATGATCGCCGGTGGCCAGATCCGTCCCATGACCGGAAACCGTGCCGTGCAAAAAGAACTGGAAAATACCCTGATTAAGCGATTATTGAAAACTCTCGATTATGAACCCGTGAAAGGGCGTCGCTTGCTGGACTGTGAGGGGAACAATTGACAGCCCGTATCACGGTGTATAGTATGGCCACTTCGTGGTATAGATCCCCTTGTCCGATACAGTCAGTGATGTGCGCCTCACAGCCCTCAACCGGAGTCTGTGGCAGGTGTTTAAAATCGACGGAAACGTGATGCGTTTTTTACTGTTGTTAGTAATCATGTGTGCCTGTGTGAGCCTCCCGGCCCAAGCTGCAGTGGAACTGGCTCGCCAGGGGCGAAGCCCGCAGCTGCTTGAAGAGGTCTATCACCATCAGGGCGTTCCGTATCTGGCCGTTGATGATGTCCTGCCTGCTCTCGGGTTGCGCGGTTACTGGAACTCGGTTGATCATCGTTACACCATCACAACCCCCTCCGGCAAAGCGACTTTTTTTCCCGGTGGACAATATGTGAAAATTGGTGAACGGTTCCTGCCTTTACAGCATCGTTCCCTCTTTATTGATGGCCGGTTACGGGTGAGTGAGGATTTTGTTCTCGAAACCCTAGCGCCGTTATTGCCGTATCCGGTTTATTATCGCAACCTTGATCCGGATGTTGCCGCTCCGGAGCCGTCAGAAGGTGCCCTGGACAGACTGTTTGCCTTTTTGCTGCAGAAGAAAAAATCGAGCACGGAACCAGCCCTGCGCGCTGTGGCGATTGATCCGGGACATGGTGGCGAAGAAACTGGCGCCATTGGCCTCAATGGGGTCAAAGAGAAGGATGTTGTTCTTGGTGTCGCCCGCCAGCTTGAAAAACAGGTCAAAATGAAACTGGGGGTTCCCGTTTACCTCAGTCGTAACGACGACTATACGCTTAGTTTTGACCAGCATCTGCAAAGTGCTCGCCACGATAATGTAGATGCGTTTATTCTGCTGCATGCCCAAGCCGCGCTGAGCCCTCAACCGCGAGGAATTCATCTTTATGTTCGGGCCAGTGAAGAGACCTTCTCCACGACTCAACCCGGAGGCGGCAAAGCCAGCAGTATGATGCTGGCCCTGCGCCTGAGTGAAGCATTGCGCGAAGCAGGCTTTGAGGTGGTTGAAGTGACTCAGGCTCCGTTGCTGCCTTTGGTGCGCGGGAATCTACCGACTGTCCTGATTGAATTGGGTTATTTATCCAACAATGGCGATTGCCAGCTTTTAACGGATAATGCCGGTCAGGCCCGCCTGGCTGCGGCACTGTTTTCCGGTTTGCAGAAGTTTTCTGCCCGGCCTTAAGCCGGTCTGTTTCCTTTAGTCTATTTTATATGCACCAGAGGTGCAGGGAGTTTTATACATGAGCGTTCGTTTTGATCAGCGTCAACCCGATCAACTTCGTCCAGTCACTTTTCAGCGTGGTTTTACCCGTTATGCCGAAGGATCGGTTCTCGTTTCATTTGGTGACACTGTGGTTTTATGCAATGCCACCGTTGAAGAGGGCGTCCCTCCGTTTATGCGAGGAGAAGGACGTGGTTGGGTCACCGCTGAATATGCCATGCTGCCCCGTTCTACCCAAAGTCGCAATGGCCG
This sequence comes from Desulfuromonas sp., assembly GCA_002869685.1. Taxonomy (GTDB): domain Bacteria; phylum Desulfobacterota; class Desulfuromonadia; order Desulfuromonadales; family Desulfuromonadaceae; genus Desulfuromonas. Next base: position 11,961 of record PKUE01000117.1, read on the forward strand.
TGAGTCTGCCCGTGGCAAGGTCGGTGGCCGGACCCACGAAATTCAGCGCTTAATTGGTCGGGCGTTACGTGCCGTAATCGACTTTGAGTTACTTGGAGAACGTACCATCCGTCTCGATTGTGATGTTTTGCAGGCTGATGGGGGAACTCGTACGGCCTCGATCACCGGTGCTTATGTTGCTCTGGTTGATGCCGTGAATGGTTTGTTGGCCGATGGAGTCCTGACCACCTCTCCCATTAAAGATTCACTGGCTGCAATCAGTGTCGGCATTGTCGATGGCCAGCCGTTACTCGATCTCAATTATGTTGAAGATTCATCGGCAGACGTTGATATGAACTTTGTCATGACCGGCTCCGGAGCGTTTGTTGAAGTGCAGGGGACGGCTGAAGAGGAACCCTTCACCGCTGAGCAGTTTGATGCTTTACGCTCATTGGCAGTACTAGGGTGTGCACAGCTGGCAAACCTGCAACGAGAGGCTCTGGAGGGCTGAGATGCAATTGGTTGTTGCTAGCCAAAATCAGGGAAAACTCAAAGAGATTCGCCGTGTTTTGGCCGACAGCGGCATCGAGGTGATTGGGCTGGATGCCTTTGATGATCTGACCGTTGCCGAAGAAGATGGCGAGACCTTCCATGACAATGCCCGTAAGAAGGCCGTGGCGATTGCCGAGCAGACCGGACAACTGTGTCTGGCCGATGATTCCGGGTTGGAGGTTGCCGCACTGGGTGGCAAGCCTGGCGTTTATTCCGCCCGCTTCGCGGGAGAAGGGGCCAGTGATCAACAGAATAATGAATTGCTGTTAAAAAAACTGGCTGGCGTTCCTGATGCGCAGCGCCAGGGAGCGTTCTGTTGTGTGATGGCGTTATGCACTCCTGAGGGGGAATGCCAGTATTTCGAGGGCAGGATTGAGGGACGAATTCTTGCGGAATCTTTGGGAAGTCAAGGGTTTGGTTATGATCCTCTTTTCTATGTTGAATCGCATGGTTGTACTATGGCGCAACTGCCCCTAGATGAGAAAAACCGTATCAGCCATCGGGGTCAGGCACTGCAAAAGCTTGTCGTAGCAGTGAAATCACTGTAATATCGACTTGGTCTCATGTTAAAAATTGTGGTATAAGAAAAAGTTGCCAATAAATTGACACCCTTCATTAACGAAATAAACTCATGTGAAAATGGGTCTGTCAGAGGGAAAAGCAAATGACTATTGATTCGTCATGTTATAAGCAAATGTTGGATAGTCTGTCTGAACCTGTCTACTTTGTAAACGAGGAAAGACGGATTCTGTATTGGAATAACGCTGCCGAACAATTGACCGGATTTGCTTCCGACGATGTTGTGGGTTTTTTGTGTAAGGATGGTCCGCTCCACCATGTGGACGTGAAGAACATGCCGTTGTGCGAGAACTACTGTCCGCTGAAAACCTGTATCGAAACCGGGTTGCCACAGGAAAAACTGGTATTTGTCGCCCATAAGGACGGACGCCGCCTGCCCATTTTTGTGAAAACCAGCGCGGTTTTTGACGAGAATGGGAAAGTGGTTGGTGCTGTTGAAGCTTTTTCCGATGCCACGGAAATGCTGGAGATGCGCGAACTCAACAGTGAGTTACGTCGGCAGACCCATCTCGATGCGTTGACCGGAATTCCGAACCGACAGGCTTTTATGGATGCCATGGATCGGGAATGGTTCCGCTTCAAACGTTACAAGACGCCGTTCTCCGTTTTAGCACTGGATGTTGACTATTTTAAACAGTTCAACGACGCCTATGGGCGGGCGACAGGAGATAAGGTTCTGCAATGGCTGGTCAAACGGCTGCGCTCCTCGTTGCGTCGTGCCGATATCCTTGGACGTATCGAAGGGGATAAGTTTATGATTCTGTTGTCTTATTCCAATCGTAAGTCAACGATGAAGGTTGCAAATATGGTGCTCGATATTATCCGTCGCGAGCCCTGTCTTGACCTGCCGATCGCCATGACTGTGAGTATTGGTGCCGTGACGATTGAGGAAAGTGAAACCATGGACCAACTGATGGATCGAGTGGAGAAAGCTCTGGAGCGCTCCAAGGAAATGGGCCGGAATCAGGTCACTTTCTGGGGGTGATCCGTCCTTGACTTTTGTCATCAGTGATGTTAAAAGCCAGCTTCTGATGTCCACTTAACGTTTATCCATTTGGAGGATTACCTGTCATGGAAAGAACTTTTGCCATTGTCAAGCCTGATGCCTTTGCGGCTGGTTCCGCTGGTCAGATTATTGCCCGCATCTATGCCGAAGGTTTTAAAATTGTCGGCCTGAAAAAACTGTACATGAGCAAGGTAGAAGCTGAAGGTTTTTACTATGTTCATAAAGAGCGCCCTTTCTTTGGCGAACTGACTGATTTTATGAGCAGCGGCCCCTGCATCGTTATGGCTCTTGAGGCTGACAATGCTATCGCCAAGTGGCGTGACCTGATGGGTGCGACCAACCCTGCCGAGGCCGCAGAAGGTACGTTGCGTCGTGAGTTCGGTTCCAGTATCGGTGAAAATGCTACCCACGGTTCTGATGCTCCTGAAACGGCAGCTTTCGAACTGTCTTACTTCTTCTCCGGTTTGGAGCTGCTGTAAGTCGTTTTACTTCGGCGAATGCCTTGAGTAATTGAAGCCCTTCGGATACAATCCGTGGGGCTTTTTTATTGGCAGTTACTGCAGAAGGTTGTACGAGTGCTACACTGAAGGACAAAATGGACGTGGAACAAATTGATTTAAAAAACCTCAGCCCTGATGAACTGCTGGAGTTCTTGTCCGGTATGGGCAAAGAGCGTTTTCGTTGTGAGCAGTTGCTGCGCTGGATCTATAAGCGCGGGGTGACGGATCTGGATGAGATGACGGATCTGTCAAAAGCGCTGCGCAGCGAACTTAAGCAGAAGGCCTTTATCTCTGACTGGCAGCCTGAAGTGGTGGAAACCAGCACTGACGGTACGCGCAAATATCTGTTTCGTCTCGATGATGGTCACAGTATTGAAACGGTGCGCATTCCCATGGACAATGATCGTGCGACCTTGTGTATTTCATCACAGGTGGGTTGCGCCATGGCGTGCGATTTTTGTGTGACGGGTTCATTTGGATTTACCCGCAATTTGACTGCCGCTGAGATTGTCAACCAGGTCTGCGCTGTTGCCAAAGAAGGGGCGATCAATAATATCGTTTTTATGGGAATGGGCGAACCACTGCACAATCTCGACAATGTGGTTCGGGCGCTGAAAATTTTCTATGCCACCGCTGGTTTTGACTACAGTTCACGCAAGGTAACTCTGTCAACCTGTGGTCTTGTGCCTGAAATGAAAGAACTTGGTGAGCGGATTGTTGTCAATCTGGCCGTATCTCTCAACGCAACGACGGATGAGGTGCGTGACAAGCTGATGCCGATCAATCGCAAATACCCTCTTGACGTTTTGATGGATGCATGTCGCCGCTATCCTCTTGCATCACATCGGCGAATCACCTTTGAATATATCCTGATTAAAGATTTGAATGATTCACTGGCCGATGCACGGCGGTTGGTAAAACTGCTGCACGGTTTGCGCGGAAAAATTAATCTGATTCCGTTTAATGAACACGAAGGGAGTCACTACCGTTGTCCCGACGAGGCAGCGATTCAAGCCTTCCAGACCTATCTGCTCAATCGTGATGTGGTCGCAATTCGCCGGGCAAGTAAGGGGCAGGATATTTCGGCAGCATGCGGGCAGCTCAAAGGCAAACTTGATCAACAACAGTAACGATAACATGAAAATATTGAAGGAGAGTTCCATGGCACAAACGGTTATTGGCGTAATTGGCGGCAGTGGCTTATACGAAATGGAAAATCTTCAGCAGGTCGAGGAAGTGCGCCTGCAAACCCCATTCGGTGAACCTTCAGATGCGTATATCACCGGAATGCTGGGTGATGTGAAGATGGTTTTTCTGCCGCGGCATGGACGTGGCCATCGTCTGTTGCCGACGGAAGTTCCCTATCGCGCCAATATTTATGGCATGAAAATGCTCGGTGTTCAGCAGATCATTTCCGTTTCAGCTGTCGGCAGTATGAAAGAGGAGATTGTGCCGGGGCATATTGTGATTCCCGATCAGTTTTTTGATCGTACCACCAAACGAGCTTCGACGTTCTTCGGCGAAGGTATTGTCGGTCATGTGCAATTTGCCGATCCGGTTTGCCCGGCTCTCAGTGGTGTGGTGGCCGAGGCGGCGAAGAAAGCCGGAGCCACTGTCCATAAAGGGGGAACTTACATCTGCATTGAAGGCCCGAATTTCTCAACACGTGCAGAGTCGCTGGTTTTCCGTAGCTGGGGTGTTGATGTCATCGGTATGACTAATCTGCCGGAGGCACGATTGGCGCGGGAAGCGGAGATCTGTTATGCCACCGTAGCCCTCGCTACGGATTACGACTGCTGGCATCAGGATCATGACGATGTATCTGTCGAGGCAGTTCTGGAAGTGGTGCGGCAGAATGTGGCCATGGCCAAAAAGATTGTTGTTGAAGCTGCACAGCTGATCGATCAGAAACAATCCTGTCCGTGTGGCGAAGCCTTGAAATATGCGGTAATGACTGACCCCACCCAGATTCCTGAAACCACCCGCCAGCGGCTCGACCTGCTGCTTGGCCGTTATCTGTAGGAGCACGATATGAGTATTCTGGTTGTTGGTTCGGTAGCCTTTGACAGTGTTGAGACGCCCTTTGGCAAGGCCGATGAGGTTCTTGGTGGTTCGGGCACCTATTTTTCCACCTCGGCGAGCTTTTTCACCGATGTTAATCTGGTTGCCGTGGTGGGGGAGGATTTCCCTCAGGAACACGTTGACTTTCTCCACTCGCGCAATATTGACTTAAGCGGTTTGACCACGGCAGCGGGCGAAACCTTTCGCTGGAGTGGCAGTTATGGCTACGATTTGAACGAGGCGACAACGCTGGATACCCAGCTGAACGTTTTTGCCAGTTTCAGTCCTAAGTTGCCGGAATCCTATCTGGATGCCGAGTTTGTCTTTCTGGCCAATATTGACCCTGAACTACAGCTTGATGTTCTCAAGCAGGTGGTCCGCCCCAAATTGGTGGCCTGTGATACGATGAATTTTTGGATTGAGGGCAAATGTGAGGATCTGATCAATACCCTGAAATACGTCGATGTGTTGTTGATCAACGAAGGAGAAGTTCGCCAGCTGGCCAATGAACCCAACGTGGTCAAGGCGGCACAGAAAGTTCTGGCCATGGGGCCGAAGACACTGGTCGTCAAGCGTGGGGAGTACGGAGCACTGATGTTTACCGAGCATGGTGTGTTCTCCGCTCCGGCTTATCCGCTGGAGAATGTTTTTGACCCGACCGGAGCTGGAGATACCTTTGCCGGAGGCTTTATGGGTTACCTGGCCAGCGTCCGCGATCTCTCTGAATCCGCCATGCGGCAGGCGATTATTTTTGGCAGCGTCATGGCCTCTTTCAATGTTGAGAAATTCAGTCTGGAGCGGATGAAAACCCTCGAATTCTCCGAAATCGAGGAACGTTATCGTAAATTTCAGCTGTTAACCCGGTTTTCCGGAATTGACTAACGCGTGGATCACGCAGGAGACAAAAAGATGATTCGAATGATTCTCTGGAGTGTTCTGCTGGTGACGTTGCTGACGTCCGGGTGTGCTCCCACGGTTAAACCGAAAGATCAGGCGCGTTCCCATTACAAGATGGGACAGTCTTATCTGGCAGGAAAAAACTACACCCAGGCACTGCATGAATTGCTGGCGGCAGAAAAACTGGCTCCAGCTGATGCTGATATTCAGGCTGCTCTGGGAGAGGTCTATTTTGCCAAGCGTGCGTATGATCTCTCGGAAGAGCACTACAAAGAGTCTCTTTCACTGCGGCCTGATGACCCCAATGTTGAAAACAATCTGGCTGCCCTGTATCTGGATATGCAACGGTGGCAGGATGCCGCCCGCTTGTTCCGCAAAGTGGCTGATAATCTGCTGTTCCCCTACCGGGTGCGCGCTCTGACCGGTCTCGGTGTTGCCTATCAGCGTCATGGTGATTACATTAAAGCGATTCTGGCTTTCAATGAAGCGTTGGAAGGTTCCCCCGGAAGCACCGGCATTATGGCTTTGCAGGCACAGACCTATATGCGCATGGATAAGTATGATCTGGCGCAGGAACAGCTTGAAGAGGTGGTGCGCCTTAGTCCAGAATTCTCAGCGGCTAGAATGATGCTAGGAGAGTGCTATCTGCATCTTGGTATGACTCAGGAAGCGGCAATGGAGTTTCGAGAAGTTGCCAATCGGGAAGATGGTTCAGAGCGTGCCGAGAAAGCTCGTGACTATTTGAAGATTCTTCACGATCCGTCCTGATGGAGGCATACATGGAGGAGGTGACCCGCCAGCAGTTTCGCACCCTGTTTACTCGGGTTGCCCCTTGTGACACGGCTGTTATTCTCGGTTCCGGCTGGAATGACTGGGTGGACACACTGGATGTTGAAACGTCACTGGACTACCGGGAACTCTTTGCCGCATTGCCTGGTTTTGAAGTTGTGATCCCCGGCCATGCCGGAAGGGTGTCTGTTGCGCGTTATGGTGGTCGCCGTTTGTTGGTTTTTCAGGGGCGCTTTCATCTTTATCAAGGGCTGACCGCCTGGCAGGCCGCACTGCCTGTTCGCCTGGCTGCCGATGCGGGCTGCGGAAAAATTCTGTTGACCAATGCCGTCGGCGGGATTGCCTCACACCTGACCCCAGGAGAGTTTGTCCTGATCGAAGATCATCTGAATTTTCAGGGCGATAATCCTTTACGCGGCTTGCAGCCCAGCCCGTTCATTGATTTGAGCAATCTTTATCAGACTCACTTTTATGCTGATTTGCACCAGTGGGCCAGTCCGCACGGGATTACGCTGAAAAAAGGGGTGCTGGCTGCATTGACCGGCCCCAGTTATGAAACACCGGCGGAGATCCGCGCTCTGGAACGTTTTGGTGCCGATGTTGCCTCTATGTCCATGGTCCCAGAGGCCATTGTTGCGCGCTATCTTGGTCTTGACGTGGTCGGTCTGTCGCTGGTAACCAATCCCGCTGCCGGTCGCAGTGAAATCCCCCTGAGCCACGATGATGTTCTGCTCTGCGCTCAACGGGCCAGTACGGCATTTCCCCAACTGTTAAAGGCGCTTCTCGAACGCTGGTGACCGCCCGGCCGTTTTCATGTTGTTAGCTCTCCCTTCTTCCTGCATTCCTGCGTTTAATACCACCCTTTTTGCGAATTTCTTTAACCGACATTTCCATCAAGACATCATTGACAATATCTTCGGAAATTTTACCGTGAGTCGAATTGTAACTTGCTGTAACAAAAGGAAAAAATCGTTTACAGGTGCGCTTGACAGCCCCGTCGCCCGTGTTAGTCTTTTAAAGAACGGAATAACAAGGAGAATGGTACGTGGGATTTGGTAAATATAAAATTCTGGTCGTTGATGATGAAGAAAACAGCCGGGTCTGCCTGGGTAAACTTCTCGATCAGGCTGGCTACGATGTGACCTGTGTTTCTGGCGGTCATGAGGCTTTGGCATTTCTGGCCAAGAATGCAGTGAATTTTGTTCTCAGTGATATCAGAATGCCGGATATGGATGGTTTGTCTTTGCTCAATGAAATTCACGAGCTCTATCCGCAAACCTTTGTGGTCATGGTAACAGCGTATGGTGAGGTGGATACTTATCTGGAAGCGGTTAACCTTGGCGCATGCGATTTTGTCCATAAGCCGGTGCGTTTCAACGAATTGAAGCTGGTGCTGGAAAAATTGTCGATTACACAGGCGTTGCAGTACTCATGATGCGACAGGAGGGAGGGATGATGAAAGAGTTCAAGACGATTTTATTCGCGACGGATTTTTCGGAATGCTCAGAAGAGGCGTTTCAATATGCCTATACGCTGAGTAAAAAATGTGGCGCAACGCTGGTTCTGCTGCATGTTATTTGTGAGCCGGTTGATCTGCGCGGTTTTTATGTCCCACACATCTCGTTTGATGTGCTTGAAAAAGAGATCGAAGATGGTGCTCAGCGGATGATGGATGAGTTCTGCCGTAAGCAACTCAAGGAAGGCGATGACTTCAAGACCGTGGTTGTTCCCGGTATTGCCTACAATGAGGTTATCAACCAGGGCAAGGAGTTGGGTGCCGATCTGATTGTGATGGGAACGCATGGCCGTTCCGGTCTGGACCATGTTCTGTTTGGCAGCACGGCAGAGAAAGTGGTGCGTAAATCACCGATCCCGGTGATGACAGTCAACAAGAGCTGACGATCCGTGACGGACAGGGTATCTCAACAAAAGGCGACGAAGCAGTCGCCTTTTGTTATTTAAACCCTTTGACGTTGGAGAACCTGTGCACTTGTCAATACGGGAGTGACACGGTATGCTCTGCGCAGTTTTTTTGCCCGCTGGTGACGGCGTGCGGCAAAAACGATTCTATCCTATGGTGAAGGTATGGCAGAACAGATCCTGGTCATTGATGATGAAAAAGCGATTCTCGACTTATGTCAGATGATTCTGAGGAGTCGTGGATATGATGTCCGCACGGCACAATCCGGTGCCGAGGGATTGGAGCAGATTCAGGCGCAGCCGCCAGCTTTGGTACTACTCGACTACATGATGCCGATGATGGATGGCATGAGCGTATTAATGCAGATCAAGCAGAATCATCCCGATGTTTATGTCATCATGTTTACCGGTAAAGGAAGTGAGCGGGTGGCTGTCGAGGTGATGAAGGCCGGCGCATCGGATTATGTGCTCAAGCCGTTCAATAACCACGATTTGCTCGATCGGATCGAGTCGGTCCTCAAATTTCGCCGCATAGAGATGATCAATCGCAGCCTGGAGCAGGAACGGGCTCAGTTGCAGCAGGAAATTCAGGCATGGAACCGTGAATTGGAGTTGCGTGTCGCCGAGAAAACCCGGGAGTTGGAGCAAGCGCACAATGAGATGGTGCAAGCGGAAAAGCTGGCGACGGTCGGTCATCTTTCTGCCGGGATGGCCCATGAAATCCGCAATCCGCTCAATTCAATCGGCTTGTTTGCCCAGCTGCTGTCTGCCGGACTCGATCAAAATGATGAATTGGCGGAATATCCCGACAAAATTCTCAAAGAGATTGACCGGATTGATGACATTCTGCTCAAACTGTTGGCGGCATCCAAACAACATAAAACCGAGAGTGGCGAGATTTCTCTAGCCGATGCCTTGCATGATGTCACCGATTTGTTTCGCCCGCAATTCCGTCAGCAGGGGGTGAATGTCGATCTCTATCTGCAGCCGGTTCCCGAACTGGTGGCTGATCGTGATGAAATTGTCCAGATTTTTACCAACCTGTTTGTCAATGCCCTGCAGGCGATGCCTGAAGGTGGGCTGTTATCGGTCGAGATGGAGTCGCACGACGGGCGGATTTTTATCGAGGTCAATGACACCGGGAACGGCATTACCCAGGAGAATCTGTCCAAGGTGTTTGATCCTTTCTTTACGACGAAGAGCAAGGGAACCGGATTTGGCCTGTCTGTTGTGTTGCGGATCGTGAAGAACTATCATGGCAGTATCCGTGTGAGCAGTGAGCCGGGGCAGGGCACATCCTTTTATCTTGAATTCCCCTTGAAATCACCAACGGAAAACACTGCTTCGGTGCTGGCGTGAAAGACGATCCTGTTATGCCGTCCCCCTGCTATCAATTGCGAGAGATTCATCTGACTCTAGACGAAGATGAATCACAACTTGCCGAGAAAATTGCCGATTACCTGACGATTCCCCGTTTCGCCATTGACAATATCCACATCATTCGGTGCGGTATTGATGCGCGTCGTAAGGGGCGGGTGTGGCGTGTCTATACGGTGCAATTCACCGTTGACGACGCCAGCCGAATCGCGCATTGTCAGGCTGATCCGCGCCTTGTTGTCGTTGCGCCGAGCGCTGCAGAGTCGGTGATTGTTCCGACGACATCCCCGCAACGGGTGGTGGTGGTCGGCATGGGGCCCGCTGGATTATTTGCCGCACTGACTCTGGCGCGACATGGTCACCATGTCTGTCTGGTGGAGCGGGGAAATCCAGTCGAACAGCGCGTTGCCGATGTGAACAGGTTCTGGAGTGGTGGCGAACTGCTCGGACACAGCAATGTCCAGTTTGGTGAAGGGGGCGCTGGAACCTTCTCCGATGGAAAGCTGACGACCCGTTCAAAACACCCGCTGACCCGGACGGTTTTACAGACGCTCGTCGACTTTGGCGCTCCCGAACAGATTCTGATCAATGCCAAACCCCATGTGGGAACGGACCGCCTGCGGCAAGTGTTGATAAACTTTCGTCGCGAATTACAGCGTCTTGGGGTAGAGTTACGCTATGAATGTTGTCTGACTGATTTGGTTTGTCGCAACGACCGTTTGACTGGTGTGATCTTAAACGGTCAGCAAGAGCAGGCGTGTGATGCGGTGGTTCTGGCGGTTGGCCATAGTGCTCGCGATACTTATGAGCTGCTTCATCAGCGAAAGATCACTCTGGAGGCCAAACCGTTCGCCGTTGGCGTTCGGGTGGAGCATCCCGCCGAACTGATCAATCAGATCCAATACGGTCTGGCTAAACATGAACATCTGCCGACAGCGGATTATGCCCTGACCTACAATGATCGTGAAACGGGACGGGGAGTCTATTCCTTCTGCATGTGTCCCGGGGGGCAGGTGGTGCAGAGTTCCAGTGAAGCCAACGGTGTTGTCGTCAATGGTATGAGTCATTTTAAACGCGATGGTGCCATGTCGAACAGTGCCCTGGTGGTGTCGGTACGACCGGATGATTTTGCGGACTCCTCGGTCCTGGCGGGAATGTATTTTCAACGTCATTGGGAGCGGCAGGCTTTTGAGCTGGGTGGGGGCGGATACCTCCCCCCGGCGCAGAACCTCATGGCTTTTTTGGGCCAGGGGAGCGGGCCTGTTGTTTCAACCTGTCGTCCCGGCGTGGTTGAAGCCCCTTTGCGTCAGGCTCTGCCCGGTTTCGTCGTCGAAGGTCTGCTGCGGGCATTACCCCAGTTTGATCGAAAAATGCGTGGTTTTGTTACCCGCGAGGCCACTTTGGTCGGTATTGAGACCCGTACCTCCGCACCCGTGCGGATTTTGCGTGGCAGCGATGGCCAGTCGGTCAATTGTCAAGGATTATACCCTACCGGCGAGGGTGCCGGTTATGCCGGTGGCATCATGAGTGCTGCCGTCGATGGAATGCAACAGGCGCTGGCGATCCATCGTCAGACGCATCACCAACATGCAGGAGAGCAGTGTTTTGAGTAAAGTATTTATCGCGGATCTAAAAGAACGTGATCAGATTAACACCCCGTTTCTGGTACGGGATAAGATCATGGCCATGGCTAAAAATGGCAAGCCATACATGACGCTGAAACTGATGGATCGCAGCGGTGAAGTGGAAGGGCGCATCTGGGATCAGGTCGATCATTTTTCCCGCCTGTTTCAGAAGGATGACTTTGTTCAGGTCACCGCCAAAGCCAGTGTGTATATGGGCAAGATGCAGCTGATTATTCAGGATCTGATCAGGGTGGATGAATCTGCGGTATCCCTGGGCGATTTTCTTCCGGTTAGCAGTCATGACCCGCGAACCATGATGGCCCAGGCGCGTGAGTTGGTTGCCTCGTTCCAGGATGACGATTATCGTGCCCTGATGGAGGCCTTTTTTAACGATGATTCGTTTGTTGCCCTGTACCAGAAGGCGCCGGCAGCGAAAGCGATGCATCATGTTTATTTGGGCGGGTTGCTGGAGCATTCCCTGTCTGTGGCGCAATTGGCGGTCGATGTCAGTCGCCGCTATGCCGATGTTGATCGCGATCTGCTGATCACGGGCGCGTTGCTTCACGATGTCGGTAAAGTCGCCGAGTTGCTTTTTTCCCGCAGTTTCGACTACAGTGATGAAGGTAAGTTGCTCGGACATATCGTTATCGGCGTGGAAATGGTGGAAGACAAAATCCGTCAACTCGACCAGTTTCCCCGCATGAAAGCGACCTTGATCAAACACCTGTTGTTGTCGCATCATGGTCAATACGATTATGGTTCGCCGAAACGTCCCAAAACCCTGGAAGCTGTCATCCTGAATTTTATTGATGACATGGATTCCAAAATCAATGGCGTGCAGGCGCATATTGAAAAAGAACGGCACAATGACAGTCGCTGGACGGGCTATCATCGCCTTTATGACCGTTATTTTTTCAAAGGGGATCGCGAAGGGGCGCAGAGTGTCGCCGGTGATGGTGATGAGATGCCTCTTCAACAAGCGCCAGTGGTGCCGCCGCCGGTCGAGACTCGTGAGAACAAGCGACCGCAGCGTTCAGCAGAAAAAGAGAAAACACTCAGTGCCAGTCTTGGTGAACAACTGGCCGGTTTGAATATGGACCTGTTCGGGTCCAGAGAGGAATAGTCCCATGATCGTTGAGACTCTGGCCGTCGGCCCTCTGCAGGTGAATTGTTATCTGGTGGTATGCTCGCGTACGAAAGATGCGCTGATTATTGATCCCGGCGACGAAGGGGACCGTATTCTTGAAAAGGTCAACGCGTTGGGGGCTAAAGTGAAGATGGTCGTCAACACCCATGGCCATTTCGACCATGTTGGTGCTAACCATCAGGTGATTGCAGCCACGGGGGTGGAATTGTGCATGCACCGTGAAGATCTGCCCTTACTCAAAGTGGCGGCTAAACAGGCCCAGGGCTACGGTCTGCCTGGGGTGGAGTCCCCGGACCCTAAACGCTTTCTCGACAATGGCGATCTGGTTGAGGTGGGGGATCTGAGTTTTGAAGTTATCCATACGCCGGGGCATTCTCCCGGTGGAATCTGTATGTACGGTGAAGGCCATCTGTTTTCTGGTGATACCCTGTTTGCCGGTTCTATCGGTCGCACGGATCTGCCTGGCGGCAATATGGATCAACTGCTGCGACACATCCGCTCTCAGCTGATGGTGTTGCCGGAAGCGACCATTGTTCATCCCGGCCACGGCCCCGATTCCACCATCGGACGTGAGAAAAGCGTCAATCCCTTCATCAATGGTGATTACGAATAAAAGGAGCCGGTGTTTTTACCCATACCGGAGCGGATATGTTTAAAAATAAGAAGGTGGTCCTCGGGGTGAGTGGTGGCATCGCGGTCTATAAGGCGGTTGAGTTGTTACGACTGTTCGTCAAGGCCGGTGCCGATGTCTCGGTTATTATGACCGCCAGCGCACAACAGTTTGTCACCCCGTTAACGTTTCAAACCTTATCCGGCAATCCTGTTCACACGGAACTGTTCAACCTCTATCAGGAAAAAGAGATTGGTCACATCTCCCTTGCGGACCGAGCTGATCTGTTTGTCGTGGCTCCCGCCACGGCCAATGTGATTGGCAAGGTAGCTGCCGGTATCGCAGATGATCTGCTGACCACGACGCTGATGGCCACTCAGGCGCCGGTACTGTTTGCCCCGGCTATGAATGTTCATATGTATGATAATCCTATCTACCAGCGCAACGAAAACAGCTTGCGTGAATTGGGTTATCACTTTATCGATCCGGCGGTTGGTGCGCTCGCCTGTGGCTATGAAGGACAGGGTAAGCTTCCTGAGCCCGAGGCGATTTTCAGTGCGGCTCTGGCCGTACTGGCCCCTCAGGACTTAAAAGGGCAACATCTGCTGGTGACTGCGGGACCGACGCGAGAAGAACTGGATCCGGTGCGCTACATCAGTAATTACTCTTCCGGGAAAATGGGCTATGCCATCGCCCGTGCGGCACGACAGCGTGGCGCCGAAGTTGTTCTCGTCAGCGGGCCGACATTTCTGACGCCGCCCCAGGGAGTGACGCTGATTCCGGTCGTCAGTGCCGAACAGATGCGCAAGACGGTGCTTGAAGCGTTGCCGCAGGCGACTGCTGTGGTCAAGTCTGCTGCGGTCGCCGACTACCGCCCCGCCACGATGGCAACACAGAAACTGAAAAAAACAGCTGATGACATGACTCTGGTTCTGGAAAAGAATCCTGATATTCTTGCCGAAGTCGGGGCCAGTAAAGAGGGCCGGGTACTGGTGGGGTTTGCTGCGGAAACCCAGGATTTGCTCAAACATGCTGCAGACAAGTTGAAACGCAAGAATCTCGACCTGATCGTCGCCAATGATGTCACTCAGGCCGGTGCCGGATTTGATGTTGATACCAACATTGTCAAACTGCTTTATGCCGATGGTCACGTGGAAGAGCTGCCCCAATTGAGCAAGGATGAGGTGGCCCACCAGTTGCTGGACCGGGTGGTTGCATTACTCCGGGAACGTAACGGCGAAGATCTTCAGGGATGATCCGCCAACAGGGTGAGTAATTTCTCCGGTTCGGTGATCGCATCGCGAAATTGCTGTTTGAACTCGGGAAGTAGAAGGTCACTCTGCGCGCGCGGCAGTTTAGCATCAAGCCACAGGATGTTGAGGTTGTTGCGCAGTTTTTGCGCGACAAGCAAGGCCCGTTCACCGGTGGGGTCGGCTTGCAGGTAGGGGCTGTTTTCATCGCTTAAAATACTGATGACGGCCTGAAACGCCAGATCCAGATAGTCACGGCGTTCCTCGTCATTGACCACCCAGCTCGAACGGCGATCTATGGTTTGCAGCAACCGTTGCCAGCGCTTGATCCGGCTGACCAGCAGCATCGAATTAAACAGTCGCTTGTTGGTGCCGAAGGAGAACAGGGTGTTGACCAGAACCTGGCGCAGTAGTTGGTCGTGCTGGCGAAAATCGCGTTGGGCCAATAACCGTGCTTCCTGCCAGACATTTTCGGAAACCTGTGACTCAAAGCGCAATTCCCAGTAGGCATGATTGAGCAGGACCGTGTTGTAACTGCGGACCATTTTGAACGGGACCATGTAGGAGTGGGCAATGGTGTCGGCCGCCAGATGGGCAAGATAGCCGTAAGCGCAGGCGCGTTGAGCATCGTTTTGTGCCGTCGCCAGGATTTTGTGGCCCATATTCCAGCTGTGACAATGCTTGAGGTAGTGGGTATATTTTTTCCCCAGTGTGATATCGGCACTGATGGAACCGTAGAGAAAATCGGCGGGATAGTGGCTGAGTAACTGCTGCAACAGGGGAGAGAGGCGGTGGAGATTGTCCAGCAGTTGGTTGCCCAATTGCAGATGGACGCCAAAGCCCCAGGCCCAGACCGGTTGCGCCATCAGTAACACCAGAGCGCTGGTGATGATGGAGAGGACCAGCAGCGAGGTCCCTTTGCCCGTTAGATGCAGATAATCATGGATTCTCATACGTTAAGAGTAATGCCAGCCCGGAAGGATGTAAAGTCGTATGCCGCAGAGCTTTGATCAGACCATGCACGAAATGCTCGCCCAGACCCGGGCCGTTCTCAGTGAACTGAAAAGTTTAGGTGTCGATGAACTTTATCTCGAAAATGATTCGACTGAGCTGCCGGTGTGCCGTGAAGAGGTATCCCAGTGTCAAACCGGTCGCTGTGATTGCCGCATGCCCTCGTTGGAAGAGATCCGCGCGGAACTGGGAGAGTGTCAACGATGTGGTCTGGCACGTGGTCGTACGAATATTGTTTTTGGCAGTGGCAACCCGCATGCCGAGTTGGTCTTCGTCGGTGAAGGCCCCGGGCGCGAAGAGGATGAAAAAGGGCTCCCCTTTGTCGGTGAAGCAGGGCGACTGCTCGAACGGATTCTGTTTGCCATGGGGTTTCAGCGCGATCAGGTTTATATCTGCAATGTCGTGAAATGTCGGCCACCGCAGAATCGTAATCCGCAAGCGGATGAAATTGCCGCCTGCGAACCCTTTCTCAAACAACAATTGGCCAGTCTTAAACCGCGAGTGATCGTTGCTTTAGGAAAGTTTGCTGCCCAGACATTGCTGCAACAGGAGACACCGATCAGTCGTTTGCGTGGCCACTGGTCTGAATATGAGGGAATTCCGTTGATGCCAACCTATCATCCGGCTTATCTGCTGCGAAATCCCGCCGGTAAACGAGATGTCTGGGAAGATATGAAAGCCGTCATGCTTCATCTTGCAGAGGAGTCCAAATGATGTGGTGCCTCCGTTCTGTACTGGTGATTTTCCTGGTCAATCTGGTTCTGACAACCGTTGTCATGGCCGAGGAGCCGATCAAAGTCAGTGATGTCCACCAACAATTGGCACAGCGCCATCTTGAGGCCGGACATCCATTTTGGGCGGTGCGTTCTTATCGTCAGGCGTTGGAGTCGGGTTCCGATGATCCCAATATCCATCGCAACCTTTCCCAGGTGTTGTATGACCTGGGATTTGTCGATCAGGCCATCGACGAACTGCAGCTGGCTCTCGCTCATGCCCCCGAAGAAGACTTCCTCCATATGGAGATGGGGATTTTCTGTCTGGCTGCCGGACGTCTTCCCGAGGCCCATCGTCAGTTCAGCCGAGTGCTGGAGTTGAATCCCGGTTTTTCCTATGGCTACTATTATCTGGGGGAGGTTCTCTATCGCCTGGGGGACTACAGTTTGGCGAGTATGGCTCTGGTGATGGCCAAGGAACTTGGGTTGCCCGGCTTTGACCTGGAGCGCAAGCTGGTGGCTTTAGGCTGGCAATTGCCGCAGACTCCCTGGCAGTACGAAGAGCATATCTACCATTTACGCCGCATCACACTTGCCACATTGAGCCAGGCCCGAGAGGTGATGCAGCGTCTTGAGGACGGCGAGTTGTTTGAAGAACTGGCACGGGAGTTTTCCACGGGTAGTGAGGCGCAGAGTGGCGGTTATGTCGGCAGTATTTCACTGGCGAGTATGCCGGAAGATTTTGCCCGCGAACTGGCTGGCCGGCCATGTTTTTCGGCGCCCATCATGTTAAAGGCAGCGGACGGTTATCATATTGTCCAGCGTATTGCTCCCTTTGATGCCGCGTTCTGGCAACAGAAGGTAAAGCAGGACAAGCAGCAACGCCAGACTCAGATGGCCGTTCATGAGCAGGAGCAACAGCAGTCGGCCAAACACTTCCTGTTACTCAGCGGAGTGTTCCGCAATCATGATTACGCGGATCAGCGGGTGGCCCGTTTGCTTAAACTGGGGATGAAAAGTTATCTGCAGGAGCGTGGCGACGGTGACCACCGGCGTTACGAGGTGATCGTCGGCCACTTTGACAGTTATGCCGAGGCGGATCGCGCCGGAAAAACCATCAAAGAGGCCGGACTGGATTATTATATCCGCCAACAGGAACAAAAATAGCCCTATCAGGCGTATGGCGTTGGCTCTGGACCCGCAGGCTCAGGCCTGACTGCTGGCGATCCATTCGATTTCAATGTGGCATCCTTTCGGCAGGGCCGCAACGGCGACACACGCACGCGCCGGGGACTGTTCCGGGAAAAAACGCCCATAAATATCATTCACCGTGGCGAAATCGTCCATTGATGTCAGATAGATGGTGGTTTTTAGCACATGGGAAAAATCAAGGTTGGCTCCGGCTAACGCCGCCTGCATGTTTTTCATGACCTGCTCCGTTTCGGCACTGATGGAACCAGTCACCAGTTCTCCCGTGTCGGGGTTGAGGGGAATCTGCCCGGAAAAGAACACCAAGTGATCCAGTTGAACGGCTTGTGAGTAAGGGCCAATGGCTGCCGGGGCGGCCGTTGTGGAAATAATTTTTTTCATCGTTGCTCCTGTGAACGGTCAGGGTCGGTTGTTGATAGCGTTCAATCTGATATACCTTGAGCAATGAGGATTGTAAAGAAAGACCTGACGAGATTTGGTGTCGATGCGTCTGAAGTTCAACGGAGGAGTCATGAACACTGCACAGCAACCACAGCTTGTTTCGGCGCACGGAGGGCATAGTGGTGAATTCTGCCTCCATGCGCATGATCGTCTGGCTTTATTGGTTGAAGAGTATGCACGCCAGGGGTTTGCCTGGGTGGGGGTGACCGAACATATGCCACCTTTAGAGGATGGCTATCTTTATCCCGATGAGCGTGAGGCCGGACTCAGTGCAACGCTGTTGCAGGAGCAGTTTCAGCGCTATGTCGCAACTGCGCGGGAGTTGCAGCAGAGCTATCAGGGACGTTTGCCGCTCTTTGTCGGCATGGAGACCGAATATTATCCCGGAGCCATCGACTGGGCTAAATCATTGAGGGAAACGTATCATCTCGACTATCTGGTCGGTTCTGTCCATCATGTCGATGGGACGTGCTTCGATTTCAGTCCGGAAGATTACCAATGTGCTTTGGACCAGCAGGGTGGCTACGAACCGCTCTATTGTGCCTATTTTGATGCTCAGTTGGACATGATTGAGCAATTGAAGCCCGAGGTGGTTGGCCACTTTGATCTCATCCGGATTCATGATCCCGATTATCCTACCCGGTTGCAGTGTCCTGCTGTGATGGCACGCTTTGAACGCAATTTGCGCCGGGTGCGAGAGCTTGGCCTGATCCTCGATTATAACGCCCGAGCTCTGGTGAAGGGTGCGCCAGAGCCCTATGTCAGTGTGCCGATTCTTGACCTGGCTCTTGATCTCGGGATTGATCTGTTACCCGGTGATGATTCACATGGTATCGATTCTGTCGGTGCCCAATTGGATACTGCTATCGAACTGCTGCAACAGGCCGGATATCATTGTCAATGGCGCTGTCCTGTCGTTGAGCGTTTAAGGGAACAACAAAAATGTTGATGAAGGAAATCCTTGACCAGGGGCGGATCTCTTTAAGTTTTGAGTTTTTTCCACCCAAAACGCCAACAGGCTGGGAGCGTTTGTTTGAAAACATTGCCGATCTGTCTCCTTTAGCGCCATCATCGGTCAGTGTGACCTATGGTGCCGGTGGCACAACACGCTCGCAGACCCATGAGCTGGTGTTACGTATTCACAAAGAGACCGGTATTACAGTGGTACCTCATCAGACGTGTGTGGCGGCAACGCGTGGCGATGTCACCGCAATTTTGAGTGAATATGAGCAGATCGGCATTGAAAATGTGTTGGCATTGCGTGGTGATCCGCCGCAGGACGATCCCGACTGGACCCCGCCTCAGGATGGTTTCCATCACGCCATTGATCTGGTGAAATTTATCCGTGAACGCTTTCCCCGTTTTAGTATCGGTGTTGCCGGATTCCCGGAAGGGCATCCCGAAATGCCCAATCGTCTGTTGGAGATTGATTATCTTAAGCAGAAGGTGGATGCCGGAGCGGATTATATTGTCACGCAACTGTTCTTTGACAACCGTGATTTCTATGATTTTTGTGAGCGTTGCCGTCTGGCCGGGATTACGGTGCCGATCATTGCCGGGATTATGCCGCTGCGCACGCGTCAGGGGATGCTGCGCATGGCGGAACTGGCAGCAGGAGCGCGTTTCCCGGCGGCATTGTTGAAGCGGGTAGCTGAAGCGGAGCATGATGAAGAGGTGGAGTGTATTGGTACCGAGTGGGCCATAGAGCAGGTCAAGGATCTTGTTGCTCATCAGGTGAGCGGTATTCACTTCTATACTTTGAATAGTGCGACAGCAACGTGTGAAATTTTCTCACGACTCGGTTTGTGCTGAAGACATGTGATCCCGAAATTGAAAAGGGGAGTGGTTTTCCACTCCCCTTTTTTTATCGGCATTAGGCGATGAATTTAATCAGTCATCCGTTCCAAGAACAATGGCTGATGCTTTGATGATGGCATAAGCCGTTTTTCCCGGAGCCAGCTTCAGTGCCTCGGCGGCATCTTTAGAGATGATGGAAGTGATCTCCTCGCCGCCAGGCAGGGTCAGAATGACTTCGGCATTGACTTGGCCGAGGATAATTTCTTTAACGGTTCCCTTGAGGGTGTTGCGTGCGCTGAGTTTCATGCTGGTCTCCATCCTGAGTAGGTTAGATATTACTTTTTATTCTATTTTGTAGTGTAGCAGGACGTTATTGGTGTGCAAGTTTGGCTAGCGGATGACGAAGCCATATTTTTGCAGGATGCGACTCGCCTGATCCGTCGACAGAAATGAGGCAAAAGCGATCGCTTCGGGATTTTTTTCTCCCGATAGGGTCAGTGCTCGCGGATAGGTGACTTCAGTGTAAAGTTGCTGCGGAACTTCTAACAGGATTTGAGCATGTTGTGCTAGTAAAGCGTCGGTTTTGTAGACGAACGCTCCATCGACTTCTCCTCGGTCAGCGTAAAGCAGGGCCTGACGCACATCTTTGGCGAGAACCAATCGTGATTGCAGTTTTTCATAGAGTCCGGCGGCTTCGAGGGCCTGTTGCGCGTATTGACCGGCCGGAACACTCTTCGGGCTACCGATGGCCAGAGTGTTCAATGCGAGAAGGTCGTTCATCGTTGTCACGATTTTTTCCGGGTTGCCGGTGAACACCAGAGTATTATGGGCGAATGTTTGAACCTGTTCAGCGTTAATCAGGTCGTTATCAACCAGGTATCTCATCCATTTTGGGTTGGCCGAGATATAAAGTTCCGCCGGTGCACCTTGATAAATCTGCTTTGCCAGCGCCCCTGATGAGGCGTAATTGGGCAGGATCGTGGTTTCAGGATGTTGTTCTTGGAATAGGCTGATCAACTCATTGACGGCATCAGTCATACTGGCCGCGACGGAAATATTGATGGTGCCCGCGTTAGCGGAACTGATCATAAGTAAGGTCAGTACAAGGGCAAGAACGTAACGTCGCATGACAACTTTATCCTTTCTAAAAAAAAGAGGGGAATGCTATCGTTGAGGCTGTCATAGCTTCGCTGGCCAAGCTGTCCTAGCCTGGGATTCGGGAAACGGCCGCAATTGAGCCTTGACCCGCTGTTGTTAATGTGTGATACAATCATGTCATGGTGATATAGTTATGTCAAAAGAAAACTTTGTACTGCAGAATACCATTCGCTCGAAACGGGAAAGTTTGGGGTGGTCGCAACAGGACCTGGCTGATCGTGCCGGGCTGTCCCGTACCGGGATCAGTGCCATTGAAGCCGGACGTTTGATCCCCTCGACGGCCGCTGCGTTGGCACTGGCGGCTGCCTTTCATTGTCGGGTTGAAGATCTGTTTGTCCTGGCGGGCAAAGATACTGCGGAATGGGCCTGGCCTCCGACAGCGAATCCCGTTCGTTACTGGCGGGCCATGGTCGGGTCACGTCATTTGTTGTATCCTGTCGAGCATAGCCCTTTGGGAATGGTGCCTCATGACGGCGTGTGTCGCGATGGCAAGTGTATCGACCATCCTTTTGCCGAACCCGTTCGTACTCTGGTGATTGCCTGCTGTGATCCGGCGGTTGGATTGTTGGCCACGGAGTATGCCCGGCAGACTCCTTTTCGTTTGGTGGTTTTGCAACGCTCCAGTCGTGTGGCCCTGCAACTCCTTGAACAGGGGTTAGTGCATGCTGCGGGGATTCATCTGTGCAAATCCGATGAAGAGCAGGGTAACCGTACCGCAGCAGCTGAAATTCTTAATAGCGATTTCCACCTGATTCGTGTTGCCGACTGGGAAGAGGGACTGGCTTTGTCGCCGGGTTTAGCCCTCAACGGTGCCGGAGCCCTCCTGCGCTCTGATTTACGCTGGATTGCCCGTGAAGAGGGCTCCGGAGCGCGACAGGTTCTTGATGAGCTCCATGATCATAATTTCGTTCCCACCCATACCGTCAATGATCACAGTTCCGTTGCCCTGGCCATCCGGAGTGGTTTTGCTCAGGCCGGTGTTTCTCTCCGCCTTGTTTGTGCACAGGAGGGACTTGATTTTATTTCCGTACGGCAAGAAGCCTATGAATTCTGCATCCTCGATTCAGCGATTGGCGACCCGCGTGTCACGGCATTAATCGATGTTGTGCGCTCTGCTCAATACCGCAAAATCCTCTCCGAACTTCCGGGCTATCAAAGCGAAAAAACCGGCGAACTCGATTCGGTAGAAAACGGTTAATTCCCCCTCCTCCTCATTCTCTTAGGTTTGCGCGCGGCTTACGTCGCGCTCGTCATCCTCTGCCAACTCGTTTGAGTTGACGGGCAAGCGGAGTTGCATATTTTTCATTGACACAATAGTGTCCTGATGGCACGATACTGTCACGCATTGGGTTTTCTCGCCAACGGTGTCTGTTTTCCCTGCCGAGGCTATGGCAGCCTCACCCCTTTCCAATTTATTGATTTTTAGAACTCTTTTTTTCAGATGTCTTAGCCGGGCGAATGCGGCAAGTCGCTGTGTGGTGTCGTGATTCGACCTGTGTTGACACGATACTGTCATGGATGGCAGCGCCGCCACGGACATGGCTTTTTCCAATCGGGAGTGGATTGAATGAACGTTGCATGGATGAAAACACTGGCAATGGTGGTTCTGGCAATGATGATGGTGTCACAAGGGTATGCTCAACAGGGTATTGTGGAAATGTCTCCTGTAGTGGTGACGGCCACCCTGGCAGAGCAGCCGCAGGATCAGGTTGCCGGAGCCGTCGAAGTGATCGATCAGCAGATGATGGTGGCGGTGGGTGCAGAGACGGTTTCAGAGGCTTTATTGTATGCGGCGGGTGTCATGCTGACCACAGCCGAAGGGCGCAATGTCGGGACCTCCATTCGTGGTCTGGGAAGAAATCACACTCTGGTGCTGGTGGATGGACGCAGGCTGGCCGCCAGTTTTAAAGCGCAAATGGATGTGGCGCAAATTCCGCTGACCATGGTGGAACGGATTGAAATTCTGCGAGGACCGGCATCCGCACTCTATGGAAGTGATGCCATTGGTGGTGTGGTCAACATTATCACCAGTGTGCCGACCCGCGATTTTACCGCCAGAGCGGATGTGCGGGGCGGATTTGGCCCCTCCGCCGAACATCTGGGGCAGGCGTATATCAGTGCCGGGGGTGAGACTGTTCAAGCGAATCTTGGTGTTGCCAGGTCGGTGAAGGACGACTGGGACGGTGACGGCGCTTTGCCCGATGATATTGATGAAACCTCGTTGGAAAGTGTGCTGGGTCGTGCCGCTGTACAAGTCAGTTCCCGTCAGCAACTGATATTTGGTGGGGAATTCAGTCATTTTGAACGCGATGGCGGACGCTATTATCTGAATCAAGATCGTGATTATGGAGCCGACGACCGTCGCTGGGGAGGATTTGCCGAGTACCATCTGAATCAGGGGGAACCGCTTTCTGCCATGCTGCGTGGTTATGTCAGTCAGTATAAAACCACCTCATCGTTTGACCCGCCTACATCAAAAAGTGAGGAGCGGCGGCGGTTGATTCAGGGCGATGGCCGGGTTGTATATTCGGTCAGCAATCGGCTAGTCCTCACCAGTGGCGGTGAAGTGCGTGAAGATAGTCTCAAGGGTGATGACATGGATCATGACGAGGAAAAGGTGCTCAACAGTGCATTATTTACCCAGGCACAGTGGCAGTTCACCCCGCGATTGAGTCTCGTCGCCGGACTTCGATTTGACCACTATGAGGATTTTGGCGGGCATTTTTCGCCGCGCGCAACATTGAGTTGGCAGCATGGCCATGGCCGGGTGTGGGTCGGTTATGGAGAAGGATTCAGGGCACCTAACCTCAATGAGCTTTATGTGACATCATTGTTGAAAAAAGGGCTGGAAACCTATCAGAACAATGAGAACTTGAAGGAAGAAACTTCACAAAGTTACGAGGCCGGAGCCGGGTTTGTCCTGGGCAAAACGAGAAGCCAGCTGGTGGTTTTTCGCAGTGAAGTTGATGATCTGATCGCCAGCGAATTGCAATCCGTCAGTGGCAAATACAAAACCTACACCTATCAGAATATTGATGAAGTTCGTACTCAGGGCGGGGAGTTCGAATTCTCCGCCGCGCTGCCAGCAGCGGTTCGTTTCGTCAGTCAGGTTAGTTATGTTGAGAGTGAAAATCGTGAAACAGGTGAGGAACTGGCCGATGAACCACGATGGAAAGGGGGCGTCTCCGTAACATGGCGAGAGCCCTGGTGGCAGATCTCCACCCAACTGCGCTGGTTGTATTTCGGCACCTCGGAAGATGGTGAGGGCAATGCGCAGGATGGGTATCGCTTGACGCACCTCTATCTCGAAAAAACACTGACACCGAGTGTGACTCTGTACGGCGGCGTGGATAACCTGCTGGATGAGGAACACGATGATTTTACCCTGTCACCACGCGGATATTATATCGGCATGACGTGGGAGTTTTAACCGGGATGAAAGTGATTGTGTTTATTGTCGTCGGACTCTGGCTGGCCGGGCCGGTAGACGCCCGGGAAATTGTCGATATGGCCGGGCGCACTGTTGATGTACCGGATCATATCGAGCGAGCGGTGGGTGGTGTGGCACCGGTCAGTTGGATGATCTATGCTGTGGCACCGACGAAGTTGGCGGCGTTTACTTCGGCGCCATCGGCAGCAGATTGGCATATTCTCGATCCAAGTCTCAAAGAACGACCTGTTATCGGCAGTTTTCTGGGGAACGGCGGAGTCAATCAGGAAACGCTTCTGGCCATCAAACCCGATGTGGTGATCTTCTGGGGCTGGGGAGCCTCAGCTGCGAGCCAGCGCTGGGTCGAACAGCTTGACCGCTGGAAGATCCCCGTGGTGTTTGTCCGCATGGAGCGGTTGGAAGATTATCCACGGACTCTCGAATTTCTCGGCAACCTTCTCGACGTACCAGAGCGGGGGCAACGTCTGGCGCAGTACGGACGAGATGTGATGACCCATGTGGCTGAACGGATCAGTGGGCTTTCAGATACTAACCGGCGGCGGGTCTATTACGCCCAGGGCTCTGATGGTTTGGAAACAGAGCCGGAGCAATCGTTTCATGCCGAACTGATCGGGCTGGCCGGAGGTGTCAATGTACACAAGGGGACGCTTAAGCAGCGTCGGGGGCGTGAACGAATTTCTCTGGAGCAGCTGATTGCGTATGATCCCACGGTCATTCTTGCTGGGCGGCGCGAATTTTATGCCCACGGTGTGCAACGCGCCGGTTGGGAGCGTGTTGATGCTGTGCGCAAGCAGCAGGTATGGTTGATTCCCGATACGCCACTCAACTGGTTTGACCGTCCCCCTTCGATGATGCGTTTTCTCGGGCTGCAGTGGCTGGCACAGCGTCTTTATCCGCAGCGGTTTGACGAGGACCTGGTGAGTGTGACGCAACATTTCTACCAGCTGTTTTTTTCTGTTGAGTTAGATAGCACATCAGCCCAAGCGATTATTGGCGGGACGGCGGAGCTATAATTGCCGGAAATGCTGCTCTCGCTGTGCACGTATGATTATCTTCTGCGTAGGGTAAGAGGGGAAGAGTATTGATCTGTCCTATCATGAACATAGAGCTGTTTTTCGCAAATGTCGCGTAGTCTGGAGCCGATGAAGATGGGCTAGTTGCCGGGAAAAATTGGTTAAAATCGTTTTCACTCATGAAAGAAACAAGAATAGTGCTTCGATGATTTAGATGATTGCCTCAGCTCGCGAGTTCTGCTAGTATCGGAATTTCCTATCAAGATATAAACAACCAGGGAGATTTGTGTGGATATTCGCCGACTCGAAGTTTTTTGCAAAGTTGTTGATCTCGGAAGCTTTACCCGTGCTGCTGAAGCCGCATTGCTTTCCCAGCCATCTGTCAGTGAGCATATCCGCACACTGGAGGAACACTATAACGAGAAGTTGATCGACCGACTCGGTCGTCGGGCGCAGCCGACGCACGCCGGAAAAATCCTCTATCAATACGCGCGGCGGATTATTCAGCTTAAAGACGAGGCCGATCAGGCGATCAAACAGTTCCAGGGCAATCTGTCCGGTAAATTAGCTGTGGGGGCCAGCACGATCCCCGGTGCTTACCTGTTGCCTTCTTTGATTGAAGGGTTCAAATCGAATTATTCCAGCATTGAACTGATGCTGAAAATCTCCGGAACGACTGCGGTTGTTGAAGAGATTCTCAAAGGGACACTGGAGCTTGGCCTGATTGGAACGATGTGGAAGGATCAGCGTGTCGAGTGTGAAGAGATGTTTTCCGACGAACTGGTGTTGACCGTGCATCCCGATCACCCGTGGGCACAGCGCTCTTCCGTTTATCCTGGAGAGTTGCTGGACACACCGTTTATTTTGCGTGAGCCCGGTTCCGGCACCCGTATTGAGATGACTCAAGGGCTGAAAAGAGCCGGTGTCGAGCCGTCCCATTTTCAGGTTGTTGCGGAAGTTGGAAGCAACGAGGCTGTGCGCCAAGGGGTGCGTTCGCGGATCGGCGTGGCGATTTTATCTTCACTGTCTGTTGCCGAGGATGTTGAACGTGGCAGCCTGGTGACCGTTCCCATTGAGGGCTTGACGATGCCGCGCTCCTTTTATCTGGTTCAGCGGCGCAATCGCCAACTCAGTCCGTTGGCCACCGCTTTTTACAACCACCTCAAAGAATCCTGTTAAGCAGTCCTCGGGCTACTGCGGTAGCCCGAGACGCTTGATCTTTTCTACCAGAGTCGTGCGGTTGATGCCAAGCATGGCAGCCGCACGGGCTTTGACGCCATTACTGAATTCCAGCGCCTGAACAATCCACTGTCGCTCAATTTCCTGAATCCGTTGCGGCATATCGAGTCCCTCGACGGGCAATCCGTAGAGATCCTGTTCCGTCAGGGGAACTGCTCGACTGCCACTGATATGCGGGGGCAGATCCTGAATCGTGATTTGCGGTCCATCGGTCAGCGCAACAGTTCGTTCAATCACATTCTCCAGTTCACGGACATTTCCGGGCCAGTCGTAACTTTCCAGGACCTGCAACGCCGCACTTTCGATCGGCATGGCCGGTCTGTTCATGTAGCGACAGCTTTTCTGCAGAAAATGGCGGACCAGTAGGGCGATATCTTCACTGCGCTGGCGCAATGGGGGTAGCGTGATAGGGATAACATTTAACCGGTAAAACAGATCTTCGCGGAAATGGCCTTCTCTGATCATTTGCTCAAGATCAGCGTTCGTTGCGGATATGACGCGGACGTCGAGTTTAATGTTGCGATTGCTGCCAACGGGTTGCACCTCTTGCTCCTGGAGTACCCGTAACAGTTTTAATTGCAGATGGACGGGCATGGTCCCAATTTCATCAAGAAAGATCGTCCCGCCATTGGCCTGCTCGAATTTTCCCGATTTGTTGGCAATCGCGCCGGTAAAAGAACCGCGGATATGTCCGAACAGTTCACTTTCCAACAATTCAGCAGGGATTGCTCCACAGTTGATCGGGACAAAAGGCTGGTTTTTGCGCGGGCCGTTGAAATGAATGGCTTTAGCCACCAGTTCTTTACCGGTCCCCGATTCGCCGAGAATCAACAGCGAAGACTCGGTATGAAGAACCTTCTGCATCCGCGAAAACACCTGCTGCATGGCCTGGCTGGTGCCGATTATGTTGTCAAACGCGTAACGACCTCGCAGTTGCTGACGTAAAAAACGGTTCTCTGCAACCAGTTGCAGTTTCTCTTGGGCTTTGGCGAGAATGACTTTGAGTTTTTCAACGTTGAGGGGTTTGGTGACATAGTCGAAGGCACCATACTTCATGGCTGTTACAGCCGATTCCGCAGACGAATTCCCGGTAATCAGAATGACGTTGATTTCGGCGTTGTGTTCTTTGACCCGTTTGAGGATCTCCAGGCCGTCGATACCGGGCAGGCGTAAATCGGTGATGACTATATCGAAGGGAGTGCGTACCAGAAGTTCCATCCCCTCTTCACCCGAGCTGGCTGTTGTGACCTGATAGTCGGCTTTGGTCAGCAACAGACCCAGTGTTGAACAACTTTGTTCATCATCATCAATGAGTAGAATTGAGCACTTCTTCATAATGTCCCCGGCAAGAGCGTCATTTTTTTGACTAAAGACTACCATGAGCCGGAAATCTTTGGCAAGTCGTCAGGTGAATCCCCTGTTTTTTTTGCTTTAGGGCAGGGGAGATGCATGACGGGCAAAGTTTAGTACACTTTATGGCTGGATGAGTGACTTTCGACTTAAATCTGCGCTGCTGGTTTTACACTGTTCTGCGTTATGGTAGTCGGAATAAGTGTTGTGATATCTGGTATCTTCGGAGGCTTCGGGTAATCTCCCACCATTATTGATAAAAATAGAACGATATTATGCCTTGACAAAACAAACGGTATTCTGTTTAGATGTGCGTTGATGTGAACTTGTAAGTATTCGAAATAACAACGTTTTTTAAGTATGGCTAAAAAATATCACGAAATTTTGTTCGTGAATAAAATTGGAATTGAACTCCGAATTCTATCAGGAGGAGAGTATGGCAGTAAAACAGTTCAAGAAAATTATGGCCGCCAACCGCGGCGAGATTGCGATCCGGATTTTCCGTGCTTGTACCGAACTGGGGATCAGCACGCTCGCGATCTATTCAGAAGAAGACAAATTGTCTCTGCATCGCTATAAGGCGGATGAGGCGTATCAGATTGGTAAAGGTAAAGGACCTATCGATGCCTATCTCGGCATTGAGGAAATTGTTGAATTGGCACGCCAGAAAGGCGTTGATGCTATTCACCCCGGCTATGGTTTTTTATCTGAAAACCCTGAGTTCGCCGAGGCTTGTGAGCGTGCCGGAATTACTTTTATCGGGCCCACTGCTGATATCCAACGGCGTCTTGGCAATAAGGTTGCGGCACGTCACGTGGCGATCGAAGCCGGTGTTCCTGTTGTGCCGGGAACAGACGATCCGGTAAAGACCGAAGAGGAAGCCCTGCTGTTCGCCAAGGATTGCGGCTATCCGATTATGGTCAAAGCAGCATCCGGCGGTGGTGGTCGCGGTATGCGGGTGGCCCGCAACAAAGAAGAACTGCTTGAGGGACTGAAGTCAGCTGCTTCGGAGGCTAAAGCGGCCTTTGGCGACGGTACCGTATTCCTCGAGAAGTTTATCGAAAATCCCAAGCATATCGAAGTTCAGATCATGGGCGACACCCATGGCAATATCGTCCATTACTTTGAGCGCGATTGCTCGATTCAGCGGCGTCACCAGAAGGTGATCGAACTGGCTCCCTCACCCTCACTGACTCAGGAAAAACGTGAGGAAGTGTGCGCACACGCCATGAAGATTGCCAATGAAGTTGGCTATGTGAATGCTGGTACCGTTGAATTCCTTATGGACAATGAAGGCAAGTTTTACTTCATTGAAACCAACCCGCGGATTCAGGTGGAGCACACTGTGACCGAGCTGGTCACCATGCGGAATCTGGTGCAAACCCAGATTCGTGTCGCCGAAGGTCACAAACTCTCTGATCCAGAAATCGGCGTTACCAAGCAGGAAGATATCGAGCTGCGCGGCTATGCAATTCAGTGCCGTGTAACCACCGAGGATCCGGCTAATAACTTTGCCCCG
Source organism: Desulfuromonas sp. (assembly GCA_002869685.1). GTDB lineage: Bacteria > Desulfobacterota > Desulfuromonadia > Desulfuromonadales > Desulfuromonadaceae > Desulfuromonas. The sequence continues at coordinate 41,154 of PKUE01000117.1, forward strand.
GATTTCGGCACCATCAAAGCGTACCGCACGGCGGTTGGTTTTGGTGTGCGTCTGGATGCGGCAAACGGTTATTCCGGTTCCCGTATCACCCCGCATTACGATTCTCTGCTGGTCAAGGTATCGACCTGGGGGCTGTCGTTTAAAGATGCCTGCCGTACCATGAATCGTGCCCTGCAGGAATTCCGTGTGCGTGGCGTGAAAACCAATATCGGCTTCCTCGAAAATGTCGTTAATCACGAGCCGTTTCTGTCGGGTCAGTGCGACACCTCGTATCTGGACAAGCATCCGGAGTTGTTTGATATTCGCGAGAAGAAGGACCGCGCGAACAAACTGCTACACTACATCGGCCACGTGTCGGTGAATGGTTATCCCAACATCAAGAAGCGTCTGCATTTCCGTGATCTGCATGATGCGGAGATTCCTCATATCAAGCCGGAAGCGATTCGTCCGCGCGGAACGCGTGACATCCTGATGGCGAAAGGTCCGAAAGGCCTGGCAGACTGGGCGCTGAACGAAAAGCGTCTGCTGCTGACCGACACCACCATGCGTGACGCACACCAGTCGCTGCTGGCGACCCGTGTGCGGACCTACGACCTGGATAAAATTGCCGAGGCGACCAGTCACTTAGCTGGCGGCCTGTTCTCTTTGGAGATGTGGGGCGGTGCGACGTATGACGTGTCGATGCGCTTTTTGACTGAGGACCCCTGGGAGCGTCTGGATCGTCTGCGGAGTAAAATTCCCAACCTGTTGTTCCAGATGTTGCTGCGTGGTTCCAATGCGGTTGGCTATACCAACTATGCGGACAATGTCGTTGAGGATTTCGTTGAAAAGGCTGCTGCTGGCGGCATTGATGTCTTCCGTATTTTCGACTCCCTGAACTGGACCAAGGGGATGCGCGTGGCTATGGAAGCGGTGCAGAAGAACAACGCCATCTGCGAAGCGGCCATGTGCTACACCGGTGATATTACCGATCCGAAACGCGATAAGTATCCTCTTGAGTACTATGTCAATATGGCGAAAGAGCTCGAGAAAATGGGCGCCCACATCCTCGGCATCAAGGATATGGCCGGTCTACTCAAGCCGTTTGCCGCTGAGAAACTGATTAAGGCATTGAAGAACGAGATCGGTATTCCCGTTCACCTGCACACCCATGATACGTCGGGTAACGGTGGCACCATGCTGCTGATGGCCGCTCAGGCTGGAGTCGATATTGTCGATACCGCGCTGTCTTCCATTTCCGGGCTGACCTCGCAGCCGAGTATGAACGGCCTGCTGTCGACTCTCGAAGGTACCATCTGGGATCCGGCCGTTGATAACGAAGGGATGCAAACCCTGGCCAACTACTGGGAGACGGTCCGCACCTACTACGAGCCGTTCGAGTCGGAACTGCGTTCCAGCACCGCCCAGGTTTACTACCATGAGATTCCCGGTGGTCAGTACTCCAACTACAAGCCGCAGGTCGAAGGTCTTGGTCTCGGCCATCGCTGGGAAGAGTGCAAGCAGATGTATCGTGAGGTCAACGACATGTTCGGTGATCTGGTCAAGGTGACCCCGTCGTCGAAAATCGTTGGCGACATGGCCATGTTCATGGTTCAGAACAACCTCAAACCGCAGGATGTTATGGAACGCGGCCACGAGTTGACCTTCCCGCAGGGCGTTGTCGACTTCTTTAAGGGGATGCTCGGTCAGCCCTACGGCGGCTTCCCGGAAGAGTTGCAGAAAATCATCCTCAAGGATGAGCAGCCGTTTACCCACCGTCCTGGTGAGTTCCTTGAACCGGTGGATTTTGCCGCGAAAAAAGTGGAGCTGGAGAAGAAAGTCGGTCATCCGGTCCTCGACCGCGATGTGTCTTCGGCGGTTCTGTATCCCGGTGTGTTTGAAGAGTTTGATCGCCATCGCCAGGAGTACAGTGACACCTCAGTATTGCCGACGCCGGTCTACTTCTACGGCCTGGATGTCGGTGATGAGGTAAGCATCGAAATTCAACCGGGTAAAACCCTGATTGTTACTCTGACCGCCATCAGCAAAGTGCATTCAGATGGTACTCGCAATATCTACTTCGAGCTCAATGGCGAACCGCGTCAGATCAAGGTCAAGGACCTGTCGGTGGAGAGCGATGAGAGCGAACACGTCAAGGCTGAAAAAGGCAATGACCGTGAAGTTGGCGCACCGATGCCGGGTAAAATCTTCAAACTGAATGTCGGTGTGGGTGATGAAGTTAAAGAGGGCGATACCCTGATCGTCACCGAAGCCATGAAGATGGAGACCAACATCAAGGCCAAGATTGACGGTATCGTTAAAGAAGTGTTGTACAAAGAGGGTGATCAGGTGCAGCAGGACGATCTGCTCATCGTCATCGAATAGTTTTACTCCACATTCATATCTGATTCAGGCCGGGTTTTCTTTAACCCGGCCTTTTTTTTATGGTATGACAGACGCATATAATTTTTTGATTTTTCACTCTGGGATTCGACATGGTTGATATCAACATCCTAAAAAGGAACCACGTTTATGGTGATTTATTCACATGACACTGCCAGTTTCGATGTCGATCCGCAATGCGGCTTTACGCCGCTGTGTCCCAATGAACTGCCCGTCGCCGATGGTGACGCCATTGTTGCCGAATTGAATGGTCAGGCTGGCTTTGCCCGATTAAGGGTGGTGAGCAAAGATTGCCACCCGGCCCAGGCACCCTGGATTGCCGAGTGTGGCGAAGAAATTCTGCAGCCGGTGGCAGGCGACTATCCCGATCTGGATGTCAAATGGCCGTCGCACTGTGTGGTGGGAACCAAAGGCAACCAGTTGATCCCCGGTTTGCCGCAAGAGCAGGACTATGATCTGGTGGTGGAAAAAGGGCAGGACCCGCACATGCATCCCTATGGCGCCTGCTTTCATGACCTGGGTGAGAAAAAGACCACCGGCGCTATTGAATGGCTGCGAGACAACGGTATCGCCACGATTCTGGTTGGCGGACTGGCCACCGATTATTGTGTCAAGACCACGGCGCTGCAGTTGGTGCGCAACGGTTTCAAGGTGGTGGTTAACCTGGCCGCCTGTCGTGGGGTGGCGGCGCAGACCACTGAAGCGGCAATTGTCGAGATGCGACAGGCCGGAATTGTTGTGATTGCCGACAGTCGCGAACTGGAGGCGGCATGACGACACAGGTTACGGACCGCCCACTGATTCACAGCCTGCTCGATACCGATCTGTACAAAATCACCATGCTGCAGGCCTTCTTTCATGCGCCGGAATTTCGTACGGTCTCAGTCGAGTGGAAATTCGCCTGCCGAAATGATAACGGGTTTGATCTGACCACCTTGCGCGACGATGTGGTGTGGCAGTTGGAGCAGGTGTGTTTACTCCATTTCAGTGAAGAGGAACTGGATTATCTCGACCATTTTCCCTTCTTTACCCATGATTTCATTGAGTTTTTGCGGATTTTTCATCTCGATATGCGTTTTGTGACTCTGACGGTTGTCGATGACGTGTTGGATATTCGCTTCCGCGGTCCGTTGTTGCATGTCACGTTGCTGGAAATCTGCACCCTGGCAATCATCAGCGAGTTACACACACTGGCCCATTATGGTGGGATTGATTTGGATCAGGCCCGTCAACGGTTGGAGGAGAAAATAGCGCTGCTCAAAGCGGCCGGGCCGATGCCCGGTTTTCATTTTGCCGATTTTGGCACCCGTCGGCGTGCCAGTCGTGCCTGGCAGGAAGAAGCCGTCTGTCGCCTCCACGAAGCGCTTCCCGACTATTTTGCCGGCACCAGCAATCTTGATCTGGCCCGGCGTTATCATCTGATGCCCATCGGCACCATGGCTCATGAGTGGTTTCAGGCCTGGCAGGCGGTAACCCGGCTTGCGGATGCACAGAAAGCGGCGCTGGAAGGCTGGGTGCGGGAATACCGGGGCCGCCTTGGAATTGCCTTGACCGATTGTTACAATATGGACGCGTTTATGCGCGATTTTTCCGATCCCTATTTTGGCAAATTGTACGACGGCCTGCGCCACGACAGTGGCCCGCCAATCGTATGGGGTGAGAAAGCCATCGCCATGTATGAGGCGATGGAGGTTGATCCCCGTTCCAAAACCCTGGTGTTCAGCGACAGCCTGACTTTTGAGCGCATGATTGAGATTTATCAGTACTTTAAAGACCGGGTTCAGGTGTCGTTCGGTATCGGCACCATGCTGACCAATGATGTCGGCGGGGCACCGCTGAATATCGTGATTAAATTGGTGGCTGCCAATGGTAGGCCGGTGGCCAAGATTTCCGACGAGCCGGGTAAGAGCATGTGCGAAGATGAAGGCTATCTTCACTATATGGCATCGGTCTACGGAATCGATCTGGGAATGTAACAGACCTCTTCGGGAAGACGAATAACTCATATGAGCGAGAATCGATTACGAAAAATATCCTTGTATTCCTTCGGCCTTTTTCTGGCAGTCAGTGCTCTGTTTGCCATTTATACGGTTGTGACAGGATCGTTTGGCGCTTTTGAAATTCGTGTCCTGGTGACTACAACGGTGATCGCCGCTGCCAGCATCTGTTCCTTGTGCTGCAGCGCTTATATTGCCGCAACACGCCAGCGTTGGCCCGGAGTGACCGGCATCGCTCTGGCCGGTATCGCGGCGGTTTTGGCGATTTGCGGGGCCTGGATTGATCCACATGGCGATACCTTCTGGCGGACTGTGGCGGTGTTTACCGTCTGGGCCATTGCGTTCGCCCATGCGCTGGCGTTACTGATGGTGCGTCTGGAGGCACGGTTTAACGGGTTGCGTCTGGCAACGGCAGTGACCATCGGTGCCAATGCCTTGGTGTTTACCACCATGATCGTGACCGGCTATGACGATGATGCCATCTTTAAATTGATTGCCGTCCTTTCCATTCTCGCTGCGCTGGAAACACTGTTGGTTCCGATGATGGCAAAAATCTCCGCTCGTGAGCAGAGCCGCAGTGGACACCCTGATCTGGTGTTGTTTCGGGATGACTCCGACGGGTATTACGATCGTCGCGGCCATCGTTATCTGGTGCAGCGTGTTGAAGAAGACCATTCGCCGCGATGACGGATTGGTATTGCAGCCGCCCTTTTAACTGGCTGGAGATCCATACCGACGGATCGGCTTTTGTCTGCTGCCCGGCCTGGTTGCGTCGTCCCGTTGGTAATCTGCTCACGTCATCCTGGCAGGAGGTCTGGAACAGCCCCACCGCCATTGAATTACGCAAGACCATCCTCAATGGCAGCTTTCATTATTGCAGCGTCAAGCGTTGCCCGTTTCTGGCCCAAAAACAACCGCCGGTGTGTGCTGCCGGACAGGTTGTGGATGGTGACGTTGGTGTGGCCTTTACGCAGGGGCTCAGTAGCTTGCCGTCTCCGCCGCGTATTCTCAACCTGAGTTATGATCCGCGCTGTAATCTTCACTGTCCGAGCTGTCGTCAACAGCCTGTAGTTCTCACCGCCGAGCAGCGTGAGCGGATTGATGTTCTGACCACGCTGGTGATGGGCGAGCTGGCGCCCCATATCGAAGAGTTGCGCATCAGTGGCCATGGTGATCCTTTCGCCGCCGCAGCCTACCGTCAGGTGCTGGTGAGTATTGATGGGGTTCGTTTCCCCCGGCTGAAACGGCTGCATCTGCACAGCAATGGGCTGCTGTGGACGGCTGCAACCTGGCACACTCTGGCGAATATCCATCCCTATGTTCATTCTGCCGAGATCTCGGTTGATGCAGCTGATGCCCCGGTGTATCAACGCAATCGCGGGGGGGATTTCTCCCGCCTGCTCGACAATCTGGCTTTTATTCACCAGCTGAATCTTGATCTGGAGCTCAGCTGTGTGGTCCAACACAACAACTATCACCAGATGAGCGATTTTGTTGCATTGTCACGCCGCTTCGGTGCGCGCAGCTATTTCAGCCCCCTGATCAACTGGGGAACCTGGAGTCGCGACGAGTATCGACGCCGGGCTGTTCATCGCGCCGATCATCCCGACCACGATGCTTTTCTGTGGCAGCTGAATCAGGTGGCGCTATTGCCGGATGTTTCCGTCGGCCACCTTGCCCCGTTGCTATCGCGTCATGTGCCGCGTGGGTAAAAAAATTTTTCCTTTTTTCGTGTAACTCCTGTTTCCCTATCGGCGAACTCTTAGTTACCGCCGCTTTTGGATCGGGGCGGTCGAGAGATCGAACTTATTTTGGACAGGAGTTGTTATGAAACAGATCAAGCGAAATTCAGTTGATCGTCCCGCGCGGATGGTCATGGCAGTGATGGTGGTGCTGGCGGTGTGCTGGGTGACGGACGTCGCCGCTTTTCAACGCCAGGTTACCCGGACTGGAGCGAACGGTAACAGCGCTTCACGCAACACTACGGTGACGCGCAGCGATGACGGTTATCAACGTGATGTCGTACGGCAGGGACCGCAGGGCAATACCCGGACCAAAAGCTCGCAAGGGCAGTGGGACGCCGACAGCGGCACCTGGACCCGCCAGACCACGGCAACCAATGCCAATGGCCAAAGTACCTCAGCATCGAGCAGCGTCACCGGCAATGACCAGGGTTACGGTAAGACCACCACCGTAACCGGTCCCCAGGGTTCTACGGCAACACGAACCGTTGATGGACACTGGGATGCCAATACCAACACCTGGACGAAAAGTGTCAGCACGGAGGTGAACCAATGATGGCGCGTGTATGGCGTCCGTTCTCTAGCGTTGAGCGGCTGGTGCTGGTACTTATAGTCACTGCGGTGCTTTCGTCTTGCCTCCTTTATGGTCGGGCTTATGCTCTGGGGACTCAGCAGAAGCCGCTAGATATGTTGTACAACGCCGCCGACAGTGATGGGAATGGCTTGATCAGCGAATCGGAATGGCATACGGTGATGCAAAGGCGTTTTGAGGAAATTGATACCAATGACGACGGTCAGGTTTCTCTCGACGAGATGGCTGCCAGTCGTGAAACTACCCGGGAACGGTTCCGGGCCATGCGTCAGGCGCGTTGACCGGTGTGCACCATGGCAACAAGGTTGGCCATGACGACACCGGCGGCAGGAAGCCCGGTTATGACACGTAGCGCTGCAAATATCCACTGGCAGAATGAAGACGATCTGAACATTGTTCAGCGCGTTCTCAACGGCAATCGCAATGACTTTGAGCTGTTGATGACGCGCTACCAGAACTATGTGTTCAAAATCATCTCCGGAATTCTGCCCAACGAGGTCGTTGAAGAGATGGCCCAGGATGTGTTTATCGAGGTCTACCGCTCCTTGTCGAAATTCAATGACCAGATGTCGTTCAAAAAATGGCTGGCAGGGATCACGGTACACCGCAGCTACGATTATTGGCGCCGTTACTATCGCAATCGCGAAGTTCCGCTGAGTGCTCTGACGCCCTCGCATCAGGAGTGGATTGACGGCATCATTTCACATCATGCCACGGAGCAGTTTGAGCGTGATGAAGCACGTCAGGAGGCCAGTGAGCTGCTTGATTATGCTCTGGCCGATTTGTCGGAGAAGGACCGCATCGCTTTGACTCTGGTGTATCTCGAAGGTTTGACAGTCAAAGAGGCGGCGAAAGTTCTGGGGTGGAGTGCCATCAATGTTCGGGTGCGGGCACATCGTTCCAGAGAAAAAATGAGGCAGAAAATTGCACCATTGTTGCAGAAGGAGGGAGCCCATGTCTGATGACAACATGAACAAAATCGAACAGGCATTGCGCACGGCTTACCAACAGTCCGAATCCCCTGTTCAGCCGGGCGAGCACTGGCGGCGCCAGGTGATGGAACGGATTAGTGCAGCGGAGGAAACCGTTCAGCTTCCCCAGGCGGAACCCTTTTCCGTCCCGACTCTTTTTTCCGGAGCGACCCGTATCCTTGAGGTCTCGCCAGCAATGGTGTGGGGCTTTGCAACAGCGTGCAGCCTGTGTGCAATTGTTGTCGGGGCCGTGGCATTTTATTCTTCCAGCGGGATGGACCCGTATATGTTCTCCATGATCGTTGATGATCCGGTGTTTGAAACACTGGCATTGCTGGCGCTGTGAAGGGGCTGAGATGGAGAGAGGATGTGAACAGTGATGACTAAATGGAAACTGTGGATCGTCATGGTGGTTATTTTTGCCGCCGGAATCGGTGTGGGTATTGGTGGCACGGGCTTATGTATTCGTCACAAAATTAATAGCGTGGTGGAGGAAGGGGCGCCAGCCATTTCCCGCCTGCTCACCGAGCGTCTCAGCAATCGCCTGGACTTGACGGCCGATCAGCAACGCGATGTGACCGAAACCCTCAACCGGACCCAACAACAGTTGGCGCAGTTGCGAAAGCAGATTCGTCCGCAGGTGCAGACATTGGTCCGCCAGACGGTTCTGGATATCCGTGCCGGGCTGACGCCGAAACAACAGCAGGAATTTGATACATTTATTCAACCCTTTCGCGAGCGCTGGCAAGATCATCTGCGCCAGCAGGATAATGCCGACACAATATAGTTGTCTGCTGCTGGTGCGCGGATAATCTCCTGAAGGCCGAACTGTCATGGACAGTCCGGCCTTTTTTTTTAACGTGTGATTTCTCGTCGGCTCGGCCAGCCTGCTGTGTCCTGGCCACAGCGCCATTGCTTTGTTACCCTTATGGTCAGTTCGGCTAAAACTCTCACGGGCTGATTTATTGTGAAAGGTTCCTATGACGACCAGTAGCTGGGTACAACGTCTCTATCAGCGCCTTATTACCTCATCCGATCGGGACTGTCCGGAATTGTCCGCTGAAGCACTCCCGCATGTGGCAGGTAATTTCGTTTTGATCCTGCTCAGTCGGTTTTTATCCAAATTGGCAGACGCGCTATCAAATCCGAAGATTGTTTTGCCCTGGGTGATGGAAACCGTTCATGCCCCATTGTATCTGTTGGGATTTCTGGTTCCCATCCGTGAGGCTGGATCGTTAATTCCACAAGTTGTGATTGCCAGCTATGTTCAGCGTCTGGCCATACGCAAAGGGGTATGGGTGGCCGGTAAAATGGTGGAAGTGGGTGCCATGACGGCTATTGCCCTGGTGGCCTGGCTGGGAAACGGTGCCGTGGCTGGCTGGAGTATTGTACTGCTGCTGATTATTTTCAGTCTGGCACGCGGTTTTTGTTCCGTGGCATCAAAAGATGTCACCGGGAAAACGATTGCCAAGAGTGTGCGCGGTCAGGCGAATGGGTGGGCGGCAAGCAGTGCCGGGCTGCTGACCCTGGTGCTGGGTGGCGGTTTTGTCCTCGGAGGCGGCGATGATTTAACGGTTGCCGCCGTTGCCGGGTTGCTGGGGGCGGCCGTGGTGTTATGGTCGTTGGCGGCGTTGGCTTTTTCGCGGTTGCAGGAATTTCCCGGCGAGATCGAAACCGCAGAAACCCATCCGATTAAAGAATCCTGGCAACGTCTGGCCTTGTTGCGGCATGACCGCTCGTTTCGCCATTTTGTCATCACCCGGGCGCTGTTGTTGTGCTCGGCGCTGACGGCGCCCTATTACGTTATTCTGGCCCAGAAGGTTTATGGTTCTCAGCCGCAGTTGCTCGGCTTGTTTATTCTCGCCAGTGGTGCAGCCAGTCTGGTGTCGTCACCCGTGTGGGGACGTTTTTCCGATCGCTCCAGTCGGCTGGTGATGATGGCCGGAGCCTGCCTTACCCTGGTATTGGGCGTCGTGGTCTTTTTGTTGGACCAGCTGGCTCCGCAGTTATTGGCAACGGCATGGTTGCTGCCGGGCTGTTATTTTCTGCTCAGTATCGCCCACCAGGGCGTGCGTATTGGCCGGAAAACCTATGTGGTCAATCTGGGTAAAGGCAATCAACGGACCGAATATGTCGCGGTCAGCAACAGCCTGATTGGCGTCATTCTGCTGGTGCTTGGTTTTACTGGAGCGCTGGCCTCGTTCATCGGTCTGAGCACCCTGATTTTGCTGCTGTCACTGATGGGTGGTGTCGGAATGATCATGGCTCACCGCTTGCCTGATGTCGAATAGCCGTGTCTAGAACCACTGTAAGACATAATAGCGCAGATAGATGTAAAGCATCGACAGAACGATGGTCAGAAACATGGTTGGCAAACCGTATTTAAGAAACTGGCCAAAGCTGATATTGTGGCCAGCTTTTTCACTGAGCCCAATCACAATCACATTGGCTGAGGCGCCGATGGGCGAACCGTTGCCGCCGAGACAGGCCCCCAGAGATAAGGCCCACCACACCGGATCGATGGTGCGGGCTTGAGCCGCCGTTGTTGCTGCGGAGCCGAATACCTGGTTGGACAGGTCAATCAGGATGGGGTTCATGGTGGCGACAAACGGAATGTTGTCAACGATAGCCGAGCAGATCGCCGAAAACCACAGCATCACCATGGCCAGAACGGTCATGTCATCCGGTTGGGGATGGGTGACGGCGATCATGGCACGGGACAGATCTTCCACCAATCCCACTTTGACGATACCTCCAATAATGATAAACAGGCCGATGAAAAAGAAGATGGTTGGCCACTCCACTTCGGCGAGGATTTCCGCTGGTTCCTCATCCGAAAGCATAAACAGGGTCATGGCGCCCATCAGGGCAACAGTCGCTGGTTCATAATGGAAAAAGCCGTGCAGCATAAAGCCGAGAATAGTCAGCCCCAGAATCAACAGGGACTTTTTCAACAGAGCTGGGTCACGGATCTGTTCGCGCTCATTCATGGTCATGATGCGGCGCTTTAATTCGTCCCGAACCGTCAGGCGTTTGCCGAAAACGATTTTCCACGCCAGCATCCAGAACAGAAAAATGATGATGATGGCTGGTGTCAGGTGGACGATGAAGTCCATGAAGTTGAGACCGGCCTTGGAGGCGATCATGATATTTGGTGGATCGCCGATCAGGGTGGCGGTGCCACCGATGTTGGACGCCAGTGCTTCGGTGATCAGGTAGGGGATCGGGTTGATCTCCAGTTGTTCAGCGATCAACAGGGTGACCGGAGCGAGCAGCAACACGGTGGTAACATTGTCGAGAAAGGCAGAACCCAGAGCTGTAATCACGGCAAACAGGGCCATGATGCGAAACGGTTCCCCTTTGGCAATCTTGGCACATTTGATGGCGACATATTGAAACACACCGGTTTTGGTCATGATGTTGATCATCACCATCATGGAGATCAGCAGGAAGATAACATTCCAGTCGACGCCCAGGTCGATGTCATGAAACGCCTCCTGCTGGTCAAGGATCTTGCCGATCAGGGTGACAGCGGCGCCAAACAGAGCGACCTTGGTTTTGTGGATTTTTTCAGAGATGATCAGGGCATAAGCAACAATGAAAATGCCGGTGGCAAACCAATACATATAAAATACTCCGAAAGATGGCTCAGCAATGGAGCCGTACTCAGGTTATTGCGAAAGGTCCATAACGCCGTCGTAGTTGTAGGTAAACGGATCACCGATAAGGTGAACCAGAATGTCGACCCGGGTAATTTCGCCGATGATTTTGTTGTCCACATCGACGACAGGCAGGGTATTGAAACCACGCTCGGCGAAAATGGCATCGGCCTGCAGCAGTTGATGGTGAGGATGCAGGGAGATCACTTTTTTCACCATAATGTCGCGGGCACAGCGGTGACGGGCCTTTTCGGCTTGGCGTTTGAGGTAATCGGCGCCGTCACTGATTGATCGCGCCAGATGAGCGTTCATGTAAGAGGGCATCACCTCTTTAAGCAGATCACGGGCCGAAACCACGCCAATCAGAGTGCGATCTTTATTAACGATGTAGGCCAGGCGGGGTGTTGGTGCGGCAATTTTATGCAGCAGGCAGACAAAGTCGCAATCCGGTTCAGCAAGAACGACGGTTTTGCGCATACAGGTGGAAACATCCATGGTGAACCTCCATTGATATAAAATACCTTATCGCGTTTATAGTGGCGGGGAAAGGGCTTTTTCTGTAAGCATGACCTATGAACCGGCCACTGGCAAATGTCGGGAGTATTTTAACGTTGTTTAAACGTAAGGACCGCGCGCTTATTTTTCGCTGTATTCTGGTGTGTTCCGTGATGGTAACGGTCGCGGTCGGGAATGGTCTGTTGCGCTAACACTGGTTGGGGCCAACCTTGAGCGCTTCTGTTGCTTTGCCGGTCAGCGGCGTGCTGCTGTGTCTGTGTGTTCTGAGCGTGATGCTGTTTCCCTGGATGGCGGGCAGGCATCCAGGCAGTCACTGACCGGGCGGTGTTTTGTGGGGTGCGGAAACCCTTGTTTTTGAAATCATCTTCGGACATTGGTTGCTGGAGAAAGCATGGCATGAAGTCTTCCGAGGACTGGCTTTCTGGAGCGGAGATCTGTTCATGCTTGTCGTGTTAATGCCTCTGCTTTTACCACGGGCCTGTGCTCATTGGTATCATCTCGATTGATCCTGGGGGAACTTGCACCACCGCTGTAGGCAATGTTAGGCTGCTCCCCAGTTATTTGTTTGTTTTTACACCCTGATTTTTAAAGGAGGAATTTTTGTCTTCTACCCGAGAATACAGTTACACCGTTCCCTGGAATTTGATGCTGATTATCGTCGGTTCCGTGATTCAGGCTGTTGGCTTTAAATCCATTGCCACTGTGCATGGTTTTGTCCCCAGCGGTTTATTCGGTTTAGCGACACTGATTGAGTACAAGACGGCATTTCTCGATGCTGGTATCTGGTATCTGCTACTCAATGTACCGATGTTTATCCTCGGTTATCTGTTTATCAGTCGTCGTTTTCTCGCCTACAGTTTTGTCGCCATGATCACGGTCTCCCTGGCCTACAGTAATCTCGACCTGGTGGTGACCATCCAGAATCAATTGTATGCCGCCGTGTGTTTTGGTGTTATCAGCGGCGGTGGTGCCGGACTGGTGCTGCGTACCCTGGGCTCCAATGGTGGCCTCGATGTCGTGGCGGTGATCGCGAACCAACGCTTCAATATCGGCATCGGTAAAACCTACTTCATGTTTAATCTGGCCCTGTATGCGATCAGCTTTATCAGTTTGGATAACGATCTGGTCATTGCCTCGCTGATTGCCGCTTTTGTTGCCTCGGTGTGTATGGAGTACAGTCTGTCGATGTTCAGTCAGCGCAAGCTGTGCCTGATTATTTCCAAACATAACGAAGAGATCGCGCAGAAGGTGATGCATAGTATGAAGATCGGTGCTACGTTTCTTGAAGGTGTCGGTGCCTATAAAAATGAAACTCGCCGGGTGCTGATGGTAGTGACCAACAATATTCAGCTCAAACGGCTCGAAGAGGTGGCATTTACCATCGATCCGCATAGTTTGTTTATTGTCGAGAACACCTTTAACGTCATCGGTTCGACCTTTTCGCGGCGGAAAATTTACTGATCCGTCCGCTTGGAGACTTTTTCAACCGTGCAACAGCGTGAAGCCTTTATCGATCTGCTTAAAACTCTGGTGCGTCATCCCAGTGTCGTTGGTGCTGAGCACTCGTTTTTTCGCGTTCTTCAGCGCGAACTCGAAGAACGTGGCGCCCGTGTTACCTGGTATCAAGGGGTGCTGGTGGCTCAGGGCAACGCTCCGGAGAGTGGTTTTTTTTCCGCCCATATTGATCGCAACGGTCTGGTCTGTACTGGCCCCAATGAATTTCAGTACGCCGCCTTTGTTGCCGGTAACCGCTCCGATCTGCTGGGCAACTCGGTGTCGGAAGGGTTGATGATGAAAATTGTCGACCGCTTTCGTGCCACACCGGTGATGGCTTATGAGCCGTGGTCCGGTGGTTATCTCGGCCAGGGGCGGATTATCGATACCTATGTCTGCCCGTATCGTAACAACCTGATTTTTGAGGTGGAAGGATTGGAATCACTGGTGGCGGGAACGCCAGTGGCCTTCAACGACCATCTACTCGTCGCCGACGGCCTGTTGACCGGCCAACTCGATAACGTGCTCAGTGCCGCCCATCTGATCCACCTGTTTGCGCTCGGTTTTCAGGGCACGGCGTTGTTCACAGCCGAGGAAGAGGCGGGCAAAAGCTGGCGTTATCTGCTCGAATGGTTCCGCCGTTTTAACGGTTCCACCGACCAACTGGTGGTGCTGGATACCAGTCCGTTTCCGGATCGGGCGGCGGCCGACTGTCAACAGCTGGTGTTGCGCCGTCGTGATGCCAACGCGCCGTTCAGCCCGCGCATGACCGATCGTTTGGAAGACTTGTGTCGAGAACATGGGATCAGCTATCGGTTTAAAGACGATTATGTCCAGCAACTCGCCGAACAGGTCGCGCAACCGACGTTACCCTTATCGCTGGGCAGTACCGAATTGGGGCGGATTGTTGCCGCCTCGGACGGCTTCGTGCAAGGCACTACCCTGCAGTTGCCGACCACCGGGTATCACACCATGGAAGAATCGTGTTCGCAGGAAGCCTGTCAGGCGTTTCATCGTATTCTCACCCGTCTGGCCGGTATCGACTGAATCTAACAACGCTTAGCGCATGTCATGACATGACGAGCAGAAAGGTGTGTTTGAAATGACTTCAGCAAAAATCGCAACGACTAAACTCGGCACCACGGATATCGACGTCAGCCAGGTGTGTCTGGGCACCTGGGCCATCGGCGGCTGGTTGTGGGGTGGCAGTGATGACAACCAGTGTGTTGCCACCATTCGAGCTGCTCTAGATCAGGGTATTACGTTTATTGATACCGCCGCAGTGTATGGCTTTGGTCATTCTGAATCCCTGGTGGGACAGGCATGGAACGGTCATGTGGCACGGGATAACGTGGTCCTGGCTACCAAGGCGGGATTACAGTGGGATGATAAAGGGCGGGTGTCACGCAATTGTACCCGTGAGCGGTTGTTACAGGAGATTGACGATTCATTGCAGCGCCTGCAGACCGATTACATCGATCTTTACCAGATTCATTGGCCGGACCCGCTGGTGCCCATTGAAGAGACGGCCGAAGTGATGGCCGAGCTGCTCGCCAGCGGCAAGATTCGCGCGATTGGCGTTAGCAACTACAATCCGGAGCAGATGGACCGCTTCCGCAGTGTGGCCCCGCTGCACAGTGTCCAGCCGCCCTACAATTTGTTTGAGCGGCAGATTGATGTCGATGTACGGCCTTACGCGCAACAGCATGGGCTGGCGATTTTGGCCTATGGGGCCATTTGTCGTGGATTGCTGTCTGGTAAGATGGCGGCTGAGCCAACGTTTGAGGGCGATGATATTCGCCAGTATGATCCCAAGTTTAAAGCGCCGCGTTATGCCGCCTATCTTGACGCAGTGGCCAAGCTGGATGCGTTTGCTCAGGAACGTTTTCAGCGTGGCGTGCTGGAGTTGGCGGTGCGTTGGGTGATTGATCAGGGGGCGATTGCTTTGTGGGGGGCGCGCCATCCGCAGCAGTTGGATCGGGTGAAGCAGGTATTTGGTTGGTCGCTGTCGGAGGCGGATCGTGAGGAAATTGCCGCCATTGTCAATGCGACGATTACTGATCCGGTTGGACCGGAGTTTATGGCGCCACCGGCGCGGAAATAGAAACGGATGTGGTTCGTGCAAGGGGCTTTTCTCCCCTTGTGCGAACCTCGGAAGTTTGAGATCAAAGTCAAGGTCGCCGGGACTCGCCCCGGCAGGCGACATCCTTTTGACTGGCCGCTCAAAAGGATGCAAAAAACGGCTGAACTTCTCCTGGACCTAGCTTAACCTACACTGTGTCAGTTTCCGATGTGCGTCGCGGGTTCGGCTCGCCGCCCTTTAGGTCGGCGAATTGTGCTTCTCATCGGCTTTGGCGTAAAACCTTGATAGCAATCCTTTGTCTCTCTCTACCTTTTGTGTGGCACCGACCTAACGGGTGGGACGGAGCCCACCCTACAGTAATCTTTTCTTTGCACCTAAGCCCTCCCGTTCAGCAGCGCCGAACGTAAAGAGCGTTGCTGTGATGGTCGTCGGCAAACTGTTTGAGCGGGAGCGAGTTTTTGCCGACATCACAGCGTAAGCGAATGGAGTGAGGGAACCCGATAGGGCGCAATGGTCGGGAGTCGATTTTGTGTTACTTTTGTCGACGCAAAAGTAACCCGACGTGTGGGCGCGGAAGCCCACGTCACGTGGGCACCAACTATGAGAACGGATGAGGTTCGCCGGAG
The DNA here is from genome assembly GCA_002869685.1 of Desulfuromonas sp. Taxonomy (GTDB): domain Bacteria; phylum Desulfobacterota; class Desulfuromonadia; order Desulfuromonadales; family Desulfuromonadaceae; genus Desulfuromonas. Next base: position 57,216 of record PKUE01000117.1, read on the forward strand.
CAATTTGTTTCATTGTGTGAACCACGGCACAACTAAAACCAAGATCAAGGTCGCCGGGTTTCGCCCCGGCAGGCGACATCCTTTTGACTTGCCGCTCAAAAGGATGCAAAAACCG